>JBIOJM010000477.1:0-5912 GCA_044450785.1 Isosphaerales bacterium
AGGAGGGGAAAGAAAACGGGGTGCTCGCCGGGGCTGTGTATTGAATTGGGCGATACACTCCCCAATCACCGGCTCAACCCGTAGGGCGCGCTGCCGGTCGTGCGCGTGACCCCGCGTCCGGGATGAGGCGGACGCGGGAATCCTCGGCGACCGAGAGCCATTCGACGATCGAATGGCGCTCGCGCGCCGAGGCGTCTTGTCGCCGTCACTCCGCCTTTTTCTTCGCAGGCTCGTCTGGAGACGCCGGACGCCGAAACGTATCGGCCGGCAGGTCGACGTTGTGCTTGACGGCCGTCATCTTCAAGACAATCTGCTGAGTCAGGACCTTCTGGGTGGCGGTAAAGGCGATCAAGACGCCGTCCACCGCCTTGTAATCGCTCGGAAATGTCTCGACGGTGATCTCGCCCATCGGGCCGGCTGTGAACGCCGTCTGTTTGACAAGCAGGTGGCTCGCCTTGTCGTAGTACTCGGTGCTCGGCTTGCCGGACTTCGGCTTGAGGACAATCTTGTAAGCCGGCTTGCCGTCCACGTCTTCGATGCCGACGCATTCGACCTTGGCATAGAGTTCCTTCCAGCGGAGCTCTTTGTAGAAGTTCGACTCGCGGAGGAATTGCTCCTTCTCCTCCCCGTCCAGCTCGCGCTCGCCCAGCGGCGAGACATCCCAGGCGTTCTTGCCGTCCGACACGCGCTTGGTCTGGCCGATGGGCCCAAGCTCGGTAACC
This sequence comes from Isosphaerales bacterium, assembly GCA_044450785.1. Classification (GTDB taxonomy): domain Bacteria; phylum Planctomycetota; class Planctomycetia; order Isosphaerales; family Isosphaeraceae; genus JBIOJM01. The sequence continues at coordinate 723 of JBIOJM010000477.1, forward strand.
ACGACCACCTTGTTGGGTAGGGCCTGAGTCACTTTCACTGTGCCTTTGAGATTGGCGCCTGTGATCTCGATGGTGCCCGTTGAGACACGGCTCTTGAGCTTCTCGTAGGCGGCCTTCCCGCCGGTCGCCTCGACGTACTGGTTCAGCACCGTGTCGGCCGTGGGCAAGTCGGGCTTCGACTGCCCTCGCGCGGCGCGCGGGCCGACGGCGGCGATCAGGGCGATCAGGGCGGGAATGAATCGTCGTTGCATTGACATGATCTCCTCGATTGGCTGATGTTCGGATGAGAAACGAGTTCACGGCGTTCAAGGGTTTTTCTTGGATAAACGGATCCAGCGCACCGCCGCCTCGACGGCCGGGTCTCGGCCTTCGAGCAGGAGGGCGCGCGTCAGCGGGGTTTCGACGTCGGGCACGACGCCGGACCCCTCGAGAGGCTTGCCGCCGGCCGAGACATAGTTGGCGAACGCATACTGAAATCGATCGCCGTTGGGAAGGACCTCGATCGTCGAAGGCAAGGCCGCGCCCGGCGTCCTGACACCGAAGACCCGGGCTCGCTTGAGGTCCTTCAAGCCGCCCGCGAGGATCTCCGAGGTCGACATCGACAGTTCGTCGACAAGCACGGCGACCGGTCCCTTGAAGGGTCGCCGGCGGGGTAGGAGCATGAAGTTCACGGAAGAGTCGCGCGTGCTCATCGTGCCCAGCTTCAGCCCTGGCTCACTCACCAGCCAGCCCCCCATCGCGAATGACATCGCGCCCAAGCCCCCCGGATTGCCCCGGAGGTCGATGATCAGCCCGTCGGCGTCACGGCTATCCTCGATGGCCTCGGCGAACTTCTTGAGCACGTTGACCAGGTCGAAAAACACGTTGAGCGCGACATAGCCGACCGTCCCATCGACTCGTTTCGCGGTGAACCGCACGTAGAGAGTGGGGAGGTTGCCAAAGGTCGCGGGCACTCCCGCCGGCTCGCCGGCGGTGAGGTCGAAGTGGACTCGCCTGTCCTTATCGTCGAGGAAGTCAACCGCGATCTTCGACCCCACCGGGCCGTGGAGTCTGGAAACGACAGCCCGCGTCTTGTGGGCCGACACCAGCCCCGTCTTGGCGTAGGCGGCTTCGGCCGTCTTGAGAAGCTGGCTCACGGGTTTGCGGTCAATTCGGTCGACGACCCAGCCGGTCTTGACCCCGGCGCGATGAGCGGGCCGGCCCTCCGGTACAGCCGTGACGACCGCGCGACCGTCGATGAGACGAAGATCGAGCCCGACCTCGCCCGGTCCCTCCTTGGGATTCTCCAGGTCCTCGTAGAGGTCCGACGGGATGATCCCGAAGTGCGTCTGGTGAAGCCGCTCGATCGCTTCACTCATCACCGCGCGGGCATCCTTCATCGTCGTCGCCCCCTCGACCTTGGGCCGCAGTGCGTCATGAACGGCCTGCCAGTCAAGACCGCCGAGCTTGGGGTCAAAGTGCTTGTCGCGAATCGTTTTCCACACAACCTCGAACGATTCGACGTTCTTGGACCGCTGGGCGGCCGTCAGTCCCCTCGGTTTGGTGGCTTGCCTGGGATCGGGCTCCTGGGCACGAAGGGAGGAGTGAACCACAAGGGTGAGCCACACGACAAGGCCGGCAAGCGGTCTCGCGCTTCGCCCGACGTGCGAACGAGATCTTCTGAACATGGTCGGACCGCGTCTCCAGTCGGGCTGCGCATTGCATCGAGAGTCGCCTGCCAGCGGCGTTCTCGAGCAAGGGAATCGGCATGGACGACCATGATAACACTCGCGTCCTATGGGTGAAACGCCTGATCAATCCCACAACCCCGATCCGTGAACGTGCCAGGGCGGCTATATTAGAGGGGAGCTTCACCAGCAGCGATCACACTGACGTGAGGCCCCCACGGAGACCCATCCCATGGCCACCGTCGAATCCGACCGAAACCTGCTCTTCGGCATCCTGGCGCTGCAAAACGGCCTGATCGAGCAACCCGACTTGATCGCCGCGTTCCAGAGCTGGTCGAAGGAACGGTCGCGGCCCATGGCCCAGGTCCTGGTCGAGCGCGGGGCCATGACCGAGGGTGATCGGGCGATGCTCGACGGTTTGGTCCGGCGTCACGTCGAGAAGCACGGCGGCGATGCCGAGCACAGCCTGGCCGCGGTTCCGGCACCGGTGACGCTGGCTGAGAGCCTGCGCGAGGCCGGATGCGCCGATCGGGATGTGGAAGATTCGCTCGCCCACCTCTCGTCCCGCGGCAACGGCGATCCGCCCAAACTTGGCGACCTCACCCGCGGAGCGGGCCCACGGCACGGCTGCGATGAGTCGCTCGACTGGAGCTTCAGCCTGGGCCAAAGGACCTCGGAAGGCGGCCGCTTCCGCCTGCTGCGGCACCACGCCCGAGGCGGCATCGGCGTCGTTTTCGTGGCCCTGGATTCTGAGCTGCACCGCGAGGTCGCCCTCAAACAGATCCAGCCCCAGCACGCCGACGACCCCACCAGCCGCGCCCGGTTCTTGATCGAGGCCGAGGTCACGGGCCGGCTGGAGCATCCCGGCATCGTGCCGGTCTATGGCCTGGGGACCGGCGACCGGGGCCGGCCTTTCTACGCCATGCGTTTCGTCCGCGGCCAGAGCCTCAAGGAGGCCGTCGAGAGCTTCCATCGGGCGGATCGCCAGCCCGCTCGCGACCCGGCCGAGCGCACCCTGGCCCTCCGCCAGCTCCTCGGCCGGTTCATCGACGTCTGCAACGCGATCGCCTATGCCCACAGCAGGGGCGTGATCCATCGAGATCTCAAGCCGGCGAATATCCTGCTCGGTCCCTATGGCGAGACGCTGGTGGTCGACTGGGGCCTGGCGAAGGTCGTCGGCCGCGACGACCCGACACCGCAGCCGGCCGCGGAGATGACGCTGCGCCCCGCGTCGCCTCCGGGCAGCAGTGAGACCATGGCGGGCACGGCCATCGGCACGCCGATGTACATGAGCCCCGAACAGGCCGAGGGCCGGCTGGCCCAGATCGGCCCGGCCAGCGATATCTATGGCCTGGGGGGAACCTTGTATTGCCTGGTGACCGGCAGGCCCGCGCTCGAGGACCTCGACGTCGAGGAGATCCTGGCAAGGGTCAAGCGGGGTGAAATCGCTCCGCCCTGCCAGGTTAACCCCCGCGTGCCGGCGGCGCTGGCGGCGATCGTCGTGAAGGCAATGGCCCTGCGTCCGTCGGACCGATATCCGTCGGCCCACGTCCTGGCCGAAGAGGTCGAGCGCTGGCTGGCCGACGAGCCGGTCTCCGCCTGGTGCGAACCGCTCTGGGAGCGGGCGCGGCGGTGGATCTTGCGGCGGCGAACGACGGTGGCCGCCCTCGCCGCAACCGTGCTGGCTTCGACGGTCGGGCTCGCCGCCGTGCTGGTCGTCCAGACCCGCGCGAACGCATCGCTCAAGTCGGCCAACCTTCACCTGGCGGCGGCCAACCAACGCGCCAGCGACGCCAACCGCGACCTCCTGCTCGCCAACACGAGAGAGCGAGCTCGCTTCGATCTGTCACTGGAAGCGATCAAGACATTCCACGAAGGGGTCAGCGAGGACGTGCTGCTCAAGGAGAAACAATTCGACGGACTGCGCACCAGGCTGCTCCGTGGCGCGACCGACTTCTACCAGCGGCTGGAGGGCATGCTCGAGGGTCAGGCGGACCGCCGTTCGCGCGCGGCGCTCGGGCAGGCGTATCACGACATCGGTGAGCTGACGGCCAAGATCGGCTCGCAGGCGGAGGCGCTGAGAACGCTCGAGCGTGGCCTGGAGCTGCGTCTGGCGCTGGCGGCCGAATCGAGCTCGGATGCCGCGACAAAGCTCGAGGCGGGGCAGAGCCTGATCGCGGTCGGGGATCTGCGGGAGGCGACCGGCCAGTTGCCCGGTGCTCTGGCGTCGTTCGAGCAGGCGCGCGAACTGCTGGAGCCTCTGGCCCGGTCGGACCTCGACAGTCCCCCCTACCGCGCGGCCGTGGCGAAGTGCCTCCACGGCATTGCCCGGGTCCAGTATTCTACCGGCGATGCGGCCCTATCGCTGGCGTCGCATGAGCAGGCGCGGACGATCCGCGAGAAGCTGGCCGACGCCAACCCCGACGTCACTCAATTCCAGAGCGACCTCGCGCTCTCCTACCACGACATCGGCGCCATCCAACGAGCGGGCGGCCATCGCGTGGAGGCACTGGCATCGTACGAGCGGGCCCGAGCCATCAGTCAGAAGCTGGCCGGGGCCAATCCTGCCGCCACTCAATTTCAGAGTGATCTCGCACAAAGCCACAACGACATCGGCTTCCTGGAGCAAGAGTCCGGACATCTCGACCTGGCGCTGGCGTCGCTCGAGCAGGCGCGGGCGATCAGTCAGAAGCTGGCCGACGCCAACCCCGCCGTCACTCGATTCGAGGCCGACCTGGCTCAGAGCTACCAGGTCATCGGCTCGATCCAGGATCAGACCGGCCATCCGGTGGAGGCGCTGGCGTCGTGGGAGCGGGCGCGGGCGATCATGCAAAGGCTCGCCGACCTTTACCCCACGCTCACTCTGTTCCAGAAGAGGCTGGCAATGAGCCACGCGTACCTGGGCCTTGCGCGGCAGCGGCGCGGCCGGCCCTTCGAGGCGGCGGTCGAGTTCCGCCGGGCGGTCGCGATCATGGAACGCGTGTCGAAGCTCCAGCCTGATGGTTATAACCTCTACAACCTGGCTTGCTTCCGGTCGTCGCTCTCGGGCATCGGGGCGCAGCCGGGCTCCGGGCTCACGGCCGATGAGGTCAGCAGCCTGGGCGAGCAAGCCGTTCTCACCCTGCGCCGGGCCATCGCCGCCGGCTTGCGAGATGTTGCCTTCATGCAAACGGACACCGACCTCGATCCCCTGCGGTCGCGCCCCGACTTTCAGATGCTGCTTTTGGACCTGGCGTTCCCGGAAGAGCCGTTCGCCAAGTGAGCGGGCCCGACGTGACGAAAAGTTGGGTTTGATCGGGCCGGATCGCGCCCGTGTCCACAGATTCTTCCCCTGCGCCCAGCGGGCGGGGCGGCGGTGTTCAGCGAGGATTCTCTTTCCTATTATTGAGCGTCAGGTTAATGACTTCACAGGGATCCCCCCCGCGTGCCGGAAGCCAAACACCGGCGGCTAGCGCCGTGCCGCTCAGATATCATGCGCCCTCCGATTCCGCCAACCCTCGCACATCGATCTTGCCGGTGACGG
>JBIOJM010000478.1:0-5894 GCA_044450785.1 Isosphaerales bacterium
GCTCACGGTCGCACGGCACGCTGGGTCAGCAGCCCGTTTAATAGATCCTGCGCATTTTGAGTTTGGAACTTTTGCTGCTCGACACTTGGCAGACCAACCAGCGGACCGACGATAACATCGTGCGCTGTCGCGAAAGTCCGTCTCGCCTTCCCCTTGAGCTTTGCATCGAGCATCTGCGCGCCGTTAAGCGTAAGCCGTTTGAAGTTCAGTGCATGGTAGGCATGAGCGTCAACTGTCAGAACCAGCACGGCATTGTTATTTCCAAACCGCGAATATCCGCGGCGAAAGGCATTCGAGATCGAGCCCTGTGTATAGAAGCCACGACCGAATTCTCCGTGACCCCGCGTCAATACGTCAATCGTGCCAAGAGCGGGGGTTCCAGCCATGGCCGTCGCAAGCGGGCGGTTCGTACCATGAAAAAGAACAGGCATACAACTTGTTCCTCATCCTAACAGGACATCGTCGCCGCCGATTATCCCGATCCAGCCGGCTTACCGACGGCGGCTGGCTGATCCTTGCCGGCTTCGGTGACCTCCGCGGCCGCGTGCGGGGAGCCTTGATGGGTGCATCGATGGTGAAGCCCCTTCTTGGTGAACTCCCAGTAATCTCCCTCTTTCAGGAACCGAGAACGCGTCGACTGCCGCCATTCTAGGAGCATCACCCACTTTTGCTCGGCGCTGAGCCTTCCCGGGCGTTCGTCGCCGGGTGCGGCTCCCCAGCAGACCTCGGCTCCTTCGTCATTCACCATGAACAAGCCCCGGCGCGCGAAGTCGGTCACGATGATTTCGAGAAAATGCAGGGCCGGCGAAGCCAGGCCCTCGTGCGCGCGTGTTTCGGTCCGCAGGAAGCCCGCGAGCTTGGCGGCGCCCTGGATCCGCGGGTCTCCCTCGCCCATGTCGCTGGAGCTCGCCTTCGCTTTCCACATCACCCCGGGACGCGGGTCGGAGGGTGCGGCCAATCCTTCGCCCGTGATCTTGATCACCTTGCCAAGTTGGTCCAGGTCGACGTCCTCGGTCGGCAGAATAATCCCCTTGTCGTCGACCATCTGCTTCGGATTCCCTGGCGGAAGGTCGACCGATGCAACAGGCCGGCGATACCGGAGGTCGACCACGATTCGACCCGGCCCGTAGGTTACCTTGACCACCTCCTCGACCCAGGCGTACTTCTTGAAAGCAAGAGTGAGGCGCTCGGGCACGACCTCGAGGAGAGAGATTTGTTCCGCCTCTCCCGCACCCAGCCGGACGCGCTCGAGAAACTCTTGGGCCCCTCCGCGATACCACGCCGGAGGGTCGGTGGCCAGGTGGATCTGATTGAACGGAAGTTGGTACGTTGATTGATGATTCAGCCAGCCAACAGCGGCCCGAGTCGCGCGGAGCGCCACGTAGATAACGCCGGCAAGAACAGCGATTGCGGCGAGGGTGAGCAGGCCGGCGCGGCGGAAATCGAGCTGGCGGCGGTCGCGCGACGGGTCGAACCGGCGCAGCCGGAATCCCCCACCCGGCTCCTCGATGGCTCCGTCGAACCGGCGATCGCCCGAGGCGATGCGAGGAGGTTCGCGGTGTTCCATCACCTGGATTCCTCCGTCGGCTCGTTCATCCCTCATGGACGCGCCCGCTCTCACGCTCGGTGATCAGTGTTTAATCAAAACACCCTATTTTACCAAACTTGAATCTGGAGCTCCAACTCGTAGCCGAATTGCTGCCAGACCCGCTGGCGGATTCGCTCGATGAGCTGAAGGACGTCGTCGGCCCTCGCGCCCGGTTGGGCCACGATAAAGTTTGCGTGTCGGTCGGAGACCTCAGCACCGCCGAACCGCGTGCCTTTCAATCCCGCTTGATCGATCAGGGCACCCGCCGAGACGTCCGGCGATGGGTTCTTGAAAATGCAGCCCGAAAGCTGATGCCCATACGGTTGGTTTTCTTTCTTGATGATCCAGATTCGACGCATCCGCCGGACGACGGATTCGGGATCTTCGACCGCCAGCTCGAACTCGGCGGACAGGATGACCGGCTCGTCGAGGTTCGAGTCGCGATCGGCGAAGCTCAAGTCGTCGCGCTCCCTGACCTGGATCAGATCGGCCGGGTCGAGCACCGTCGCGCGGCGGACGAATTGTCCAATCGCGCCTTGCCTGCCTCCCGCATTACCACGCAACGCTCCACCCACCGTGCCGGGGATGCCCGTCAGGATCTCCAGGCCGGCCAGACCGGCCCGGGCCGAATGCGAGATCAGGGCAGTCAGCGGAACGGCGGTACCCGCCTCCACGACGTTGTCGCGGACGGTGAGGTCGGAAAAGAAGGGACTTTCGAGGTGGATCACCAGTGCATCGATTCCTTCATCGCGCACCAATACGTTCGATCCGCCTCCCAGGATTTTGAACGCGATCCCGTGTTCTCGACACCGTTTCAGAAGCGCAATCAACTCGTCGAGCTGGCGAGGCCTCGCGAAGTAGGCCGCCGGTCCCCCAAGGCGAAACCAAACCAGGGGAGCCAGCGGCTCGTCCGTTTTCACGGTGCCCCGGAAGTCGTCGAATACGTGCATCGGCTTCAACTGAACGACTTGATCGACCTAAATCCATGAATTGCAACATCGTAGCCTCAAGAACCCCGGTCGTCAAGCGACGTCGGCACGGCAAGCCTTTGCCGTCGGCGCCTCGTGCGCGAGCCCCGTCAAGGCCTTCCCTCGGCCGTACGCTTCCCGTCGAAAAGCCAGTTCCCCCAGAAATCCTTTTCCATGTAGAGCGTGAGCTCGAGGCTGCCCTTGGAACTGGACAGGCTCGGGATCGGCTGGGTCGTCTCGGCGAGGGTTGCCCCGTCGAGACGCGTGCCCTCCGAGGACAACTTGGCGACGACCACCGCCGGGCCGCTCGAGCCATCCGCCAAGATATTGAGTTTCACGCGCGCATCGATCCCACCCAAGGTCAGTTTAAGATCCAAATACTGCCTGTACGCATCGTTATACCACCTGATCGTGTCCAGCTCCGTCCCCGGCACGGCGAGATCGATGACCGTCTTCATGTCGGTATTGATGATGGCTTCGGCGACCCGCATCGAGCGTTGCTCGAGCGACTGTTTTATGAACAACCAAAAACCGAAGGCGGCCACCAAGACGATGCCCGCGCTGATGCCGAGAGTCCGGAGTGAGATCTGGGGAAGCTTGATTCTCCCGAGTCTTGAGGCCAGCTCGTCGAAGGATCCAGCGAGCTCGACGCCGGCCGATTCGCGCTGAGCGCGTTCCTTGGGGGCATCCTTCTGCGCCGGGGGTTCGCCCAGCACCGGCTTTCCGCTGGGACTCATATGAAACACCCTCAGGCACTTCTTGCACACGAGACGGGTGTTCATCTTGTCGCGCGGTACGCGCCCGAATGCACTGCAACCCGGACACTTGATGTCAGGCATCGGCAAAGCTCCTCCGCGATCGGTTCAGGCAACATCTTCAACCTAACCCTCCGTCGGCGGATTGGCAACGCCAATGAACGATCGATCAGACAGGCCGGAATATCAATCATGAGGGGCGCCTAGAGCTCCCACAAACCTTTATGATGAAAGCCATCGGACCGAATCGGTGCGAGCACTCACCGTCAGAGGAGTCTAACCGTGAAGAACGCGAAATCCGTCCTCGAGTGGTTGATCGTGGCCGTCGTTCTGGCCGATTCGGCGATTGTCGCCGCTCGATCGACGTCGCTGGCTCAGGATGCGCCCGGTGCTCGTCTCAGGGAGGACCGTGCGGCCGAGCCGGCACGAGACGCCTCGAGGAGGAAGTCGACGGCGGTTGCAAGGCACCCACTCGACCCGCTCGATTCCGCCGAGATCCAGCGCGCGGTCGCGACCGTCCGTGCGCAGCGGCACTTGCCCGAGAGCGTCCGGTTTGTGACCGTGACTCTGAACGAGCCATCGAAGGGAAGTGGCAGAAGTGGGCGTTCCGCATCGGCTTCAATCCGCGCGAGGGGCTGGTGCTGCACACGGTTGGCTACGACGGCCGCCCCATTTTGTACCGGGCGTCGATCGCCGAGATGATCGTGCCCTACGCCGACCCGCGCGAGTCGGCCTACCGCAAGAATGCCTTCGACCTCGGCGAGTACGGGGTCGGCATGATGGCCAACTCGCTGGCCTTGGGTTGCGACTGCCTGGGAACGATCCACTACTTCGATGGGCACCTTGCCGACGGCAAGGGGCGAGACGTGACGATCCAGAACGCGATCTGTCTGCACGAAGAGGACGCGGGCATCCTCTGGAAACACACCGACTGGCGCACCAACCAGTCGGAGGTCCGACGGTCGCGCCGGCTGGCCGTCTCGATGCTCGCCACCGTGGGCAACTACGATTACGGGTTTTACTGGTATTTTCACCAGGACGGCACGATCCAACTGGAGGTGAAGCTCACCGGAATCATGAATACGACCGGGCTGGCGCCCGGTGAAAAACCGCGGTATGGGACGGAGGTCGCCCCTCGATTGAACGCCCCCTATCATCAGCATTTCTTCAATGCCCGGCTCGACTTCGCCGTCGACGGCGAGGACAACACCGTCTACGAGGTGAATACGCGGAGCGTGCCCTCTGGCCCCGAGAATCCGCACGATAATGCGTTTGTCACGGAAGCGACGCCTCTCCTCACGGAGTCGGCGGCCCAGCGCACGACCAACCCGGCGTCGTTCCGCTTTTGGCGAGTCGTCAACCCATCGCGCAAGAACGCCCTGGGCGGCGCCGTGGCCTATCGCCTCTCCCCGGGAGAGAACGTGCTCCCGTTTGCCCAGCCCGGTGCCGCCGTGCTCGCGCGGGCGGACTTCCTCACCAGGAACCTCTGGGTCACCCCTTATGACGCCAAGGAGCGGTTCCCGACCGGCGAATACCCGAACCAGAATCCCGGCGGGGACGGCCTGCCGAGGTGGACGAAGTCCGACCGCGGAATCGCCGGACGAGACCTGGTCGTCTGGTACACGTTCGGTCAGACACACATACCCCGGATCGAGGATTGGCCGGTGATGCCCGTCGCGTCGATTGGTTTCCTTCTTCGGCCTGACGGGTTCTTCGACGGGAATCCGGCGCTGGATGTGGCTGCGCCGTCGCCGTGATCCGGCTCGGCAGCTCTCATGTCCGGGTCGGCAATGGTGAGGATCTACGCTGATCGGTCCCGAAAGCGGGACAGGTCCGATATTGATAGGCTAGGGGGGCTTTGATTATTCTCGCGCGATGCCACGAACGGCGCGGGTCGCTCCTCGTGGGATCGTGTTTCACGTCCCGGCCCCGCAGCATCCGAGCATGGCGCGCGTGGTCTCTGTGCTCGCGTTGACATCGCGAGAGGCACGTGTTACGTTTAACACTTGTTGAACAATCGTGAATCATTGACGTGCGAGCGTAGGTTCGATGAGACAGTTAATCGTCGTGATTCTGATCGCGGGGTCGGGCGCTGCGGGGGCGCGGGCCGGCGATCCGGTCGATTACAACCGGGACATCCGGCCGATTCTCAGCAAGCGCTGCTTTGCGTGCCATGGCCCCGAGAAACGGCGGTCTGGCCTGCGGCTGGATGGGATGTCGTTTGTGCACCAGGGAGGGGATCGGGGGGAGGCGATCATCACCGGCGCAGCCTCGGAAAGCCTGTTAGTCCAGGCGATCACCGGGGATGACCCGGACGTGCCGACCATGCCCCCCAACGGCGAGCGGCTGACGCCCGAGGAGGTTTCCCTCATTCGCGCCTGGATCGACCAAGGGACCCACGGACCGACCGCGGAGACCAGGACCAAGCCAAAAGCCCCGGCGAGCGACCATTGGGCATTCCGGCCCGTGGTCCGGCCGCCGTTGCCGCTGGTGCGAGACGTGTCCTGGGTCCGCAACCCGATCGACCGTTTGATCCTCGCCCGGTTGGAGCGCCAGGGGATCCGTCCCGCGCCCGAGGCGGAC
>JBIOJM010000479.1:0-5871 GCA_044450785.1 Isosphaerales bacterium
GGCCCCCCCTTCGCAAGGGGGGAAAAACACCTCTGCCCCGCCCGCTCGGCGCAACAGAAGAGTCTGTGGATCTGGGCTCGATCCGGCCCGGTCAAGCCCAACTTTGCGTCAGCCCACCCTCGGGCTGCCTCTCGTATTCCCTGCGGAATAGCGTGGAACCGCTTGTCAGCGTTCTTCCACCACCGACCTGCCTGCGCCGTTTTCAGACCGAGTAAACGGGCGGGTTCGACTTGACCCATCTCCAGCTTCGGCGCAGAATGCCGCGACTCGCCATCCGGCGCGGGGAATCTAGCCGGGCCAACAGGGCTCCGCCTCCAGATCTTGGCCACCCGGCGGCTGGGAGATTCACGCCGCGGGTGAATCCGGATGAGGAGGGGTGCACACCTCGAGGGAAATCCGACCGGCCAGGCCGGTTGATCTCTTCTTCGCGTCGTCGCCGCGGAGTCGACTCAGGGCTCCGACATCAGCACACATTGGTCCGCCACGGTAGAAAAGGAGTTGTACCGATGGTTCTTTCGACTCGTGGGATCTTGGCGATCGGGCTCGGCGTGACAGGGCTGGCATTCCTGGTCGGCCCGTCGCTCGGTCAACTACAGGATGGGACGGTCCGCAAAGCCGCGGGCCAGACGGCTGGGGCCATGCCACCGGCTGCGATCGCACCCGTCATCGGCACGATCGACATCGACAGCGTCTTCAAGAATTACGAGAAATTCAAGGTTGCGAGCAAGGATTTCAACACGGCGATGCTGGCCAGGAAGAATGAGTTGATGAAGCTCATGTCCGAGGCGCAGGAAGAAGCCCAGATGCTGCAGAAGCTGAGGCCCGGCACCGAAGATTTCACGAAGCATGAAAATCGCGTGACCGAGTTGAAGGCGCGGCATGAGGCGGGGCGCGAGCAGGCCCAGCGTGAGTTTGCACTTCGTGACGCCGAGAATGTCGCAACCATCTACAAGGAAGTCCAGGCGATGGTGGTGAGGATCGCCCATTGGCGGAAGATGAACTACGTCGTCAAAATCTCGAACCAGCCGATCGCGGGGACCGATCCCAACTCGGTGATGAACGCGATTCAGAACACCATTGTGTACGCCGATCCGGCCAACGATATCACGAACGACGTGATCTACAACCTGAATCGCGTGTACACTGCCACGTCTGGGCCCGCGCCCAAGACCACGAATGGGGCCGCGCCCGCCAGCCGGCCGGCCAACCCCGCCCAGTCGGGCGGTAACTGACCCGTCCTGGTTGCTCAGAGAGGGTCGGCGATCGGCACCCTTCCAGCGGGTCCAGGACCGGCTGGCAGGGGGGTCGGCTCCGTCTATGGGAAGGTCGTCCTTGGTGAGAGGCCATGAACGAGTTCTCTAACCGCGAAAGCGATACAGCCAAGCGCCGGCAGCTCCGCAAGTGGAGAGAACATGGGAAGTCCTTGTGGCTGATCGTGCAGGGACCACCCCCCCTGACCCCCCCTTCGCAAGGGGGGGAAAAAAACGAGGGCCGGCCTTCGCAAGGAGGGGAGAAGCCGCGCACCGAAATCGGGACGATTCCCCCCTATCGGAGGGGGGATAAGAGGGGGGTAGTCCTCGATGAACGCGCAGCTTGTGCAAGACCAACTTTTCATCACCCCAGGCTCGCCCTCCGGGAATTGTGTGAGGCCAATCAGGGATGCCATGAAGGGGCAGGGAATGCTCAGAGCCACGCGTCCGGAACGCACGCTTGCCCACACTGCGGAGGTGCGTGGGTTCGGGCTTTTCCACGGGGCGGACGTGACGCTTCGATTCCTCCCGGCCGACCCCGGGACGGGGATCGTTTTCGTGCGGACCGACCTGCCCGATCGACCGGCGGTACCCGCCCGAGTCGACCGAGTCGTCCCCTCAGAGCGGCGCACCACGATCGGACAGGGCGCGGCGACCGTCGAGATGATCGAGCACGTGATGGCCGCCCTGGCCGGCCTGCGGATCGACAACTGCGTTGTCGAGATCGACGCGGGCGAATGTCCCGGCTGCGACGGGTCGAGCCGGACCTTCGTCCTTGCCCTGGACCGAGCCGGCACCATCGAGCAGCATCGGATGCGGCCGACCCTGGTGCTCGAACGGTCGGTGAGCGTACGCGATGGGGACGCCGTGCTGGCGGCCGTCCCCGGTGCTCCCGGACGGTTGACGCTCGCTTATCACCTCGATTATGGCCGGAATGCGCCGATCGCCGCCCAAAGCTTCTGTCTCGGGTTGTCACCGGATTCGTTCCGAGACGAGCTGGCCGCCAGCCGCACCTTTCTGCTGGAGCCCGAGGCCGAGGCCCTCCGCGCCGCCGGCATTGGACTTCGGACCACGGCTGCCGACCTCCTGATCTTCGGCCGCGACGGCGTGATCGGCAATACGATGCGATACCAGGACGAATGCGTGCGGCACAAGATCCTCGACATGCTCGGCGACCTGGCCCTGCTGGGCTTCGACCTCCACGGGTTCGTCGTCGCGCACCGTTCCGGGCACCAGACCAACCATGCCCTGGCACGCCGGTTGTTCCAGCACGCCTCCCGATCGACCAGCAACCGCGCCTCGACGGGCGCGATCGGGGAGGACGGTCCGCTCGACATCCAGGGGATCATGAACCTGCTGCCGCATCGCTACCCGTTCCTGCTGGTTGACAGGGTGCTCGAGCTCGTGCCGGGCCGCCGTGCGGTGGCCATCAAGAACGTGAGCGTCAATGAGCCGTTCTTCGCAGGCCACTGGCCGGGCCTGCCGATCATGCCGGGCGTCCTGATCGTCGAGGCCATCGCTCAAGCCGCCGGCGTCCTCGTGGCCGCCAGTGTCGAGCGGCAGCCAGGCAAGGTGGCGGTGATCGCCTCCATTGACGGAGTCAAGCTCCGCCGGCCGGTCGTACCCGGCGATCAGCTCCGATTGGAAGTTTTCGGCCATCGGTTCAAGGCCAACACGGCCAGTGTTTCGGGCCGGGCCAGGGTGGGCGACGCCCTGGCCGCGGAGGCGAAACTGAAGTTCGTGACGGTGGACGCCGACCGTTCAGCCGGATTGGTGAACCACGTCGAGATCGCGCCCTAGCAGGTTGGATGAGCGCGATTGCCGCGCGGATACGTCGCTTCTTGCTGATTTCTCGGTCGAGAGGAACATTCTCTCATGGCCACTCTCATTGCTGACACGGCGTGCATTGATCCTCGTGCGGAGCTCGACGACGACGTGGAAGTCGGGCCTTATTGCGTCGTCGGGCCGGACGTGAAGATCGGCCGCGGCACTCGCCTGATCGCCCACGCCTGCGTCCAGGGCTCGACGACGCTCGGCGAGCGGAACGTCGTTCATCCCTTCGCGGTGATCGGCGGCGAACCCCAGGACGTGTCGTTCCGCGGCAGCCCGACTCGCGTCGAGATCGGCGACGTCAACATCATCCGCGAAGGTGTGTCGATCCACCGCGGCAGCGAGAAAGAGCAAGGGCTCACACGGATCGGGTCGAACAACCTGCTGATGGTGAACGTTCACGTCGCTCACGACTGCGTGCTCGACGACAAGATCATCATTGCCAACAACACGATCCTGGGTGGTCACGGTCATGTCGAGTCTTACGTGACAATTTCGGGTGGAGTGGGCATCCATCCGTTCGTCACCATCGGCTCCTATGGTTACGTGGGGGCCTTGTCGCGGATCTACCACGACGTGCCGCGATTCATGATCGTCGACGGCAACCCCTCAAAGGTTCGCTGCATCAACGTGGTCGGTCTGAAACGGCACGGAATCAGCGCCGAAGCCATCACCGGCTTGCACGAGGCGCACCGGCTCATCTACCGCGCGCGGATGACCGCCGGTCATGCCGCCGAGATCCTCGAGTCGCACGGTCACCTCTGCACGGAGGTGCGCAGTCTGCTGGAGTTCATCGATTCCCAGCAGCTTGGCAAGCACGGCCGCGCGCGGGAACGTTGGAGGGCGTCATGACACGGTTGAGAGTCGCCGTCGTGGGTGTGGGCCACCTCGGGCAGCACCATGCCCGCATTCTGGCGGCGATGCCCGGCGTCGAACTCGTGGCGGTCGTCGATGCCCGGCCCGAGCAAGCCAAGTCCGTGGCCGCGAAGTGCGGCACCGTCGCCCTGCACGAGTACCGGCCCCTGCTGGAATCGGTCGACGCCGTGACGATCGCCGTGCCCACCCGCTTGCACCGGGAAGTCGCCGGAGCGTTCCTGAAGCGGGGAATCGCCACCCTGGTCGAGAAGCCCATGGCCGGTACGGCGGCCGAGTCGGAAGAGCTGGTGGAACTGGCGCGAGCCACCGGCGCGCTCTTGCAAGTCGGCATGGTCGAGCGGTTCAATCCGGCGCTCCGGGCCCTCGACCAGTTGCCGATCCGTCCCAGATACATCAGTGCCGAGCGGCTCTCGACCTATACGTTCCGATCGACCGACATCGGCGTCGTGCTCGACCTGATGATTCATGACCTCGATCTCTTGCTCTCGCTGATCGACGCGCCGGTGCGGTCGGTCGCGGCGGTGGGCCTCTGCCTCTTCGGTGAGCATGAGGACGTCGCCAACGCCCGGATCGAGTTCCAGGATGGCAGCGTGGCGAACCTGACGGCCAGCCGGGCCAGTTACACGCCCACTCGCAAGATGCGCATCTGGGGCGCGGAGGGGTATGCCTCGCTCGACTTCTCCGCCAGGCAGGCCACGCTCATCCGCCCCTCCGAGCAATTGAAAAGCGGCCGGCTCGACCTCGAAGGGGTCGACCTGAGCCAGCCGGCCGCCGTCAGGGAGCACCTTTTCGGCAAGGTCTTGCGCGTCGATCGCGCTGGAGCCGAGCCTGCCGAGCCACTCGCCCTGGAGCTCGACCTGGAGCTCGACAACTTCGTCGACGCGGCGCGGGGTTTGTCGCCTCCCAAGGTCAGCGGCGAGGACGCCCTGCGCGCCGTCAAGCTGGCCGACCAGGTGCTCCGCAGCCTGGAAGGGCATCGCTGGGATGCCGAGCGCGCCACGGCCGCGCCCCCCGCCGCGATGGCGGAGGGCGCCTCGATCCTGCAGGGCCCCCACGCATTGCGGCTCAGGAGCTTGCGGCAAGGCTCCCGCTCCCCGAGCCGTTGAACCTCAACCACCGGCCGCCCTCACCCCGCGCTTGTCAGACCGCCGGGCCATTGAGTAGACTGATCCCTCCCGCTGGGGATGGCGCCGCGGAGGGTTTCATGGGAGCGGGCGCCTCGAACCCTGTCCATCTCGACGCCGCGGTCTGAAGCGTCGATTCCGAGTCAAGCGAGAGCAAGGTCAACTCGATGGGAAAGAAACCGGCTGAAAAAGACAAGCCACCCAAGCAGGGCAAGCAGGCCAAACCGGACAAACCGGCTCATTCGGGCGAAGCACAAGGCAAGCCGAAGAAGGCGAAACCCGCGGCCGATGCGGCGGCTGAGAAGGAAAAGGATAAGGTCAAGGAGGAGAAACCAAAACCCCCACCGCGTCCGCCGGCCGATCCCCGCCTCAAGGTCCTCAAGAAGTTTTACGGTAAGTTCCTCCCCAGGGGTCCCCTCCGCGACCGCCACAAGACGTTGATGGAGCGCTGGAACTCCGGCGACGACCATGGGGGCGTCACCGTCGAAGAGCTGAAGTCTCTGCACGACGACTGGAAAACCGCCCGCGCCAAGCCGGCGCGCATGGCCCGCGCCTTTTGAAGCTGCGATTTTTGGATTTCGCACCTCCGGGGCGAAGACGCAAACGCGCAAATTCGAAACGCGCGCCTCAAGGCGATCGGGCCGGCGAGCACCCAGGGCGTTGCCCTCGTCGTTACACACATCTTTTCGTTATTTTGGAGGCTATGGGGATTATAGATAAGTGCATGTCCTATTGTTAAGTTGGGACGTCTTGGTTACCCTGCTCCGGCCTGGCACGACGCACAGGCCGAA
>JBIOJM010000480.1:0-5815 GCA_044450785.1 Isosphaerales bacterium
CGGAAAACGTGATGACCCGTGCCCTGAAAGGGCCGAACATGTTATTCAGACCCAGCGGTCACGCTCTTCATTTTCCATTGAGGCAGGGAGCCTTTCCTTGTCACGCCCTTTCAGGGCTCTGCTGATTCGTGTCGTTTGTTCGTTCCCAGGGCGTCGCCCTGGGCTGATCTGTTACTGCCCCTGCGGGGCGAAGACCCAAAGGCACAACTCCAGATGCCCGCGCGATCGTTGAGCCGGGAAGTGATCTCCGGCCTGTTCCTCACAGTATGCTCCTCGATAGCTTGCGCCGAGGAGCCGCCGCGTTTGATCCGCTCGGTGCAAAGCGGCCGGTGGTCGGACCCTGCTATCTGGGAAGGGGGCCGCGCGCCGGGCGCGGGGGCGCGCGTCCAGGTTCGGGCCGGACACGTCATCCTCTACGACGTCCGGACCGACGCCGCGATCAGGTCGATCCACGTCGCGGGAACACTGCGGTTCGACCCCGATCGCGATACCCGGCTCGATGTCGGCCTCATCAAGATCCAGGCTGGCGACAATCCCGGCGAATCGGGTTTCGACTGCGAGTCCCACGGCGCCGCCCCAGTGCCGGAACATGCCCGGGCAGCCCTGGAGGTCGGCGC
The DNA here is from genome assembly GCA_044450785.1 of Isosphaerales bacterium. Classification (GTDB taxonomy): domain Bacteria; phylum Planctomycetota; class Planctomycetia; order Isosphaerales; family Isosphaeraceae; genus JBIOJM01. The sequence continues at coordinate 618 of JBIOJM010000480.1, forward strand.
CCCCGATCGCCCGATTGCCCGCGATCACACCGCCTTGATCCGGCTGACGTCGGTTCCCGGCCTGGATCCGGACGAGTGTCCCGCGATCGTCTGCTGTGGCGGGCGGATGGACCTGCACGGGGCCGAGCTGGGCCGAGCCTGGGTCAAGCTCGGAGCAACCGCCGCCCGAGCGTCGACCACCTTGGTGCTCGCCGAGCCTGTCAGCGGCTGGCGGGTTGGCGACCGAATCATCGTCACGGCGACACAGAGGCAGAAGGTGCCCGACGAAGGAATTGTACCGCGTGTCCGCTCACGGCCGGAGACCGAGGAGCGGACGATCCGCGCAATCGACGGACCACGCGTCACGCTCGACGCACCCCTCGCTTTCAACCATACCGGTACCGGGGCTTATCGCGGAGAAGTCGCCAACCTGAGCCGCAACGTCATCGTCGAGTCGGCCGATCCCGCCGGCAACCGTGGACATACGATGTACCACCGTCACTCGTCCGGCTCGATCTCCTACGCCGAGTTCCGACACCTGGGGAAAACCGGGAAGCTGGGCAAATACAGCATCCATTCTCACCGGGTAGGGGACACCATGCGAGGAACGTCGGTGGTGGGGGCCTCGATCTGGGATAGTGGCAACCGCTGGATCACGATCCACGGCACCAATTCGCTGTCGGTGCGCGACTGTGTTGGATACGGCTCAATCGGCCACGGATTCTTCCTCGAGGATGGGACGGAGGTCGACAACATCCTCGACGGAAATCTGGCGGTGCAAGCGTGCCAGGGATCACCGCTCGCGGGTCAGGCTCTCCCGTTCGACCGCAACGAAGGCGCCGGCTTTTGGTGGGCGAACAGCCGCAACGCCTTCATGCGCAACATCGCCGTCGAATGCGACCAGTATGGCTTCCGCTACGAGGCCCCCACGTCGGCTGGTTTCGATGGGGTCTTGACCGTACGCGGTTACGACAATGTCGTTCGGCCCGTGGATATCCGCACTCTGCCATTCCTTCGTTTCGAGGACAACGAAGCACACGCGCAGCGGCGATATGGGTTCAACCTGGGCGGCGGACCAGGCAACGGCGCGGTGGGGGGTGTGGGAGACGCCGGGCCGGACAAGCGGCATCCGTTCGTGGTCCGGGGCCTGCGCGTCTGGGACGCTCACTGGGCTGTCACCCTGGCCGCCCCGAGCGTCCTGGTCGACGGCCTGGACGTCGCTCATTGCGACTTCGGTCTCTGGCGACCCCGTTATGCAGGGCACTCCTATCGGAAGCTCACTATCTATCAGACCAATTGGGTGTTTTATGGCGAGATCGGACGGCGACCGAGTCCCTACGTTTTTCCCGCGCCGCTCGATCCCATCGATGACCGGCCCCCGGTGACGGTGATGACCCGCGTCGGGCCGTGCCGTGACGGGCGGCTTGTCGTCCGGGGCGTGACGGCCGACGACGGGGCCATCAAGGGCGTCCGTGTCAACGGTCAATCAGCTCGACCCTTGGGCCCCAACTACTCGCAGTGGGAAGTCGTGCTCGTCGGGCTGGCTCCCGGGCCGCTCGCGCTCGCCGCCGCTGCCGAAGACACCGCCGGCAACGTTGAGCAAAACCCGCACCGGGCTTCCACCACGGTGCCCTGATCGAATGACCCCTGGTCCGCCATGCTCTGCGCAGTCGACGCGGTTCGACTAAACTCACACAGATCATTCGGCGATCCGAACAAATCTGTCGGGATTCGTTGCTTAGGAGAACGAGCTTGGTTATCCTTTCGAAGACAGCGGCTTCTCGCACTTTATAGGTTCAGGGAGTTCCAACGATGAAGGGTCTTGACGGGAATTCGACCACGGTTGGCCGGCGCGCCAGCGTGTGGTTCATTTGTCTTGGCCTGGCAGTCGTTTCATCCCCGCCGACTATGGCGCGGCAGTGGACTAGCTATGGGCGCGACGCCCAACACACCGCTCTGGCCGCTGGCCCTTCCCAGCTTCCCGCGGTCATTCGATGGTCCACACCGGTGGATCTCATGCCGCAGTATTCCGGTAATGGCGACCTTTACATCCATTACGGGTCGCCCGCCATCACCGCGGCGAACACCATCCTGGTCCCGGTGAAAACACAGGCCGCGGGCAGCTTTGAGGTCAATGGCATCAATGCAAGGACCGGCAATCAATTGTGGACGTTGGCGACCGACTACGCCCTGCCGCCCAACGCTAACTGGACTCCTCCTCTGGGAATCACCCTGACCCCATCCGATGCAGCGGTCGCCATTCCGGCCGCCGGAGGTACGGTCTTGGTCCGCAAAAATCCGAATTCCCCTCAGGGGCCCGTCAGTCGAATCGCGTTTTTCGGGATCAAGAACTATAACATGAATAAAGGTGCATTCAACAGCGCGATCCAGATCTGCACACCGATCACCTGCGATGGATTTGGCAACCTCTATTTCGGCTACGTCTCCAGCGGGGCTGCACTTCCCGGCTATCCGCAGGGGATTCCCAGCGGGTTGGCCCGAGTCACATCGGGCGGTACGGGCTTGTTCGTTGCCGCGCATACGCTGTGCAACGATGGGAACATCCGCAAGGTCGTTTATAACTGTGCACCGGCCCTCAGCTCCGACGGGACCAAGCTGTATGTCGCCGTGAACCAGAGCAGTTGGTCATACGGCTATCTCTGCCTGGTGGAAAGCCAAACCTTGACGGCTCGACGGAGCATTTTGCTCACGGATCCTCACGAGAATTCGGCTGCCGACCTGCCGGACGAGGGCACCGCCGCCCCGACGATTGGGCCTGACGGCGACGTGTACTTCGGCGTGCTGGAAGCGAATTTCCCCTCCAACCACGATCGAGGCTGGCTCCTCCACTTCAACGCCGGGCTGACGACCACCAAGATTCCGGGCGCCTTCGGCTGGGACGATTCCGCGTCGATCGTCCCGAGAGCGCTGGTGCCTTCCTACAAGGGCCACTCCACGTACCTGGTCCTCACCAAATATAATAACTACGCCGACGCAGGCATCGGCGGCAACGGCATGAACAAGGTCGCTGTTCTCGACCCGAACACCAGCATGTCCGATCCGATCACGGGGGCCACGGTGATGAACGAGGTGCTCACGATCCTCGGGCCGACCCAGAACCCCAACCTGCCGGGTGTGAATGAATGGTGCATCAATTCGGCCGCGATCGACACGGCCAACAAGTGTGCCGTCGTTAATAGCGAGGACGGCCACGTCTACCGATGGGACTTCACCACCAACACCCTGAGTGCCGGGCTGTATCTCGCTCCCCCGACCGGGGAGGCCTACACCTCGACGCTGATCGGGCCCGACGGGGCCGTCTATGCGATCAACAACGCCCGCTTGTTCTGCTGCGTGGCCTCCAACCCCAACATGATCACCCCCCCGAACACGCCGTTTCTTCGGTCCTCGTTCTTCAAGGGCCGCTCCCGGTTTTTCCCTGCCGGGCTTCAGGGTGCGGCCTGGATCGGCATCTTGGCCGCGTTCTCGGTCCACCTGGGGATCAGGGCTTCGAGCCGGATGCGGACGGTTTTGGGCAGCTTCTTGTCCTGATGCGGCGTGATCCGGTCGAGCCGCAGCGCTTCCGTGGCTTCCGTGACCGCGTCCTTTACGTGCGAAGTGTGCGATCTCATTCCGGCGGAGGTTCCGAGGCAGACTCCGCCGGTCTCAGTCGTTGCAGCTTTTCCAGCGGCGCGCGGTCGCCAGGGCATTCGGCCAGCACCTCGGTCCAGAGCCGCATGGCCTCGGCATGGTCGCCGCGCTCGGCGGCCAGCACCGCCAGGTTGCGCCGGGTCAGATGTCCGTAGATCCCCTGGTCGACACTCAAAAACTGCTCGGGACGGTGCAGGGTCAAGATCCGCCGCCAGCACCCCTCGGCCTGGCTCGACTCGCCGCGGTTTCGGTGGACCACCGCCTTGCGGAACCACAGCTCGGCGTCCTCGGGGTCGAGCGTAAGCCCCTCCGCGCAGGTCCGCAGCGCAGCCTGGGAATCGCCCAGCATCTGGTGTGCTCGTGCGATCTGGGCGAACAGCTTGCGCGTGATCGAGTCGGTCGGCGCCGAGCCCGCCAGACTCCGCTTGAGGAACCCGAGCGCTCCGTGCCAATCTTGACGCTCGACGGCGATCGACCCCAGGTTGAACAGCGTGAACGGGTCGTCGGGCCGCTCTTCCAGCTCCTCCATGAGGATCTTGGCGTCGCGATCGAGCTTCCTGGCCCGAAGCACCTTATCGACATAGCCGGTATGCCGCACCGTGATATCGGTCCACCGCGCGGTTACTCCGGCCCGCTTCAGCGCCGGCAGGATCTGCTCGTGGACGCGGTACGTCCATCGGACATTCTCGCGGAGCGGGAACAACCGGATATGGTCGACGACCGTCTCGCCGCCGGTGCCGTCGGGGCTGGGGTCGCACTTGCAGCGCACCACGTAACACGCCTCATCACCGGCTCGTAACCGATCGAGCAGCGCCTTGAGCTTCTCCCGCTCGGGCGGATCAACCAGGTCGTCGGCATCGAGCCAAAATGCATAATCGCCAGTCGCCCGTTCCAGGGCCGCGTTTCTGGCCGCGCCGAAGTCGTCGACCCATGCGAAATCAAACACCCGCGCTCCGAACGAGCGGGCGATCTCGATCGTGCGGTCCGTGCTGCCCGTATCGACGACGACGATCTCGTCGAAGAGCCCCGCCACCGACTCGAGGCAGTGCGAAAGGTTATTCTCTTCGTCTTTAACGATCACGGTGAGACTGACCCTGCATTGTTTCCCGTCGGTCAGGCTTTCGAGCCTGACATCAGGCTGGAGGGCCTGACCTACGCCTCTTTCATGCGTTGCGAGCTTTGGGCCATTGCGTGCAAGAACTTCACCTGCACCATCAAGCGCTCGTGGCGTCTTCGCATGAGGGTCTTGTGACCCATTCCAGGGCCGCAGCACGACCCGTCTTCCCATGGTTCCGGGCAAGCGCCACTTGGCGGCAAACCGCCGTGCGTTCTCGTCCAGCAGCTTCCCGGCATCGATGCCGTTGCCGGCGAACGTCCGGCTGCCGAAATGATGGATGAACAAATCGTGCGCCACCGCCAGCTCGAACCCGGCCCGGCGCGCCCGTTCGGCCAGGTCATCGTCGTCGAAGAGCCCCAGTCCGAACCGTTCGTCGAGCCCGCCGATCGCGTCATAGACGGCCCGCTTCATGAGCAGGCAGAATCCCGACAGCTTGGGCACTGTAAACCAC
>JBIOJM010000481.1:0-5813 GCA_044450785.1 Isosphaerales bacterium
GGCCCCCCCTCCGCAAGGGGGGGAAAGGAAGAGGGGTGCTCGCCGGGGAAAGCGCGCAACAAAACCACGATGAACGCGGCATTTCCGCGAGCCGAACTTTTCATCACCACTCCCCAGCCCTCTCCCCGAGCAGAGGGACTAGTGGTGACGAAAACCCCTCCCTCTAAGCTGCTGGGCCCCCCTTGCGAAGGGGCCAGGAGGCGTGCCGTTGGTCCGGCTCTCGCGTGTGCGCAACCCGAGCGTGCACCGCGCCCGGCCGGGAAGATCGCCACCGCAGGTCGAGAACGGCTCAGCGCTGGCCGACGGGCCTGACCGGACGATGGGGCGGCCCGATGTAACGCGCGCGGGGCCGCATCAGCCGATTATGGTCGAGCTGCTCGATGACGTGGGCGGCCCAGCCGGCGGACCGTGCCATGGCGAAGATCGGCGTATAGAGATCGATGTCCAGCCCCATGTAGTGATACAAGCGGGCACTGGGCCAATCGACATTTGGGGGCAGCAGCTTCTGCGCGGTCACGGCCTGCTCGATCGGCTCGGCGATTCGTTCCCAGCGATCGTCACCCACCTCCCGGGCCAGATCGATGCAGTAACGCTTGAGGATTGTGGCCCGGGGATCGCCGGTCTTGTAGACGCGGTGGCCAAAGCCCATGATCCGCTCCTTGCGAGCCAGGGCCTCGTGGATCCATCGCTCGGCATTCTCGGGAGTGCCGACGTGCTCGAGGACTTTCCAAGCCTCCTCGTTGGCGCCGCCGTGCAGCGGGCCCTTGAGAGTGCCGATCGCCGCGACGATCCCCGAGTAGAAGTCGGAGAGGGTCGAGACGGTCACCCGGGCCGAGAAGGTCGAGGCGTTCAGCTCGTGCTCGGTATACAGGACGAGCGAGACGTCGAACGCCTCGCGCATCGTCGGGGACGGGACCTTGCCGTTGACCATGTTCAAGAAGTTGGCGGAGTGATCCAGATCGTCGCGGGGCGGGATCACCGGCAGCCCCTTGGTGATCCGCTCGCGAAAAGCCACCGCCGTCGGCATCTGGGCCACCAGCCGCTCGGCCTTGCGTACGTTCGCGGCATGGTCGGCCGGCGGCGCGTTGACCTCCGGATCGAAATGCGCCAGCACGCTCACCGAGCTGCGGAGGACGTCCATGGGATGGATCTGGGGCGGGACCTGGCGATACAGCACCGAGAGCGGCTCGGGGATCGAGCGCGACCGGCGGAGCCGGGCGTCGAACTCACGAAGCTGGCTGCGGCCGGGTAAATCCCCGTGCAACAGCAGGAACGCCGTCTCCTCGTATGAGACGTGACCCGCCAGATCCTCGATCCGGTAGCCCCGGTATTCCAGACCACCGGCCCCGTCCGTGCCCTCGATGTTGGCGATTGCCGACTCACTTGCAATCACACCTTCCAGGCCGGGATGATATTCTTCAGACGACACACCGCTCATATCGGGACTCCGTACAATGAAGACCAGTTCATTCTGTTTTTAGTCTAGACGAATCGACCGGCGTGTTCCATGACCCTTCGCCGATTCCGATGGCGGGGGCGAAACGGGCCGTGCGAGGACCGCCCAAGGAGACTTTCGACGATGGCGATCCACCTCTTCGATCTGAGCGGCCGCTCCGCCCTGGTGACCGGCGGCAGTAAGGGACTGGGCCTGGCGATGGCCCGGGCCCTCGCCCAGGCCGGCGCGAACGTCGTCATCGCCGCCCGGCACGGCGATGAGCTGGAGCGTGCCTTGGTCTCGATCATCGAGGGGACGAGCGCCCGCGGCGCATGGCTGGCCGCGGACATGGCCCGGCGCGACGAGGTCGAAAGCCTGGCGGTGCGCGCGGGCGAGTCGATCGGCGGCCCGATCGACATCCTGGTGAACAACGCCGGCATCAATCGCATCTCGCCGATCGAACACGTGGAGGATTCCGACTGGGACCAGGTGGTCGCCGTGAACCTGGCCGCCCCAATGATTCTCTCCCGAGCCCTGGCCGGCCCGATGAAGCAGCGCGGCTGGGGCCGGATCATCCACATCAGCTCAGTCTTCGGCCTGGTCAGCCGCGCGGGCCGCAACGCCTACAGCGCCACCAAGGCCGGTTTGATCGGCCTGACTCGATCGATGTCGCTGGAGCTCGCCCCGTTCGGAGTCACCGTCAACGCAATTCTCCCCGGCCCATTCGAAACACCCCTGACGGCCGCGCTCCATTCCGACCCCGTACAGAAACGTTGGTTTACCGACCGCGTCCCCATGGGGCGGTGGGGGCGGCCCGAAGAACTCGCCGGCCCCCTGCTCCTGCTGGCTTCCGATGCCGGAAGCTACATCACCGGCACCACCCTGGCGGTCGACGGCGGGTGGTTGGCCCAGTGACGCCCGCCACAATCCAGTGTTCAGTGTTCAGTGTTCAGTGTTCAGTGTTCAGTGTTCAGCGGTCGGTGTTCAGTGTTCAGTGTTTAGTGTTCAGTCGTCAGTGGTCCGCGAAGATAGTTCCCCGTCTTGACTGAACACTGAACACTGAACACTGAACACTATTCATTCATCCTTTCCTCTGGCACCATCTGGCTGATTTCGGCCAGGTCGCCCGCTGGCATGGAAAGGAGCCGGACTGCCAATGAATCGATCAACCTGAAAAACCGGCGCAACGGCTCGATCCGGCCCCTCAACTCGTGCAGGGCAGGGTCTTCCTCGGCCAGACGAGACGCACGATCGAGGACGCTGAGGCTGGGATCGAGCTCGCGGCGTTTTCGTTCCGCCAAGATCTTCCGGAACAGGACCCAGACGTCCGTCTCGGCGCGGAACAGCTCCCGGCGTTCTCCCGACCGGTGAACTTTGTGGACGACTCCCCATGCGATGAGCTCCCGCAAATTCATGCTGACGTTCCCGCGCGAGACTGCCAGCCAGTTGCGCAGATCGTCGGCCGTCCAATCCGTTCCCGTGATGTACAGCAGGGCAAACAACTCGCCCATCGTCGAGTTGATTCCCCAGGTTCGAGCCATCAGGCCCCAGTGTGCGACGAATTCTCTGATCAGATGTTCCGAATGCTGCGATGGCTCAGGCATTGCATGGCCGGGCGTGCCCAGCCGATCCTCCATAAGATCATCCAACCGCGATCCACCACCCTGAACTACGGAGATTGGAATTCCAGATTCAGACTCCGTACACCAATTCACACCATGAACCCCCTATCAAACCGTAGCATTTCAGAGAAAATAATGAAAGTTCACGCGGGATATCGGGTACACTATCGATGCATGCCCTGATCCGCCATCCAACGACGGAGCGGGGCTCGGTACCCGACGGCTTGCGTCGTGGCTCGGGTCCATTCCTGAAATGAGGAGATGTTTTCCATGCCTGAAACCGTGGTTCATTTTCAGATTCGCATGCCGCCCTTGCTGCATGAGCAATTGGCGAGTTGGGCCAAGGAAGACAAGGCATCGCTCAACGCCTTGATCGTTGGAATCCTTGAGAAAGCCATCGACGAGCACCTGAAGAAGCCCGGGCACAAGGATTGAGCCGGCTTCCGGAAGCCGGCTTGGGCCCTGGAGGAAGGCGGGCCTGCCGCAAGCCTCGTCCTGGGTCCAGGCCCGGGGGCTCCGACGTCTCGAACCGGCTTGGTGTCGATGGCCCAACGGGTCGAGTGCCCTTGAGAGGGACCGACTGCGCCGGTATGCTCGAAGGGCTTCTTCCCCGATAGCTCAATCGGTAGAGCGAGCGGCTGTTAACCGCTAGGTTCAAGGTTCGAGTCCTTGTCGGGGAGCTGTTCACTAAAGGACGAAGGCGGAAGGATGAAGGATGAGTCGGAGCAAGGATGAGGTTCGAGTCCCTGTCCGGGAATTCGACGTCTTCAAGTAGCCCGTCTGGGCCGTGCGCGGAAGTTCGACCTGGCCGGTTCCGGCCGAACACGAGAACGCGGCGATACTGAACGCACGTCTCGAAAACATCGCGTGCACCTGGCTAATTTGGGCCAGGTGCGCGGATCAGAGAACTCTGGGAGGCTGTCTGGAACGACCGGTCCGGGAGATCGCAGCATCAATCGGCTGGGGCGGCGCGTCAAAAAGGCCCGGAGTCTTTCGGACCCGGAGGCACCTCAGAGCGACTCCGTGGGAGCCTTCGTTGCAGTGTCCGTTCCGAGAACTCGCACAACGACTGCGGAACCAGCCTTGGATGCCGCCTCCCGCTTGCTCCTTGATTCCAGAGCAACGGCTCGCCTGTTCGCACATTGAGGATGAATGCCCGCAATCGAATAAGCGGCTTGATGGCAGACCGGGCAGCGTTTCCGCTCAGGATCAATGATGGGGGTGTGGCGATACGCGGGAAACATCGTTGCTGCTCGTGCGGTGCGAGAAAAAAGGACGGGGCTTTTCACGTTGGGTGCTTGCGGCCAAGGGCAGGTCGATCAAGGAACCCCGTTGCGGGGCTCCTCGGCCCTGCGGAAGGATCGAACGATCAATTCTGACGAGCCGCACCACCGGCGAAGCCAACGGTACGGGCTACCCGAGGCTTGGCTTCGCTCACCATGAGCCGCCGCCCCTCGTGTTCGTGGTCGTTGAGTCCCTGGATCGCAGCCTCAGCTTGGGCGTCGGTGTCCATCTCGACAAAACCGAACCCCTTGTTGCGCCCCATTTCACGGTCCTGGATGACCTGGGCGCTCTGCACGGTGCCGAACGGTGCGAACCACTCGTGCAGATCCGATGAGGATACCGAGTAAGTCAGGTTGCCGACATACAATTTCTTTCCCACGATATGCTCCTTGTGGCAAAGGTTTTCGACCCGTTGAATGCTTTCTGGGTCGATGAGAAAGGGGCACAAAAAGGAGCCCACGAGGTGGGAGAGGCGAGAGGGGGAAGCAGAAAGCGATTCGATGAAAACGCAAGGTGCCCACTCAGTCGTCAGACCGACCTATTGGAGTATAACTTATCTGAATACAAAAAGATAGGTGATGGAACGTGAGCATAGCCTGCACGCGCCAACGCTGACGCACGCGGTATCTCCCGCGAAGCGGGTTCGTTCAATCGCCGCATCGTCGAGGCGGGAGTTCAAAAGAACGATTTCGACTGGGAAACCCACGAGACGACGTACTTTCGCACGTGATTCACCGGGGTCTGGGGGACGGCCATCCCACCCGGTTCGTAGAACTCCTCGACCCGGAACGGGAGAAAGGCGAACTTCTGATGGGTCGGGTCATTCGCGTGCAGGGCGCGTTTGAGCGGCAGGTGGGCATAGACCTTATCCAAAATCTCCATTGCCTGCCCGATCAGGAGGTCTCGCTCGTCCGGGGTGAGGGATGTGACCGTCGACCGGTAGTCGGCCAGCTTGACCCGCTGACCGAGGTGTGTGTCGACTGCCGGCCGAGTGTCGGCCTTGGACATCTTCGGCTGGTACGACACCGCCCCGCTGACTGGGACGGTCGCACGTTTTGCCGATTTCTTCCTACCCCCTCCCGACGGCTTGTCCTTCGCCATACCACCCTCGGCATGGTCCGTTGGTTAATAAAAAAACGGTCCGGGATTCGAGTACCCAGCAATGGGTTTCGACCAGCAGGATCGCGGATTTGTCACATTGAACGCAATGGAGAGCATCAAGCTGGCCTGGCTTCAATGGGGCCACGACAAAGGAGTCGTGGAAGGCGCGATGGCTGGACCGGTGCCGTCACCGGCCCGGAATTCGCTTCAATGGGGCCACGACAAAGGAGTCGTGGAAGGCGTGAGCGGCACGGCGCTAGCCGCCGGTGCCGGTGATTGCTTCAATGGGGCCACGACAAAAGAGTCGTGGAAGGCGTGAGCGGCACGGCGCTAGCCGCCGGTGCCGGTGATTGCTTCAATGGGGCCACGAC
>JBIOJM010000482.1:0-5770 GCA_044450785.1 Isosphaerales bacterium
ACCTTAAGGCGAGTGGCAGGTCGAATGATCCCCGTAGCCGAAGTCACCAGACTTCGGGTCGGAACTCTGGCGAGTTCCGCTACGGGTATGGCATTTTCTGCCGCTCGCCTAATCGCTCTGAAAGTTCACATGTACACTAAATGCAAGAGTTATTCTTGAAAAAAACGCAGCTCCCACGCGGATTTTTCTTGGAAAAGGAACTGGGATTGCGTAGGATCATACGATGGGATTCCATCGGAGGCCATCTCCGTCGCGAGTGCGGGTGCGCCTCCGCCACCAATGTCAAGGATTCGAGTCTGGATGTTGGAGTCTCCTCACAGACCCGGTCGAGGAGGGTGCCGGTTGGGTGTTCTTGGTCTGGGACGACCGTTTCGACCGCGGCGGTGCTCGAGGTTCGCCCCGAGGATCAGCTCGCGGACTTTTTTTCGATGACAGGCAACGGGCGACTTGAATCGGTGCCGATGGGCTCCCACGGCGCGACGTGTCGTGATCTCACTTGAGTCGAACTGACCCACACTGAACGCGAGCAAACACCCCGAGTGGTCGTCCACCAGCCGGCGGGATGTGATTGACGGCCGCTTTCACCCACCAACCAGTTCACTTCGGCACGGCCAAGACCGTGCAGAGGAGAGTGTCTCGTGAGCATGGGCGAAAGTGCCTACGATCGGATCAACGACTACGGTGCCGTCAAGATCGGGCTCGCCAGCCCCTACGACATACGGAGCTGGTCGTTCGGCGAAGTCAAGAAGCCCGAGACGATCAACTACCGGACCTATCGGCCCGAGAAGGACGGCTTGTTTTGCGAGCGGATTTTCGGGCCCGAGAAAGACTGGGAGTGCGCCTGCGGCAAGTACCGAGGCATGAAGTACAAGGGGATGATCTGCGACCGTTGCGGAGTGAAGGTGACGCACTCGCGGGTTCGCCGCAAGCGGATGGGGCACATCGAGCTGGCTGCCCCGGTCGTCCACATCTGGTTCTTCAAGGCGATGCCCAGCCGCCTGGGAACGCTCCTGGACATGCGGACGACCAACCTGGAACGGATCATCTACTTTCAAGACTATGTGGTCGTCGACCCGGGCGACACGCCGCTCAAGGAGCGGCAGCTCATGACCGAGGACGAGTTCCGCAAGAACAGGGAGCTGTACAAGCCCGGCGGGCAGTACGCCGAGGAGTTCCAGGCCGACATGGGGGCCGAGGCGGTCCGCAAGCTTCTGATGCGGCTCGACTTGGTCGCGCTCTCCAAGCGGCTCCGCCAGGAGCTCGTCGAGACCTCAAGCAAACAGAAAATCAAGGACTTGACCAAGCGGCTCAAGGTCGTCGAGGCGTTGCGCGACAGCGAGAACCGACCTGAGTGGATGGTGCTCGAATGCATCCCGGTCATTCCGCCGGACCTCCGTCCGCTCGTCCTGCTGGATTCGGGCAACTTCGCGACCAGCGACTTGAACGACTTGTACCGACGGATCATCAATCGCAACAACCGGCTCAAGAAGCTGGTCGACTTGAACGCGCCGGAGGTGATCATCCGCAACGAGAAGCGGATGCTCCAGCAGGCCGTCGATGCCCTGTTCGACAACAACCGCTGCAAGCGGCCGGTGCTGGGCAGCTCGAACCGCCCCTTGAAGTCGCTCACGGACATGATCAAGGGCAAGCAGGGTCGGTTCCGTGAGAATCTCCTGGGCAAGCGCGTCGACTACTCGGCGCGATCGGTGATCGTCGTGGGGCCGGACCTGAAGCTGCACCAGTGTGGGCTGCCCAAGAAGATCGCCCTCGAGCTGTTCCAGCCGTTCATCATCCGGCGCCTCAAGGAGCTGGGACACGCCGACACGATCAAATCCGCCAAGAAGATGCTCGAGCGGCGCAGCGAGGAAGTCTGGGACATCCTCGAGGAGGTCATCCGCAATCACCCTGTCCTCTTGAACCGCGCTCCCACCCTGCACCGCATGGGGATTCAGGCATTCGAGCCGGTGCTGGTCGAGGGCAACGCCATCCGCATCCACCCCCTGGTGTGCAAGGGGTTCAACGCCGACTTCGACGGCGACCAGATGGCCGTGCACCTGCCGCTTTCGATCGAAGCCCAGGTCGAGGCCATGACGCTCATGATGGCGACGAACAACATCTTCAGCCCCGCCAACGGCAACCCCATCATCAGTCCGACCCAGGACATCGTCATGGGGGCCTATTACTTGACCGTCAGCCGTCCCAGCGAACTCGGGGAAGGAATGATTTTCTCCACCCCCAACGAGGTGTTCCTCGCCCACAGCCAGCACAAGGTCGGCGTCCACGCGATGATCAATCTCCGCCTGCCGGCGCACCGAAGGCTGCGGGGCGACGGCGAAAAGGAGTTCAAGCCCGGCATGATCATCCGCACCACGGTGGGACGGGTGGTCTTCAACGACATCCTCCACGCCCGGATGCCATTCTACAACCTGACGCTGGGGCAGAAGCAGCTTCAGAGCATCATCGCCGACTGCTATCAGATCCTGGGCCGCCGTGAAACGATCGGGCTCTTGGACCGGATGAAGGACCTGGGCTTCCGCGAGTCGACCCGCTCAGGCTTGTCATTCGCCACCGACGACTTGAAGACGCCTCCCTCCAAGGATGCGATCATTGCCGAGGCCGAGAAGGAAGTCGCCAAGCAAAACAAGTTCTACCAGCGCGGAATCATCACCGACCAGGAGCGGTACAACAAGGTGCTCGACGCCTGGACGCACGCCCGTGAACGGATCACCGCCGAGATGATGGAAGCCCTGCGCACCGACAGTCGCGAGGGCGAGAGCTACCTCAATCCGATTTTTCTCATGGCCGAGTCGGGCGCCCGCGGCGGCGTCGAACAGATCCGCCAGTTGGCCGGCATGCGCGGTCTGATGGCCAAGCCCTCGGGCAAGATCATCGAGACCCCGATCAAGGCCAACTTCCGGGAGGGGCTGTCGGTGCTGGAGTATTTCAGCTCGACTCATGGCGCGCGCAAGGGGCTGGCCGACACGGCGCTCAAGACCGCCGACAGCGGCTATCTGACCAGGAAGCTGGCCGACGTCGCCCAGAACGTCGTGGTCACCATGGAAGACTGCGGCACCTCCCAGGGGATCACCAAGGGGGTCATCTACAAGGGAGAAAAGGTCGAGGTCAGCCTGGCGCAGTCGATCCGGGGCCGCGTCAGCCGGGTCAATATCGTCGACCCGCTCAGTGATGAGATCGTGGTCGGAGAGAACGAGATGATCACCCTGGCGGCAGCCAAGAAGCTCGAGGAAATGCAGATCGAGAAGATCCAGGTGCGCAGCCCGATGACATGCGAAGCCTCCCTGGGCGTCTGCCGGGCTTGTTACGGTATGGATCTGGCCACCGGGCAGCTCGTCGAGGCGGGCATGGCCGTGGGGATCATCGCCGCCCAGTCGATCGGCGAGCCCGGTACCCAGCTCACGATGCGGACGTTCCACATCGGCGGCGTCGCCACCCGCAGCGTCGAGGAGAAGGACGTCAAGTGCAAGCGCGAGGGCAAGGTCAAGTTCGTCGGCCTCAACATCGTGATCAATGACGAAGGCAAGAGAATCGCCCTGTCACGCAACGGTGAGATCCAGATCCTCGATTCCAAGGGCCGCGAGCTGGAGAAGTACGACGTACCTGACGGCGCCATCATGATGGTCGACGACGGCCAGACCGTCAACCGGAGCAGCATGCTCTGCGAGTGGGACCCGCATAATATCCCCATTCTCGCCGAGGTCGGCGGCAAGGTCCGCTTCGACGACATCGTCGAAGGGGAAACGATGAAAACCGAGATCGATCCCTCCGGCCACATCCGCAAGACAATCATCGAGCACAAGGGAGACCTCCACCCGCAGGTCGTCATCGTCGACGCCGAAGGGAAAACCCTCGACTACAAATACATCCCGGAGCGGGCCAGCATCGAGGTCAACGACGGCCAGATGATCTCGGCCGGGACCCTCCTGGCCAAGACCCCGCGCGAAGTGGGAGGGACCCAGGACATCACGGGCGGGCTGCCGCGAGTCACCGAGCTGTTCGAGGCCCGGCGGCCCAAGGAGCCGGCCGTCATCGCCGAGATCGACGGCCGCGTCGAGCTCCTGGACGAGAAACGGCGCGGCAAGCGAACCATCATCGTCCGCAATGAAAGCGGCATCGAGCGCGAGCACCTCGTGCCCCACGGCAAGTACCTGCGCGTCCACGGCGGCGACCGCGTCCGCGCCGGCGACCCCCTGGTCGAAGGGCCCCTGGTGCCGCACGACATCCTGAGGATCTCCGGCGAGGAGGCCGTCCAGCGCTACCTCCTTCGCGAGATCCAGAACGTTTACCGCTCGCAACGCGTCGAAATCGACGACAAGCACCTCGAGGTCATGATCGCCCAGATGCTCCGCAAGGTCCGGGTCGAGAGCGTCGGCGACACCAATCTTCTTCCGGGCGCGGTCATCGATAAGTTCGAGTTCCGCCGCGTCAACCACGAACTGATGAGCTGCGTGAAGATCAAGGACCCCGGCAACGTCGATTTCCGCGTCGGCGACATCGTTCCCCGCGACCACTTCGAGCAGGAAAACCTGCGCGTCGACGCCGCCGGCGAGCGCAAAGCCGAGTGGATCAGGCCCAAGCCGGCCGCGGCCAGCACCCAGCTCTTGGGTATCACCAAGGCGGCCGTCCAGTCCGACAGCTTCATCTCGGCCGCCAGCTTCCAGGAAACGACCAAGGTACTGACTGAGGCCGCCTTGGCCGGCAAGATCGATACCCTGGTCGGCCTCAAGGAAAATGTGATCCTGGGCCACCTCGTGCCGGCCGGCACCGGATTCAAGGCCCATCTCGACGCCGAGGTGCGTATCCGCCCCGAGGCTCTCGAGGCCCTGGCCGATAAAGGACCCGCCTACGCCCGCTACCGCGACGAAGCCACCGCCGGCGCCTCCAAGGAATAACCGCCACCGGCACGACGCTCAACTTCGATCCGTTCGATCGTTCCACCCAACCGGCCCGCCTCCGTCCTGGGAGCGCGGGCCGGTGTCGTCTCGGCCGCCCCGTATCGGCTATGTGGATGAGCGGGTTGCCCGCCGCGAGGAGTGGCAGCGGTGAAGTATTTTTGAAATACACTCACCGTGCGGCTGAGTTCATCGTGACCTTTCCGGAAGGCCGGCTTGCAGCCAGGGTTCAACTGCAACATTCCAGCTCCGGTCAATATGGTGGAAGAATAGCCGGTCGACGATGTTTCCCGCATTGTCGACGATCAGGAAATGGACGCGCTGCGATCCCGCTTCTTTCTCATCCTTGTTGGGCTCCTCGTATTTCAGGACGGCGTAGAGCCCGTTCGGGGAGGTCCTGCTGAATCTCGAAATGTCTTTGATATTGACACGATTCAAGAGCGTCTTGGCCTTGCCTTCGGCCGGCCACCGTACTTCAAGGCTCGCGACGTAATGGCCCTCGTATGTCGCGGGCTTTTCGAGGATGTTGGCTCGATACTCGACATCCTTCAGTTTAACCAGCAACACCGAGGCGCTGCTGTCGAGCGCTGGCGAGAATGCGGGGCCCTTGTCACCCGCCGCGACAGTGAGCCCGACGATATCGGTGATCGTGCGTCGCTTGATATCGATCTGCGTCGCCCCCTGCTCGTGGCCGAGCAGCAAGGTCATCGCGTCCGGCCCCCGCTGATTTCCACGTCCATCCCCCTGCCACTTGGACCGCTCGGCCGAGAGAAGTCCGGTGTAGAATGCCTTTTCCGGTTCGGCGCTCGCCTCGGCCTTTCTCAATTGCTCGCCATAGAGGGCCACCGCACGCCGAAGGG
>JBIOJM010000483.1:0-5757 GCA_044450785.1 Isosphaerales bacterium
CTTCCTTATCGCGGGCGTGCTGCTCTTTGAGGACCGTTGTCATTTCCGTGAAATGCGCGCCCTCGCGCTCTGCGATGCGGGCGCTGATTTCAGAAAACTTTTCGTGAGGGATGGGCTGCTCGCACCACGGGCAAACTTCATTAGCTATATGAAGGTGCGGCGTGGTAGGGTTTCTGAGTGAGGTGGCTGTGGCGCTCATGGTTGAAATCCTCCAAGTTTGTAGGAACTATTTACTCCTATTTTGTCCTATTGTCAAGATTGGTTATTTGGATAAAGGATTGACTGAAACGAAAACGGGGGCAGTTACGGCTCAGGCCGCGGTTGTCCGACCACCCGTTCTCTTACTTTTCACTTGCCGGTTTTTGCCGCTCGATTGCGGTTCCGATAAAATGGGTCGGAACCAAACCATGGCGATGCGCGGTCGGGCGTCAGCCGCTTGGCGGCGCGTTTCCGCATCGGCGCGCCGGTGCGTACCAAATCATGTTGATTGGTCGGCTCGCCGCGGCAACACTTTTTTCGGGCCCCATTCCCAGCGAGGCTACAGGCACAAATGACCCATCAAACTCTGCACGTGCAGAGAACCGGCGATATTCCTTCAAAATTCTCCGTAAAATTCTAGAATTCCTGGAAAACCCCGCTTCGATATGCAGAAATCACAAGTGATTTGCTGATAAGCGTTTGCGTTAGGAAAATTTCGGTTAGAGCGCTCGATTTGCAACCAGGAGGTTGCCGGTTCGATCCCGGTCGTCTCCACTTAATGCCAAGCTGGCGTTTAAGTTGCGTCGCCTGATCGCTCGTGTGAATTGCCGCTCGGAGCGGAACACGCGACGGAGAACCGTGGAATTCTCCATTGATTCTGCGGGTTTTTGATTCTCGCGAGCGCCTGGTTGATTCCCAGGCGCTCTCCTGACTCTCGAATACCGCAATCTGTGAACCGTCGGCGGCGGGTTTGCCTTCGCGTAAGGTTCCACGACGTTTCGCTCGCGTCCCCGATGGAAGTATGATGGGCCCCAATACCGAAGGAGGCACCATGACGACCAAGACCGAAACACAGTATCGACACTTGGAGCCGCGCCCCGGCTCGAATTACCGGCAGTTATTCCTCAAAGGTCGACGGATCCGAGCGGCGGTCGTCGACCAAGCCATCCATGGTCCGGATCCATTTACGCCTGAAGAATATGCCAGGGAATATGAAGTTCCGTTGGCGGCGGTACTCGAGGCTCTGGAGTATGTGGCCGAGAATCGTCCGCTCATTGAGCAAGAGCGCGACCACGAGGCGGCCCGGCTCCGCGCACGAGGTCTCCTCGGACCAGCGCCGGAATGAAATTCCTGATCGACGAAAACCTGAGTAGCCCGCGTCTGTTCTCCCGACTGCGGGTTCAGGGGCACGATCCCGTTCTCGCCCGCGATGCCGCGTTACGATCGGTCACGGATGCGAGGGTGCTGATCTACTCGATCGCCCAAGGTCTCCCGGTCCTCACTCAGGATTCCGAAGACTTTGAAGACCTGCATGACCTGATCATGGCTGCGTTGGGCCATCATGCCGGGATTATGATCGTCCGCTTTGACTCTTGACCCGCGTCACAACTTGACCGATCGTGGGATTTCAACCGCCCTCAGCAAACTCGAATCCTCTGGAGTTCCAATTGCCGATCGGATTCAAGTGCTGAACCAGTGGCAGTGATCACTCGGCCCAGCGAGACTCGCAGAGCTTTGGAGAAGCGTGACTGCCCGAGCAGGCCCATCAGCGGCCGACGACGAACGGATTGGCCGGGAAAGCCAGGTCCATGATCAGAAGCTGGAAGTCGGCGCGACTGCGCAGAGGATCGAGCGTCGGCTCGGTCCGGAAATTGCCGGCGTAGGGGAAACCCATGCCGACGGCCTTCTTGAGGAGGGCCATTGCCGTGTCGGCCTCCGACTCCGCAAGGGCGGCGGAGATCCCCGCGCCGTCCGTACCGGCCAGGCCGGCCAGGGCGGCGTGGCAGCAGCCGTGCAAGAACGTGAAATCGCCATCCAGCGTGGGGATCTCCTGGAAAAGCGCAGCGGCTCGCTTCCAGTCGCTGGCGGCGCCGGCGTGGTCACCCTGGGCTGCGCGAGCCTGACCGAACCGCAGGTAGCCTTCCGCCAACCGGGAGCGATATCGCGAAGCCTTGGGGTCATCCCGGGCCAGGCGCTCAAGGAGCGCCACGGCTCGCTCGCTTTTCCCCAGAGCCTCGGACGGCTTACCGAGCCTGATCAGCAGGTCGGCCGTGGCGTTCAGGCCGTCGGCCAGGTTGTTGCGGAACTCGGTGAGGGCGGGGTCGTCGTCGGCCAGCTTCTGGTAGTTCGCGAGGGCGCGGCGTAACGACTCCAGCCCCTCGGCCGGCTGGCCCGTCTGCGACTGCGCCCAGCCGATGCCGAAGTGGCTCGTCGCCAGGCGGCTGCGGAACAAGGTGACGGCGGGGTTGTCGTCGGCCAGCTTCTGCCAGATCGCCAGGGCGCGGCGGTACGACTCCAGCGCCTCGGCCAACTGGCCGGTCTCCGACTGCACCCAGCCGATGTTGGAGTGGCTGTCCGCCACGTCACTGCGGAACACGGTGACGGCGGGGTTGTCGTCGGCCAGTTTCTGCTGGATCGCCAGGGCGCGGCGGCACGATTCCATCGCCTCGGCCGGCTGGCCGGTGTTCTGCTGCAACACGCCGATGTTGTTGTGCATGTCCACCAGGCCGTGTCGGAACTCGGTGACGGCGGGGTTGTCGTCGGCCAGCTTCTGCCGGATCGCCAGGGCGCGACGGTACGACTCCATCGCCTCGGCCGGCTGGCCGGTCTTCCACAGCAGCCGACCGATACGTTGATGGCTGCTGGCGAGGAGGTCGCGGGCCGCGTCGGTCGCGTCCGGGCCATCGGCCAGCGAGTCGACCAGGTTGCGGGCCTCCTCGTATGCCGAGAGCGCACCGGGATTGTCGCCATTAGCCTCGGCCAGCAGGCCGGCGGCGATCAGGCTCCGGCCCAGGTCGAGCTTGGCATCGACGTCGGCTTCGGAACCCGAGGTCAGCTCGCGGCGGATCGCCACGGCCTTCTTGTGCACGGCCAGGGCCTCGGGCTGGATGCCGATCTTCTCAGTCAGCTCGCCCAGCTCGTAATACGACTGCGCCAGGATCGCTCGCGAGGCCCGGTCGGTCTGACCCTCGAGCAGTTTTTCGAGCTTCTCGTAAAAGCCGGCGGCCGAGCGAAGCAGCTTGTTCCGCAGTCCTTTCAGCTCCACGCCCTTGAGCATGTCGTCTTCGTTGACGCCATCTGGAACGAACGGATCGCCTCGCGGGCCAGCTCGAAACGGGCCTGGACCTTGGTGTTGGCCTCGCGGAGCTGGGCGTTGGCCGCGGCCTCGCGTTTGTTGGCCTTATCCAGCTCGAAGTTCTTGGCCGTCAAGATCCCGTTGGCCCGCGACTGCACTGCCAGCACGCCGGAAAGGCCCACCACGGCCACCAGCACCGCCGCCGCCGCCGCCGTGACCGCCGTCCGGTTCCGCTTCGCCCAGCGACGGGCGCGCCGCCCGAACGGCTCGGGATAGGCCGAGACTGGTTCGTCGGCCGCCCACCGCTCGACGTCGTCGGCCAGCGCCCGGCAGCTCGTGTAACGGTCTTCGGGCTTCGCCGCCATCGCCTTCAGGCAAACAGACTCGAGCGCGGGGTCGATCGACGAGTCGACCGATCGCGGTCGGGGGAAATCGCCCTTGCCGACGGCGCGCAAAACCTCGCCCAGGTCGTCTCGCTCGAACGGCGGTTTGCCGGTGAGCAGGCAGTAGAGCGTTGCGCCCAGGCTGTAGACGTCGGAGCGTGGGCCCAGCCGATCAAGGTCGCCGGCCGCTTGTTCGGGACTCATGTACGCCGGCGTCCCCAGCGCCGAGCCGGGGAGCGTCTCGGCCGAGCCGCTGGCTGACGACGGCACCAGCGTCCGCTCGTCCGAGGGCAAACCCGGCTCCGCCTTGCCGATGGCTTTTGCCAGGCCCCAGTCGACGACCAGGGTCTCGCCATACTTGCCGACGATGATGTTGGCCGGCTTGATGTCGCGGTGGATCACGCCCCGGGTGTGGGCGTATTCGATCGCGTTGCAGACGTCGACGAACCGGCGCAAGAGCTTCCGCAAGGCGAGCGAGCGCCGGCCCGGGTCGTCCTTCATCTTGAGATCGGCGTGAAAGGCGGCGATGGCGTCCTTGAGGCTTTCGCCGCGAATGAACCGCATGGCGTAATACGGCCGGCCGCCGCCATCGGTGCCGAGACCGTAAACCGGCACGATTCCCGGATGCTCGAGCCCGCCGGTGATCTCGGTTTCCAGGACAAACCGGGTGCGGCTGGTGGGATTGTCGGCGTGGTGGTCGAGGATCTGCTTGAGCGCGACCTCGCGGTTGAGCTCGGCGTCGAGCGCGACGAAGACCGCTCCCAGCCCGCCGCGAGCGTGGGGCCGCAGCACGCGGAACCGCTGGCCGTCGCCGGTGGCTCGCCCCATCGATGTCGTGGCATCGGCGTCAACGTGGTTGTCGTCCGGCGCGGTCGGATGCGAGCCCGAGCCGACGTGCCCGAGCGTGAGGTTGACGTTTTCATCGCCGAGCGCGACGAGCCCCTTCACCACCGAGCGGGGGGCCGCGACGGCGGGGAGGCTCTTTTCGACGTTGTCGCCATGCCGTTTCAGGTGTTTGGTGACGAGACCTTCCAGCAGGGTCCGATCATCGGCGTCGATGGCTCCCTGGCCCAGGAGGATCTCGGCGATCGATCGGCTCTTGTCGCGCGTCCAGGCGTGGAAGGCGGCGACAAGCGCCGACTGGTCGATCATGCCGGTTTGCAAGGCGATCAGGCCGAAGAGGAGGTTGTGGTCGGCGGGCACGTGCATGGGAAAGCTCCCGGGCTGTGCGTCCTCCCCGCAGGTTCGATGACAACCAGGGAACGCCGGCGCGGGGGGCATCGCGACGTGGGCATTATCCCATGCTTGTGCCAGCCGGAGATACCGGCCGGTTTTACCCATCGTCCTCCCGCCGAGTGGGTGTTCTCTGGCAAGGTGGGTGCCTCCCCGCAGAGAGATGCATGCAAAGAGGAAAGCCCAGATCGGCGGACGGAGCCGCCTCCTACAGGAGATTTCTCCGACACGACCCCTGTAGGCGCCGGCTCCGACCGGCGAATCCCCTGGGCGACTTCACGATGTCAAGCTGCACCCATCATCGAGGAGGTCGCGCGTTCGATTGCGAAGCAGGGAGCTGTCTCATCCTCAAGGGAGGACTGATCGAAGCCATTCCGGGACCGGCTCCTGAAGATGGCGGAGCTGCCCATGATCGAAAACGGCGACGTGACGGTAAGGGACATTCAGGTCGCTGTTGTCGGACTCGAAAGGACAGGCATTGGAGCCCCAGATCGGTCCCCTTCCCTCAAGGAACAACAGGCGCTGCAGCTGCATACGCGCCCCTGGTACGTGGCGCGGTCCGAGCTCGAACATTCTGCCTCGCGAGAGCGGATCTGCCGAGCCCAGGCATTGCCGTGAGATCCGAACCGCTTCGCTGTGAATGGGTTAGGGATGTGTACATCCTCCGCTCCCACGGAAACCGCTGGCGTTTCATTGCCTGTCCTTCTTGTCGATTCGGGCGTGTTCAACGCCGAGCTATACCTTACGCGGCCATAAGTGCGACATCATCGAATTGCTGGAAATTGAGCGTCATCAACGAGGCCAGTGGCTCGGCATACTTGGTCGTCAGACCGTCCAGAACCTCTTGGATGGCGGCTTGAAAGTCAC
>JBIOJM010000484.1:0-5685 GCA_044450785.1 Isosphaerales bacterium
CCCTTACCCACTAAATTCCAAAAAGGCGCAACACCAAAACTTGCGCGTCGGGTTGGTATGGGCCCGTGGGCCACCCGAGCGGGAACCGCTCTAACGTCGCCCGTTCCTGGTAGAATCAATTCCGATCACGATGCCGCGGCCGCGCAGGAACAACGGCCGTCAGGTCACTTGAAAGGCGCATAGCATGACGTCGCAGTCGTTACTGGAAGAGCCGGGCCGCGTGGACGAACCTGAGGCGGCCCTGGAGTATGCGGAGGTGCTGAGCCAGGTCGCCGCCGGGGGCCGGCCGGTGATCGTGCGCCGCAACGGCGAGGACCTCGCGGCCGTCATCCCACTGGAGCACCTGGCGTTGGTCCGCGAAATCCTGGCACGTCGGGAAGTGGAGAGGTCGGCGGCAGAGATTGATTGGAGCCTGGCGCCGACGACGCTTCGGCCGCCACAATCGTGGTTCGACGACGAAGACGACAACCCGTTCAAGCCGGAGGAGGAACCGGCGCCGTGACCCCGACCCGCCTTCCGTGCCTCGGCAGCGTCGCGTGGGCGGAGCTGGAGGACGCCAACGGCTTCGGCAAGGTTCGCCCGGTTGTCGTCGTCACGCCTACGGCGGAGATCGCCCCCGGGAAGCCGGTGCGCGTCGTGGCGATCGCGACCCGGCTCCCCGCGACCCTGCCCGACAACCATGTCCTGCTGCCCTGGGACCCGACAGGAAAGGCGCGCTCCGACTTGAGGCGCCGATGCGCGGCCGTGGCGAGCTGGCAGGCGGAGATCCCGGTCGGCTGCGTGCAACAGGTGGTCGGCATCCTGTCGCCGACGATAATCGGCGAACTGCTGGCCAAGGTTGCGGCAAGCTTGCCCGCTCCGCCGGCGACTCCGGCTGCAGGGCCGGGCGACGTGACGGCCGAAATTCTCGAAGGCCCATAGGCAGCATACCCTCCCGCCGCCGAGGATGCTCAGGGGGAGCTCGCCAGCGAGATCGCTTGACGATGCGTCGACGTTGATGACCGAAAACACCATCTGGCGGCACCGGAAGGCGGGCGGTGCACACCCCACGAGAAAAGGGGAAAGGTTCAATTCAATTAACGTCGCTCGGTACCCTTCGTGTCGAGCGAGACCGCAAGGCTTGAGCTTGGCGGACTTGGCTGAGCGCACCAAGCTGGACTCGTCCATCCTTGCGAATTGGGAAGCCGGCAGAATGCCGAACCCCACTCTGCAGGCCCTGCGCGCCGACGCTCATGCCTTGGGCAAGCAGCTCTCGTGGACGATCCAGGACGCCGCGCCGACCACGTGACAAGGCGAGAACCAAACGGGCCGGCCAACGGAAATCTATCGATCGTTCTGATCCCATCGTGCCCCACGGGTTGTCCCGACGCAGCACGCCTCCGGGTCGCGCAGCAACTTGAGGCTTGACCCACGCTACGGGGAGGGACAGCCGAGCCCAAGGCAAGGGATCACCTCTCGTGCCTGCGGCACCCAGACACCGTCCTGGTGTCTGGGCCACCCCGCCAACTGAGATCTACTGTTCTGACCCCTTTGTCGGCATCATTCCTTGCGGTTCATTGAGTCTGTCAAGAGATCCACCCCCGGAAACGCCATCCCAGCAGATGCCGCGATGTGGCAGACTGCTTTGCTCTATCGTCGACGGCGCACGAGCCGCAGTCCGAACAGACCAGCCGCGGCGGTGGCTAGGAGGAAAACTGAGGACGGCTCGGGCACCGCATTTGACGTGAAGAGGAGGAATTCCGGACCGTCAAGCAACCCGCCGGAGGCAAAGACGCCCTCGAATGCGCCGGTAGTGCCGCTGTACCGCAGCACCTGGTTCGTATCATGGCTGGAGACGAACAGGTCGCCCCCAGGGCCGAACGCCAAGCCGGCCGGCCCATTCAGGCCGCCGCCGGAGGCAAAGACGCCCTCGAATGCGCCGGTGGTACCGCTGTACCGCAGCACCTGGTTCGTATGGATGCTGTCGACAAACAGGTCGCCGCCAGAGCTGAACGCGATTCCGTATGGCCCGCTCAGCCCTCCGCCGGAGGCGAAGACGCCCTCGGAGGCGCCGGTGGTGCCGTTGAACCGCAACACCTGGTCCGTATTGTAACTGACGACAAACAGGTCGCCGCCGGTGCCGAACCGCAGGAAGGTCGGGTTAAACAAGCCACCGGAGGCGAAGACACCTTCGAAAGCTCCGGTAGTGCCGCTGTACCGCAGCACCTGGTTCGTGCCGGAACTGGTGACGAAAAGGTCGCCGCCGGGACCGAACGTCAGGCCATACGGATAACTCAGCCCGCCGCCTGAGGCGAAGACGCTCTTGAAGGCGCCGGTGGTGCCGCTGTAGCGGAGAACCTGGGCCGATTGTTCGCTGGAGACGAACAGGTCGCTGCCGGGGCCAATGGCGAGCCCTTGCGGGTCGTTCAGCCCGCCACCGGAGGCGGCGACCCCGAGAAATCCTCCGGAGTCGTCATAGCGTAGCACAGTGTTCGAGGTGTCGGACTTGGCGATTAACAGACCGGCGCGGGCCTCGTTGGCATCACCAAACAAGAGGAGCAGCCCTACCAGGACCAGGGCTCGGAGTCCGAGCGGAATCATCGGCATGGAACTCTTGGTGGGTTCGAGCGTCTCAATGCGAGGGCTCGAGCGGGACCGCCTCTTGATGCGATCTGGTGTGCCCGAATACGACTTCGTACGTGAGAAAGCTGTCATCGCTGATACCTCTCGGTTGAATGTGCGACTCTTGCTAGTTCGGAACTAGAGCTTCCGGAGTTGCCTCCCAAGTAAAGACAATGCCGAGTCGCATTCGTCACGAGCCTTGGAGGGAATAATCGAAATGAATGAGTGCTTGGGTGCTATTTTGTCGGTCGGCCCGACGGTCGCCCGGCGTGTTTCCGTTTGGACGTTCGTTCACCATCCGAGGTCCACTTCGGCCAAGCGGAGCTGAACCTTCTTTAGGTCGGCGACGAAGACGACACCCTCGGTGTTGCCCCAGGCGAAGCATACGCCATCGGCATTGAAAATGGGACGAGAGGAATACATCTGAGAATCGAGGCCCAGGGTCGCCAGATGCTGCCCGTCGCCCCTCCAGAGCGAGAACCGCGGAGGGCCCGACGGTTGAGAGGACCAGAGAAGTGCTCCGGGACCGAGGGCATTGGGTCCATCAAGACCACAGTCCATCGTCCCGAGCATCTTGATCGATGGCATCGCGAACAAGGTTCTCTGAGTGTCGTCATCCGATGTCGAGATCGCCAGGACTTTGCCGGCAGGATCCAACGGGAGATCGTGACCATACCGAATCGATCTCGTCATGGGGATCACCCCCACCACTCTGCCGCTCGGCCCGTCAACGACCCTGTTCACGACGCGGGTTCCCTGGGGCCCGCCGCGTCCCACGACCACGAAATAAGTGCCGTTTTGGGGGGCCGCAATGGCGTCAACAGCCCAGTTGAACTCGCCGAGCTCGGCCAGCGGAGCTGTAGGGTCCGGGCCGGTTAGATTGCGGACCCTGCAAACGCGAGGATGCTCTCGAGGGTCGGCGTCGCTGTACGGGGCACGCTGGCCATCCCGAGTCTCGCAGCGGCATGAGAGCAGGGCGCCCGACGCATGGAAAGCCAAAGTGTCCTGCATGCCAGGTGGCAGCGGCCATTTCTTGAGCTCTCGGCCCGAAATCAGATCCCACATTGTCGCAGCCCCCGACCTCTCGCCGCCCGTTGCTACGGCGAATCGGCTACCGTCGGGGCTGAATGCGAGGGCAGCGTGGTCGGCGACGAGGCCCCGGGGAGCTTCGAGCAGGTGTTTTAGATGACCCGTGCCCAAGTCCCAAATCGCAATCCGCCAATCGTGGGACAGGGCCGCAATCTGTCGCCCATCGGGCGAGAAGATCACACGGGCAACCTGGCCTGAGAGGCCGCGCAACGACTGGATACCCCTGCCGTTTTCCAGGTCGGTTACGATGACCCCGTTCCAGATCGAGCTTCCGATGGCCAGCCTCCGGCCGTCGGGGGAGAAGGCCAGTCCGTTCGTAAAGTCACCGGAGGGTAGGTCGAGCAAGGGGTGTCCGGTCGTCGCATCCCAGAGCTTGGCGCAGTGCCGGCCGGCGGAGGCCAGGGTCGTGCTGTCGGGGGAGAACGCCACGGCGTAGACGTCGTAGTAACTGCCCCGGCAATAAGCCCGAGAAACGCTCGTTCCGAGGTCCCAGACGGTCACTGACCCGCCGGCGTCACCAGCAGCGAGCAGCCAGCCATTTCCGGTTCGCGTGGGGACATCGCTCCCGCTCCGGTGGCGATCGGCACCGAAGGCGAGGCAGTGAATCGAAGACCGGCCGCTCTGGAGGATTTTCTCGACACGACCCGTTGAGACTGACCAGATGGTGATGCGGCCCGTCTCATCACCGCCGGCGACCAAGGAGTGATCCTCAGAAAACGCCACGCATTTTATCGTTGCCGAAAGCTGATGGAGCCGCTGGCCGGTCTCGCCGTTCCAGACCACGAGAGCAGGCTGATCGTCGGCGAGAAGGACCGGGGCGGCGACGAGCGAGCCATCGGGTAGCATGCCTAGCTGAGAAAGCTCCTGGAAATTGAGTCGACCGGGAACCTCGAAGGTGTGCAAGACCTGCCGGTGAGCCAGGTCCCAAAGCGCGAGTGTGCCGGCTTTCGCATCGGACACGAACTCGATCGGCGTGCCGTCAGGGCGGAAGCCGACGAGGCCTTGGCCGTCGAAGTGGAAGTCAACCAACTCCTGGGTTCGATCGTCCCAGAGCTTCGTGCCGAGCGTCCGGCGGGGATCCTTAAGATCGGTGGTCGGGCCCATCAAGAGACGCCGACCGTCGCGGTCGAAGGCCACAGAATGGGCACCGAAGTCGGTGAAACGCTTGATGGGTCGGGCATCGAGGTCGCTGAGCGTGGCGACAGCGGAACCCTGGAGCAGCCAGTCGGTCTTGGACTGCGTTCGCAGGCGGGAAGCCTGACGGATCAGATTCCAGGCGTCGGTTGACCAACCGCTGAGATGGGTCGTCAGCCGAAGGCGGAGGATTTGCTGCATCAACGATTCGTACTGACTTTCTCGCGCCCGTGCCTCCGCCAAGGTTCTGTCCGCGACTGCACGTCGTTCGGCCCTCGCAACAAGCACGATACCGACTGACAATCCCGCCACTCCGATGGCCAAGACCACGACGGCTGATGCTACCAACTTCCGATGTCGGCGTGCCCATCGCGACGCCCGATTTAAGGTGCTTGGTCGTCGAGCCTGGATCGGCTTGCGGTCCAAGAAACGCCGCAGGTCCTCGGCCAACTCCTGTGCGGTCTTGTAGCGATCGTCACGCTCCTTGGCCATCGCCTTCAGGACGATCGTCTCCAGATCGCGCGGGATGGCGGGATTGACAAGCCGCGGAGCCCTCGGTTCTTCCTCGACGACCCGTCGCATCACCTCCTGGCGGCTGTCGCCCTCGAAGGCGGGCCGCAGCGCTAGCAGCTCATAGAGTGTCGCCCCCAACGAGTAGATGTCGGTCCGGTAGTCGACCACCAGCAGCCTGGGCTGGGCCTGGACTTGCTCGGGGCTCATGTATACCTTACGCGGCCATAAGTGCGACATCATCGAATTGCTGGAAATTGAGCGTCATCAACGAGGCCAGTGGCTCGGCATACTTGGTCGTCAGACCGTCCAGAACCTCTTGGATGGCGGCTTGAAAGTCACGGAACGTCG
>JBIOJM010000485.1:0-5678 GCA_044450785.1 Isosphaerales bacterium
CCGTCGCAAGGATCAACCCTCTCGGGAACACCTCGACGAGCGTGTTTGACGCAGACAACAGGTTGGTGGCTACCGTCGATCCGCTGGGGAACAGAAGTTCAATCGTGTATGACGCAGCGAGCCGTTCCATCGCAAATGTCAACCCGCTTGGCAACATCAACACGGCAGTATATGATGCAGCGAGCCGCCTGATTGCGACCGTGGATCCGCTCGGCAACAGAACCAGCCTGGGGTTCGACGTCGCAAGCCGTCGGATCTCCGTTACGGATTCACTTGGGAACATTAGTTCTGCGCTTTACGATGCCGATGGAAGACCGCTGGCCACCGTCAATGCCAGCGGCTCCGTTACGACCCAGGTCTACGATGGCATCGGCGAACTGCTGGCCGTCATCGATGCCAGGGGAAACCGGACCAGCTTCGCCTACGACGCCGGCGGCAGGCAAACAGGGATGACGGATGCCCTGGGGAACCTGGTGACCTATCAGTTCGACGCGGCGAGCCGCCGAACCGTCCGTATTGATGGCCGGGGGCTGCGGACAAGCTACGTTTACGATGCCGCGAGTCGCCCGATCGGCCAGCAGTATCAGGACGGCTCGCGTTTCACGGTCTCCTACGACGCGAACAGCCAGCGTACCGTGCTCAACGACTGGACCGGGCTCTACACGTCGACGTACGACCCCGACGGGCGCTTGAGCTCCGTGGTCAACCCGGCGGGCCTGATCCTCACGTACGGTTACGACGCGGCCGGTCAACGGGCCACGACGAACCAGCCCACCGGCCTGTTCACCTATCTCCACGACCCCGCGGGACGGATCAGCAGCCTGACCAACCGAGAGGGGCAAGTCACGAGCTGGACCTACGATGCGGCCGGCCGTGTGACGGCAAATCTGTTGGCCAATGGCGTTCAGGCATCGTCGACCTACGACAACGCCGATCGCCTGTTGCTGCTCGCCAACCTGACATCGGCCGGCACGACCTTGTCGAGCTTCAATTACACGTATAACTCGGTCGGCAACCGAACCCAGGTCGTCGAGGCCAGTGGGGACACCGTGACCTGGACGTACGATCCAACGTACCAGTTAACGAACGAGCGGCGAAGCGGGGCGAACAGCTACAACCTTACCTACGCCTACGATGGAGTCGGTAACCGAACGCTGATGCTCAACAACGGAGCACCGACGACCTACACCTGCAACGCGGCTAACGAACTGGCGACCAGCCAGACCAGCGCTGGCGTCACGACCAGCACCTACGACGGCTCGGGGAACCTGCTGACGTCGTTGGCCCCGGGCAACCAATTGACGACGAATACCTGGGATGGCGAGAACCGGTTGACCCAGGTTGGTCTACCGTCAGGGATCGTGGATACGTTCACCTACAACGGGGACGGCCAGCGCGTGCAGAAGCAGGACTCGACCGGCACGACCAAGCATGTCTGGGACCGACAGAACATCTTCCTAGAGACCGATGGAAGCAATATCATTCAGGTGGTGTATACGCTGCAGCCGTTGCTCTACGGCAACTTGATCTCCCAGCGGCGGAGTGGGACGACATCCTTCTATCTGTTCGACGGGCTAGGCTCCACCACGCAATTGGTGAACAGCGCCGGGACAGTGACAGACAGCTACTTGTACGATTCCTTCGGAAACATCTTGCTCGCAGGATCGACTACCAACTGGTTCCGCTACGTAGGACGGCTAGGTTACTATTATGACACCGACCTTGCTGACTACTATCTCCGAGCGAGGTTTTACGATCCGGCGAAGGGACGTTTTCTTTCACGTGATCCAATTCTCGATTTTAGAACTGATTATGAGTATTGTGACAATAATCCGATGATACTTCAGGATCCTTCTGGACTAACGGCATGGGTTGTGTACGGAAGCTGTGCGTGCGGTGGTCTTCAATGGCCCAGCTCGTCAGCTTGGGGTTTCCTACTTTGTTGGGGCGCTTGCCCAACTATCATCATGGCAAATGCTATCGGAGTTTGTTGCAAATTGTGTTGCAAAAAACCAATTTGCTCAAGGAACTCCTCGTGGCTGGCGAACTGCTTGAATACGTGCGTTCCCGGCGGGATCAGCAAAGCGACCAGCGGAGCTTGCCATTGCATGATTTTGCTCTAGAGCCTGTTATGCACTTTTCACCCAGAAATTCCCTGATTCCCCGTTGCTCGGCGCTCAGATACTCAGTTTCAGCCTTCGTTGACGCCGGAAAACACTGCAATCACTGGGGAAAAGTCAATAACAGGCTCTAGGCTTTTCTAATTGGAGTGTCGGACCATGCCGTTCTTCGCATCAGACTTCGGCGACGAGGATACTGGGGCTTCTTCGTTCTCATTCTCGGCGGAGGTCCCCTCATCCGTTGCCGGCCCAATGGCTATGGATAGATTTATCAAGCAAATGATTTACGTGTGCTGGATCTTACTTCCCAAAGAGCGAAAATCGCTCGAATCTCTTGAGAAAGAGATTCGGCGTCTTGTGGATCGGGCCTTCAAAGATCTAAAAGATGATTGCGAGTCGCTTAATATCAAGGATTAACAAAAGAAAAGTGTCGTAGCGTCCGTTCACGCGGTCAGACCTATTTCCAAGTTCGCTCGGGGCAGCCAGACGGGGAAATTACTAGATCACCGGGAAAGCAAGACAAAATAGGCGATCGGCGGTCGACTCGTGTGGGCAGATACTCCGAGACCTTGACAAACCACGTCATGGACCCGCGAAACGCCGGTGTCATGGACAACCCCGACCTCACCGGGCATACCGGGGCGCCGGGGCGGGGAGCGTTCATGATCCTGTTTCTCAGAGTTCAGAACGACCGAATCGCGGCGGCCAAGTACCACACGGTTGGCTGCGGGCCGACGATCGCCGCGGGGTCGATGCTCACGGAGCTGATCGTGGGGCAGACGATCGCCAAGTGCCGCGAGCTGACCACGGAGCACCTCATCGAGGCGCTGGACGGCGTGCCGCCGGATAAGCTGCATTGCCCGGTGCTGGCGATCGCGGTCTTGCAGGATGCGCTGTCAAAATGGCCCACCGAGTGGGAAGAACACCGGGGTTAACGGAGGGATCGGAGGGACAGTACCGTGAGACGAAGACAGATTGATCCGTAGTGAGACGCCGATGGACGCAGGTCAACCTGGGACAGGCTCAAAAGAAGGGAACGAAGGCAAGACGGACGGAGATCGGAGGCCGAAGTTGGTTCGATTCGCGGATATGACGCGGATCGACTCAGTCGGGAGGAGGGTTGAACACGATCGAATTCCTGCTGGCGAAGGAAACTGACGCGATGAACCCAGATCAAGACCGCATGCCGAAACGACCGGCCGTCACCATCTCCTACGACGAGGCCCGCTCGTCGGCCCTGCGTCCCGAAAGGACCAGCGAGCCGCGAACGACGACCTACACGTACGATGTCCAACAGCAAACCCCGACTTTCACTTTCGAGCACGACCCGCAGAAACGGGTCTTCCGCCTGACGCTTCCCGAGGGGAAAACTGAGTGCTTTCGTGACAACCCGGCGCGGTATCTGGTCGTCGAGCCCGATTCCCAGAACGGCGAGTTCCGGCCCGCCACGAAACACGGCAAGCCCACGTACTTGTACCTGTGCCGCGAAGAGAGGGAGGAAGAACGGAAGGCGTAAGGCTGAGAGTCCGCAATGCCGGGACGAAATGAGATAAGTCATCTGAAACCGATGAGCAACGCAGGATTCTCCGACCGCGATTGAATTAAGCCCGCTAATCATCTCAGGCACCGCACCCTCTCTCTGATCGGCGTCCATCGGTGTCCATCTGCGGGCAGAACGTCCCGGACTGTTTTTTCCGAGGATTGTTTTCTCCGCGGACCCACGGCCATGTCGAAGCGTGCGAACAAAACTCAGAAGACTGAAGAGCCGGTCAAGCCGCCCAGGCGGGTGCTTGATCGCCGTCGCGCGGGTGCCACTCATGACGTGCTCCCGGCGAGCTACCGACAGGCATGCGACCTCGCGCAGAGGGGGTCCTATGACAAGGCGCGGCGGCTCTATGCGAGGCTGGAGCACGCGACAAGGGAGCCGGACTCGCACCTGCGTGCCTTGATCCGGAACGACCTGGCCGTGCTGGAGGCTTTCGAGGGGCGGTATGACGACGCACAGCGGGGCTGGCACGCGGCGCTAGAGCTCGACCAAGATTGCCTGCAGGCCCGGTTGAACCGCGACCTGGTGCGAGCCGAGCTAGAGTTGGCCAGTGCTCACCCGCACCCTGACCCAATCGAATCGAGCGGAACGGATTCACCCACCCCGGATCCCTCACCCCGCACCCGGATCCGAGTGGCTATCCTCAGCTTCCTGTTCAACTGGCCCTCGACCGGCGGCGGCAACATGCACACCGCCGGGCTGGCGCAGTTCCTCGCCCGCGCCGGGTATGGGGTGAAACACTACTATGCCCGCTACCCGGCGTGGGGGATCGGACGTGTCACGGACAAGCTGAATAGCCCCAGCGAGGCCCTCGAATTCGATGAGGCGAGCTGGAATGTCGGGGAGATCCAGGCGCGATACCGCCGCGCCGTCGATCAGTTCCAGCCCGATTATGTGGTCATCACAGACGCCTGGAACATGAAGCCGCTCCTGGCCGAGGCTGTGCGGGACTACCCCTGCCTGCTGCTCTTCCAGGCGCAGGAAAACCTGTGCCCGCTCAATAACCTGCGGCTGCTTGGCGTTGGGCCTGGCCAGGTCGAGCAGTGCCCGCGGAACCAGCTCGCCACGCCCGAGGTCTGCCATCGCTGCCTGGCCGAGCGCGGGCAGCATTCCGGTGCGCTGCATCAATGTGAGCGTGCGCTGGCCGGGGTTGGCACGCCGGAATATGACCAGAAACTGCGCCGGTCGCTGCGGGAGGCCGATGGCGTGCTTGTGCTCAATCCGCTGACGGCGGCCATGCTTGAGCCCTACGCCAGCAGCGTGCGGATCGTGCCGTGGGGGATCGACCCGGCGCGGTTCCCGTGGCCGCTGGCTGAGGAGGGGGACGAAGGGAGACCTGCGGTCGCGGCGGAGGGCGGGGTCGGGAGACCCGCGCCAAGCGCTGCGCCCGCGCCCAGCCCGGTCGTGACGCTGTTCATGTCGGCGGTGGCCGGCGAGTTCATCAAGGGGTTCCACGTCGCGCACGAGGCCTGCCGGATCTTGCGGCAGACGCGGTCCGACTTCGAGCTGGTGGTGACGTTCGACCCGCCGGGGCCGGGGCCGATCGACGAGTTCACACGCTCGGTCGGCTGGTGCTCGCAGGCGGAGCTGCCACGCCATTACCGGGCGGCCGATATCTGCTTGGTCCCGACGATCGCCCAAGACGGCCTCAGCATCACGTCGGTCGAGGCGATGGCGTCCGGCATCCCGGTGATCGCCAGCCGGGTCGGCGGGCTGCCGTACACGGTCGCCGACGGCGTGAATGGCCTGCTCTGCGAGCCGGGTGACCCCGTTGACCTGGCACGCCAGATCGCGCGGCTGCTCGACGACCCGACCTTGCGCCGCCAGATGGGATTGGCCGGTCGCAAGCGGTTCGAGGAAGACTTCACGTGGGAGGTAGTGATCGAGAGGTATTGGCGGCCGATCCTGGCGCAGGGCCGAGTCGGTAGGGTGGGTCGAGACGCGATTCATCGCGCCGAGGCCCACCGGTAGAGCCAAGGCATTCGGTGGCTCGGATCAGACAAGAGATAAAC
>JBIOJM010000486.1:0-5651 GCA_044450785.1 Isosphaerales bacterium
CAGTAGGCAGTAGGCAGTAGGCAGTAGGCAGTAGGCAGTAGGCAGTAGGCAGTAGGCAGTAGGCAGTAGGCAGTAGGCAGTAGGCAGTAGGCAGTAGGCAGTAGGCAGTAGGCAGTAGGCAGTAGGCAGTAGGCAGATAACGTGGAAGCGTGAAAGATTGCGAGTTCGCGCAGTGTTTTCTTTGGTTTTCAACTGCCTACTGTCTACTGTCTACTGCCTACTACACCTGGAGGGTTGCCATGATCAAACTGGGGATCTGTAACGAGCTTTTCGAGGGATGGGACTTCGGTCGCGTGTGCCGCGTCGTCAGCGAGCTCGGCTACGACGGCCTGGAGATTGCGCCTTTCACGCTCGCCCCGTCGATCAGGGACGTGAGCACCGCGCGCCGTCGCGAGGTCAGAGCCATGGTCGAGGACGCCGGTCTCAAGACGATCGGACTGCACTGGCTGCTTGCCCGGACCGAGGGCCTGTACCTGACCGCGCCCGAACCAGGAGTGCGCCGCGCCACGGGCGACTACCTGGTTGCGCTCGCCGAGGCGACCCACGACCTGGGGGGCACGCTCATGGTCCTGGGCTCGCCCAAGCAGCGCAGTCTGTTACCGGGCGTGACGTCCGAGCAGGCCGCCCGATACGCAATCGAGGTCTTCGACCGCATCATGCCGGCGATCGGAGCGGCGGGAGTTGATCTCTGTCTCGAACCGCTGGGGCCGGATGACACGGACTTCATCAACACGTGCGCCCAGGCTGTGGCCTTGATACGGCGTGTCGACCATCCTCATTTCAAGTTGCACATGGACGTGAAGGCCCAGAGCAGCGAACGCGACGCGACGGTCCCCGAGCTGATCCGCCGGTATGCTTTCGAGGCCGGCCATTTCCACGCGCAGGACGTGAACCTGCGCGGACCGGGTATGGGGGAGATCGACTTCGGCCCCATCGTGAGTGCACTCGTCGAGGCGAAATACGATCGATGGGTCTCGGTTGAGGTGTTCGACTTTTCCCCCGGCGCCGAACAGACGGCCCGCCTGAGCATCGCCTGTCTCAGAGATGCTCTCGCGTCGGCTTCGGCTCTTCGCAAGTCCGGCACTCCTGCCGGACAGGAACGGACGTCGTAGGTCCGGCACTCCCGACGGACTCACGAAATCGTTGGTTCCCGGATTCCCGACCGGCCTTGCGGGGAGTTTCGTGGTGCTCTAAGATACTTTAAGAATCCAGGAAGCAAGCGTGAGTGGAGAATCTGCGCGGAACGGTGTGGGCAGCGATCCGGATTCTTCGGGTCAGTCCAGTACTCGGGGAAGACGGGGTTTCCTGCGAAAGCGCGTCGTCGCGGACGGTCGGGATCATTTTCCGTTCGTCTCTCCATAAGCTATGATGTGGCAGTCGACCGGCGAAGGGCGTCTTCCCTGTTGCTGTGGGATTGAGAGTCGACAGCGCGATGTCAGTGCCTCGCCCGGCGGGGCCGTTATCATGCCCTCGAGGGACGAAAGGACCGAGTATGCCATCGGGTAAGGACATCACGGGCGGTGGCTCTGGGGGCGGTGGAAAACGGAACGGCGGCGGCACCGTGAGCTCCGGTGGCACGGGGGGTGCCAAGAAGAACGCCTATTGCTCGTTCTGCCGCAAGAGCTATCGCGACGTGGGCCCTCTGGTGGAAGGTCCGGGCGACGTTTACATCTGTGGCGAATGCATCGAGCTCTGCCACCAGATCCTCGACCAGGAGCGGAAGCGGCGGGGCGTGCCCAAGACGCTCTTCACCGACATCCCCACCCCTCGCGAGATCAAGGAGCAGCTCGACGCCTACGTGATCGGCCAGGAGCGGGCCAAGAAGGTCTTGTCCGTGGCCGTCCACAACCATTACAAGCGGCTGGTCCACGGCGAGGATCCCGAGACCGAAGTCGAGCTGGACAAGTCGAATATCCTGCTGATCGGGCCCACGGGCTGCGGTAAGACCCTGCTGGCGCGTACCCTGGCGCGTGTCTTGAACGTCCCGTTCGCCATCGGCGATGCCACCACGT
Organism: Isosphaerales bacterium; assembly: GCA_044450785.1. GTDB lineage: Bacteria > Planctomycetota > Planctomycetia > Isosphaerales > Isosphaeraceae > JBIOJM01. Next base: position 2,013 of record JBIOJM010000486.1, read on the forward strand.
TGACGGAGGCCGGCTACGTCGGCGAGGACGTCGAGAATATCCTGCTCAAGCTGTTGCATGCCGCTGACTTCGATCTCGAAAGCGCCCAGCGCGGCATCGTCTACATCGATGAGATCGACAAGATCGGCAAGACCACGCATAACGTCTCGATCACGCGGGACGTCTCCGGGGAGGGCGTGCAACAGGCCCTCTTGAAGATGCTCGAAGGCACCGTGGCCAACGTACCGCCCCAGGGGGGTCGCAAGCACCCCGAACAGCAGTACATCCAGATGGACACGACCAACGTCCTCTTCATCTGCGGCGGTACCTTCGTCGGCCTGGAGAACATCATCGCCCGGCGAGTCGGCCGCAAGACGATCGGTTTCGGCAGCCAGACGCAGGCCGAGCAGCACACCGACTTAGGCGAGCTCCTCGGCAAGGTGACCTCCGACGACCTGCTCGAATTCGGCATGATTCCCGAATTCATCGGCCGGCTGCCCGTGATCTGCCCGCTCATGCCCCTGGACATCGACGCCCTCGTGCAGATCATGACCGAGCCGCGCAATGCGCTGGTCAAGCAGTACCGCCGGTTCTTCGAGATGGAAGCCGCGGACGTCGAGTTCACCCCCCAAGCGCTCCTCGAAATTGCCAAGATGGCCAAAGCCAAGGATACCGGAGCCCGCGGTCTTCGCTCCATCGTCGAAGATATCATGCTTGACATCATGTTCGATCTCCCGGAGCGAGCGAACAAGGACAAGGGCAAGTTCCTGGTCACCGCCGAGGTGGTCCGCAAGGAGAAGAGCCTGTTCGACTCGCCGCCCATGCCCCTGAGCGCCTCCAAGGCCGGAAGCTCCAGCGCGGCCGCCGAACGCGAGCGAAAGAAGGAAAGCGCCTGAGTCTTGGGATTCGCGTTCCCACGCACCCCCTCGGAACTCTCTTTCCGCTCCGCGATGCTCGCCCAAGGGTCTAAGGAACAGGCCAGAAATAACTCCCCGGCTTCGTATTTGTGTGCCACTGGCTATGCCAGTGTCCCCATGCTTGGGCGGGCACTGGCAGAGCCAGTGGCACCCGGAAAACCAGAGAAGCTAAATCGGGAACTTATTTCCGACCTGTTCCTAAGCGGGAAGTTCTCTCGTTCCTGTTCCAGAGGCGATCATCATCCAGCTCAGGTGAAGACGATGAGCACCGCCGAACGCGTCAAACTGAAGACCCTCCCGCCGCTGGAGGCCGGCCAGCACCTCGAGCAACCGACGTTCCACGATCGCTACGAGGCGATGCCGCCGGATACCCGGGCCGAGTTGGTGGGAGGAGTCGTTTACATGCCATCTCCCTTGAGCGGTGATCACGGGGAAGAACACAGTAACGTCAGCGGATGGCTGTTCCACTACAGGCGGTTCACACCTGGAGTTCGCAGTCCAAACGATACCACGGTCAAACTCGATCCCCAAGGGGAGCCGCAACCAGACTGCCAGCTTCGCATCCCGGCGGAGCTGGGGGGACAGACGTACGTCGACGACGAGGGTTACATCGCCGGCGCGCCCGAGTTGGTCGTCGAAGTCGCGCGCTCCAGCCGCTATTACGACTTGAAGCAGAAGAAGGCTGACTACGAACGGGCGGGCGTTCGCGAATATGTCGTCGTCGAGCTGGACCCGAATCGCATCCACTGGTTCATCCGCCGCGGTACGCGCTTCGCAGTTTTGCGGCCCGGCCCGGATGGAATCTATCGCTCCAGAGTTTTTCCGGGCTTGTGGCTCGATCCCAAGGCACTCTATGCCGAAGACCTGGACCGGCTGATCCAGGTCTTGGAGCAGGGCCTGGCGACACGCGAGCACGCGGCCTTCGTGGCCAGGCTCGCCGCGGCCTGGGCAGGGAGGAAACCGCGATGAGCACCGCCGAACGCGTCAAACCGAAGACGCTCCCGCCGCTCGTGCCTGGCCAGCATCTCGACCAGCCCACGTTCCACGAACGTTACGAGGCGATGCCGGCGGATACCCTGGCCGAGTTGGTTGGAGGAGTCGTGTACATGCCGTCGCCGATGCGCCTGGACCACGGAAAGTCGAGTCGGTTTGTCGCCGGGTGGTTGTTTCATTACGAGTGTCACACGTCGGGAATCGAGGGTGGAGACGGGTCGACCGTCAAACTATACCGCAAGGGAGAGCCGCAACCCGATCACCACCTTCTCATCCCGGCCGGTCTCGGTGGTCAGAGCAGCGTGGACGACGAAAACTACCTAACGGGCGCACCCGAGCTGATCGTCGAAGTCGCCCGCTCCAGCCGCGCGTACGACTTGAACCAGAAGAAGGCCGACTACGAGGGTGCGAGGGTCCGGGAATACTTGGTCGTCGAGTTGGGCCCCGACTGCATCCACTGGTTCGTGCGCCGCGGCGACCGGTTCGAGGATTTGTCGCCCGGACCGGACGGGGTCTATCGCTCCGAGGTATTCCCGGGCTTGTGGCTCGACCCCGAGGCACTGTATGCCGAGGACCTGGACAGACTGATACAGGTCTTGGAGCAGGGTGTGGCGACACCCGAGCACGCGGCCTTCGTGGCCAGGCTGGCAAGGGCCGGCCAGCGCGCCGGCGACGCGAACTGACCGCCGCTCCGATCCGGTTGGCCGACCCTTGGTGCGATCACCCGCATCACCTGGGATCGTTCTTCAAGATCCGCGCCTCTTCCTGGAGCATCTTCTGGACCCGATTCTTGGCCACGAAGACGTGGGCCACCGGGATCTGCAGCTTTTTGGCGGCGTCGGCGCCCGAGAGCCCCGAGATCACCGTGAGCTGAAAAGCATCCCACGTCCCCGGTTTGACGCGCTTCTTGACGCGATACATCGCCAGCTCGAGCAGCTCAGTGTCGAAGGCGTCTTCGATCTGCCGCTCCAGGTCGGACTGGGCCTCGGCCGATTCGGCGATCGTGTCGACTGGACGGGCGTTGTGGCCGAGGTCCTTGCGCCGGGCCGAGATAAAATCGCTCCAGGCGTGCTGGGTGACGGTCTTGAGCCAGGCACGGAAGCTGCGCGTGGGATCGTACTGGAACTTGCGAAGCGCGGCGAACAGCTTGACCAGGACCTCCTGAGCGACGTCGGCGGCGTCGGAGTCTTGCATGCCCCAGTTGAGGCACCATGCGCGGATCCGCGGCTGGTACCGCTCGACGAACAAGGCCCAGGCCTGCGGGTCGCCGGGGTTGTTCTGGAGCCGCTCCAGCAAGGTTAGCGAAGTGTCCGATTCACGCTCGGCCGCCATCGTCGCGCCCTCCGTCTTTTCAAGATGGGACGGCGCACTGTAGCAGAACCGCGAACCGCGGGAAACCTAGTCGTCAGCCCGTAGGGTGGGCCGAGTCTTCGAGGCCCACCAGGACGTGGTCAGCCCGTAGCGTGGGCCTGGGGTCGTGAAAGGACGGTCTTGACTAGCCTGTTTGTGGGCACGTCGGATTCGTGGTTTTGTTGTGCACGGCGGGGAGCCGAAAGGCGAAGGAGTGGGCTTCAACGCATGCTTAGTGCCGCAAGTGTCCGGAAGGGGAGCAGACACCTTTCCCCCCGTGCGAAGGGGGGGCCAGGGGGGGGGATGAAAGGTCGGTGTTGAGTGGACCGGAGCGGCGGTTGGGAGATGGGTGTTTTTGTTGCGCGCGATCGGAAGACAGCGCGGCCGAGCGATCCCTTTC
>JBIOJM010000487.1:0-5631 GCA_044450785.1 Isosphaerales bacterium
CCCTGAGAGTGGACGCAGCCAATGTCGCAGGTCGTCGGCCATATCGCTGGCCGTGGTGTACCGCTCGGACGCCCGCTTCGAGATAGCGTTCAGGCAGGTCCGCTCCAGCTCCTTGGGAATCGTGTCGTCGATCTGGCGTGGCGGACGCGCGTCCGCAGTGGCGATCAGGTCCAGCAGGTCGTTGCGGGATTCGGCCGTGAACGGTCGCCGCCCGGTCAGCAGCTCGTAGAACACGACGCCCAGGCTGAAGATGTCGGATCGACCATCAACCCGGTGGCCCTCGCCGCGAGCCTGCTCGGGGCTCATGTAAGCAGGGGTTCCAGCAAGTCCTGCTCCCTTGCCGAAGTCCTCGTCTCGCAGCGCAAGCCCGAAGTCCGCGACACAGGGCTTGCCCGAAGCGTCGATCAGGATATTGGCCGGCTTGATGTCCCGGTGGACCAGTCCTCGGGTGTGGGCATAGTGAAGAGCCTCGGCGACCAAGACGATCAGCTCCGCTGATTCACGGAACCCGGTGCGACCTGCATGGAGCTTGGTTGCCAGATCGCTGCCTTCGAGGTACTTGGAAACGACGTAGCAGAGGCCATCGTCGGTACGGCCGGCGTCGTGGACAGGCACGATGTTCGGGTGTTCGAGCTTGGCGAGGTTTTTGGCTTCTTTCAGATAGGCTTCCAAGTCTTCGGGAGAGGAGATGCGCTCTGGGTTTGGTACCTTGATCGCCACAGGACGGTCGAGTTCATCGTCTTGAGCCAGATAGACTCGACCGAAGCCGCCCTTTCCAAGCAACCTGATCACCCGATAGCGTCCGATTTGGGACGGATCACCGACAGGGATCGGACGCGGATCACTTGGAACAGGCGCCGTAGTCGAGAGTTCGTCAGATTCTTGATTCTGATCCATGATGGAACCGTAATCGACGTCGGTGCGGCGCGGGTTTGACTTGCCGGAGCCATTGTCGCATCATAACCATCGAATTCAAAGTGAGCGTCGCCACACGATTCCACAGGTCTGATCGAAGAGATCGAAGTTTCTCGTGCATGAGGCACAAGCGGATTTGGTATCGGGAACCCCGGCCGGATTTCGAAGAGTTCCTCTGGGGCCAATGGCCCGGTAGAATGGGGGTTAGAGTCGACCGCTCGGCCCCTGTGTCGCATCATCGAACCCACGCTCGCACAATTCGTCGAAACGAAAATGGGCCCATTACCGACCGATACAGTCGCTTCGCCCGTCCTCGGCCCGGAATCCGCGGGCATGCTGTTGACGCCCGAGGAGTTTGACGAGGTCACGGAATATGACGACAAATTCCGCTACGAGTTGATCCGGGGAGTACTGGTCGTGACGCCAATACCCGCCGAGGCGGAGGCCGCGCCGAACGACGAGCTGGGCGCGATGTTGAGGCAATACCAACACGAGCATCCTCAGGGTGGGGTTATCGATGAAACACTGCCCGAGCGCTATATCCGGACATCGAGCGGCCGGCGACGGGCCGACCGTGTGATCTGGATCGGACTCGGCCGTCGCCCGGACCCTACTGTCGACGTCCCCGCGATCGCCATCGAGTACGTCTCGGCCTCGCGCCGAGACCGGTGGCGGGATTATGTGGAGAAGCGCCGTGAGTACCAGGAGGCCGGGGTCGTCGAGCATTGGATCATCGACCGCTTCCGCCGGAACATGACCATTTTCCGCGACGTACCGGAAGGAACGAGCGAAGTTGTTGTCAGTGAACAAGAGACCTACCAAACGCCCTTGCTGCCTGGCTTCGAACTTCCCCTGGCGCGATTGCTGGCCGTAGCGGACCGGTGGGTGTGAGACTGTAGTACAATGCTGCTGCCACGGTTCGACCATCCCGGCCTCGGGCACCCTCGCATTGTCCGGCTGGCCATGTTTTTTCAGGGCCACATCCGATGACGCGACCAATCTCCCTGCTTGTTTCTCTGGTGATCCTGGGTTCGGTCGCGCAGCCGCCCCGGAGCGCTTCGGCGGCCGACCAGACCGCCACGATCAATCGCGACGAGTTCGGGATCCCGCACATCTTCGCCTCCACGCTCGAAGACGCCGCTTACGCCGTCGGCTACGCCCAGGCGGAAGACCGCCTCGAGGAGCTGCTCAAGAACTATCGCCGCGCCAATGGGACGATGGCCGAGGTGTTCGGCCCCGACTCGTTTCAGGACGACCTCCGGCAACGGGTCATGCGGCACGCCGAGATCAGTCAGGCGAGGTACGGCGAGGTCAGCCCGAAAATGCGCGGGGTGATCGAGTCGTATCAAAACGGGATCAAGCAGTTCATGAAAGATCATCCCGAGCAGGTGCCTGCCTGGGCCCAGCCGATCCAGCCCTGGGACGTGGTCGCGCTGGGGCGCTACATCATCTGGAACTGGCCGATGGGCGAAGCCGCCGGCGACCTCAAGCGCGCCGGCCTCTCGTTTGGACCGCTCAGCTACCGCGGCTCGAACGAGATGCTGATCGCGCCCAAACGAACCGCGATGAACGCGCCGATCGCCATCGTCGACCCGCACGTGCACTGGTACGACGCCATGCGGTTCTACGAGGTCCGGGTCTACACGCCCGAATTCAACGTTGCCGGCGTCGCGATCCTGGGCGCGCCCCTGCCGACGCTGGGCCACAGCCGCTATTGCTCGGTTGCCATGACCACCGGCGGGCCCGATACGTCCGACATCTTCGAGGAAGAGGTCAATCCGTCCAATCCCGATCAGTATCGCTACGACGGCGCGTGGCGCGACTTCACCATTCGAAAGGCGACGATCAACGTCAAGAAGGCCGGGCAAGTCGAGGCGCGTCAGGTCACACTCGCGTTCTCGCACCATGGGCCGATCGTGGCGCGCAAGAACGGGAAGGCCTACGCGATGGCCATTCCCTACGACAACGAGGTCGGCCTGACCGACCAGTGCTACGAAATGATGAAGGCACGCAACCTGACCGAGATGAAACAGGCCCTCTCGCACCTGCAATTGATGGCGCAGAACATCATGGTCGGCACCGTCGGAGGCGACATTTTTTACCTGCGGAACGGGCGCGTGCCGATCCGTCCCAAGGGGGTCGATCCGGGCCGGCCGATCCCGGGGAACACGTCGGCCACCGAGTGGAAAGGGACCCACCCGATGTCCGACCTGGTGCAGATCGAGAACCCGCCGTGCGGGTGGATGCAGAACTGCAACTGCTCCCCGGCGGCGATGATGAAACAGGACCAGCCTCGGCGTGAGCAGTTCGCGGAACACCCCCACCTTTATAACGAGTCCCCCTCCCGCGCCTCGCACCAGCGCGCCGAGATGGTGAACGACCTGCTCGACGCCGCCGGCAAGGTCACCGTCCAACAGGCGATCGAGATCGCCTTCAGCACGCGGGTCTGGCACGCCGAGCACTGGCAGGCGCGGCTCGCGGAGGCCTGGAAAGGAGCGTCGGCCGCCGACAAAGCGGGTGATTCGCAGCAAGTTTATTCGCTGATCCAGGAATGGAATGCCCGCAGCGACCCCGACTCGAAGGGCGCTCTCGCTTTTTACGCGTTCAAGAAGGCGATGGGGGGCGAAAAGGCCAGGAGAACCGAGCCTGCCTCGAATCTGACCGACGCGGAGTTGATCGAAGCCGTGCGCCAGGGAGCGACGTGGATCAAGGCGACGTTCGGCGACGTGGCGGTCCCCTTCGGTCGCTATTTCCGCGTCGGACGCCGGGGCGGCGACCGCACGTGGCCGGTCGGCGGCGGTAGTCTGCAAGACGTCGCAATGGCCACTCCCCGGGCGATCAGCTTCGCCGCCTCGCGCGACGGCAAGCAGATGATCGGGCACACGGGTCAGTCGTCGACCCAGGTCGTCATCCTCACCGACCCCCCCGAGTCATACGCGATCATTCCGCTCGGCGAGAGCGACCACAAGGAGAGCGGCCACTGGGACGACCAGGCCGAAAAGCTCTTCAGCAACGGCAAGGCCGTTCGTACCTACTTCCTGCGCCCGGACGAGCTGATGAAACACGTGACGTCCAGGAAGGTACTGAACCCGTCGCGACCACAATAACGCGAGAGGGGAGACGAGCCAACCGCGTGTCCCGCTACTTCAAGTACAAAACGAGCGATGCCCTGCTCGGGGACGCCCGGGCAATGGACCTCGACATTCGCCTGAGCGCGGACCTCTCGCCGCTCTTTCGGCCGGTCACGATCGGCAAGCGGCGAGTCGGCAACCGGCTGGCGATCCAGCCGATGGAAGGGTGCGATGCCGAGCCCGATGGCTCGCCCGGCGAATTGACCTTCAGGCGGTTCCGCCGCTTCGGCGCCGGCGGGGCCAAGCTCATCTGGGGCGAGGCCTGTGCCGTCGTGCCCCAAGGCCGGGCGAATCCTCGTCAGCTCGTCATCAATGCCGCGAACGCCGGCGCGCTCGCACGACTGCTCCACACGACCCGAGAAGCTCATGTTCAGGCCAATGAGCGCGACGACGACCTGCTGGTCGGACTTCAACTGACTCATTCGGGCCGGTACTCGTTCGAGCGGCCGATCCTGGCCCAGCACGACCCCTTGCTCGATTCCCGGACGATCGTCGAGAAGGCCACCGGCGCGACCGCCGGCCCCGACTATCCGCTGATCACGGACTCCGAGCTCGACCGGCTGCTGGATCGGTACGTCGAGGCCGCCGCTTTCGCTCACCAGGCCGGGTTCGACTTCGTCGACCTCAAGCAGTGCCACCGCTACCTGCTCAACGAGCTGCTGGCCGCCAGGACGCGCGAGGGCAAGTACGGCGGCTCGTTTGAGAACCGGACTCGGTTCATCCGTGAAGCGGTGGACCGAATCCACGACGCCTTTGGCGGCTTGATGATCGCCAGCCGCTTGAACGTCTTCGACGGACTTCCCTACATGAAGGGTCTGGATGGCGCAGGGGTCCCCTGCCCGTTCACTCCTCCGGTCCGTTCGGCGTGGGGCACCGGCGAAGATGACCCGTCCTTGCCCGACCTGGCCGAGCCGCTCGCGTTGATCGGCTCGCTTCGGGATCTTGGCGTTGGACTGTTCAACGTCTCGATGGGCAACCCGTATGCGAGCCCCCACCTGCTCAGGCCGTTCGAGTATCCACCGCCGGACGGCTACGAAACGCCCGAGCACCCGCTGATCGGGGTCGACCGGCATTTCCGGCTGACAGCGGCGGTGCAGGCCGCCTATCCCGACCTGGCCATCGTCGGCTCGGGCTATAGCTGGCTCCAGGCATTCGCCTTCCAGGCGGGGGCCGCAAACGTGGGCGCGGGTCGTACGACGCTCGTGGGCATCGGCCGAGGCGCCTTGACGCAGCCTGATTTCGCAGGCCGCCTCGAGCGCGGCCAGCCGCTTGACAACAAACGCCTCTGCCGCACGTTCAGCTTTTGCACGGCCCTCATGCGGTCGAAGAACAACGAGCTGGGCCAGTTCCCCACCGGCTGCCCGCCGTTCGACAAGGAGGTCTATGGACCAATCTGGGAAGAGGCGCGGCGGAGCGAGCCGATAATGAGGGCTCACCCATGAGGGTGAAAAGGGGATAAGTCCAATTCTGCAGCCCATAATGCCGCTGAACTTGCCGGTGAAAGTCCGGTCGTGGGAATTGACTGTTTACCCACGTAGTCATATTCGACGCTGATTCAGGGTGACCTGGATTGGCGCAAGCTCGA
>JBIOJM010000488.1:0-5602 GCA_044450785.1 Isosphaerales bacterium
GAGGAGTTCATCACCTGGGCCTACCAGCGATATCAGGAACAACTCCATGACCGTCAAGCGGTTCAGATCCGGACGGACCAACCGATGGAATTACCTCGGGCAGCGTGAAAATGCCAGTAGCCAAACGAACTGCACCCAAATCATTTAGGCTGAGTAGGATCCGACCGGATGCGTGGGAGCGGAGTCCTTTGATGCCCTTCACTTGCTATGAAGACCATCACGATCGAGCTCGACCAGTTTCGCGATCGCGTGGACCAGGCCCTGGCTGAGGCGGAGCAGGGAGCGTTGATTTTGACCCGCCAAGGTAAGCCCTGGATCGTGATGCGGGCTGTGACCCACGACCGCGTTGCCGAAATCCTCACCGAGGCGGGAAGTCGTGGCGAAACCGTGAGCGACCCCCATGGTGCTAATCAAGACTCTGTGTCGCTCATTGGTAAGACCGTCTCGTGGGTGAGGAAATACCTCGGAGAGGTTTTCGATATCCCTGCCGAGGCAATGGCTCTCGTCGATGGGAGAAAAGTTTCCGAGGACTGGGTCCTCGAGCTGGGGCAGATTCTCGAGTTCACCGACCAAGAAGGCGATGAAGATTGGGCGGACGAATTGTACAAATCCCCTGAATTCTGGGAGATGATCCGCGAGCGCCGCCGTGAGGAAGGGATTCCCTGGGATGAGGCCATGCGCCGGCTTGACCTTGACTGAAGATTCTCCTCTACGAGCACCCCCCCGACATGCCGTTGACGGGCGCCGACGCCGATTGGGCCGGGGAACTCTGCCGGCGGGCCGAAGCGGAGGGATGAACGGGTTCGTCGATCAAGAGAGCAACGAGTGAAGCAGAACGGCTGGATGAACCGCTTCCCGCCCGGTGAAGTGCTGGATCTGGAGTCGGCACGAGAAACCCGGCGCGACGATGATATCCTCCGGCCTCGCCTGGCGCACCGCCGGTAAGAGGCGCTGCTCGCCCACCTGCCGCGAAATCTCGTAGTGCTCCACCTCGTAGCCGAACGACCCGGCCATGCCACAGCAGCCGGCGTCAAGGTCGATCACCTCGGCTCCGGGTAGAGATCGCAATAGCTCGAGCATCGGCCCTGCGCCGACCAGCGAACGCTGGTGACAGTGCGCTTGCACCAGGATCTGCCGCGGACCCTGTTTCCAGCACAACGGTGCGCCCGTGTCCGGCACAAGGATCGAGGCGAGGAACTCCTCGAATGTCAGGCAGGACTGGGCGACCGTCTCGGCCCGGGACCGCCGCTCGCCCTTGAGCAGCGCGGGATAGTCATCCCGGATCGTCAGGATGCAGCTCGGCTCACAGGCGATGATCCGTCCGCCCCCGCGCGACCATTCGTGGAGACGCTCGACATTGTGCTTGGCGCTGGCCACGGCTTGGTCGAGCAGACCATTGGATATGAGCGGACGGCCGCAGCAGCGCAGGCCGGGCGGACCGAGCGTGACGGCACAACCGGCCCGATCGAACAACGCGATCGCCGCCGCGCCGATCTCGGGCTCGAAATAGTTGGTGAAGGTATCGGGGAAAAGAAGCACCCGCCGTCCCGGAAGATCGAACCCATCGTTCTTCTGAAGAGCTGGAAACCGCTGCAACAATGTCCGGCGCGCGAATGCCGGCGGTACACGGCGGCGGTCGATCCCGAAGAGCGTTTCGTTTAACCAGCGCGACAGACCGCTCCGCGCCAGCCAGTTCGACACCGGTCTCACCGCGCACCCGATCCGTCCCAACTCGGCCACGTGGCCGAAGATCCGGTTCCGCCAGGGTAAGCCATGCTTCAGATGGTATTGATGCAAGAACTCCGCCTTGAGCCGGGCCATGTCCACATTGGTGGGGCACTCGCTCTTGCAGGCCTTGCATTCGAGGCAAAGGTCAAGCACCTCGTGGACGTGGGGATCGGTGAATCCTTCAAAGCCGAGCTGGCCGGTGATCGCCAGTCGAAGCAGATTGGCGCGGCCTCGGGTGCTGTCCTTCTCGTCGCGGGTTGCCTGGAACGAAGGGCACATCGTCCCCTCGCGTTTTTTCCGGCAGGCGCCGACGCCCGCGCACAGCTCGGCGGCCGACAGCAGGCCCCCGTCGGCCGTGAAGTCAAACGTCGTCGACACGGCGGGCGTCACGTAGCCCGGCCCGTAGCGCAGGTTTGTGGCCAGCGGCGGCGCATCGACAATCTTCCCCGGGTTCATCACGTTGTGCGGGTCGAATGCCCGCTTCAGCTCCCGGAACGCCTGGTAGAGCACGGTTCCATACATCTTCTCCTGGAACGGACTGCGCACCAGGCCGTCGCCGTGCTCGCCCGACAATGCACCGCCGTACTCGAGGACCAGGTCGGAGACCTCGGCCGCGATCGCCTCGAACCTGCGCACCCCCTCCTCGGTCTTGAGGTTGATCACCGGACGGACGTGCAGGCAGCCGACCGACGCGTGTGCATACACGCCCGCTGTCGTGTTGTGCCGCGCGATGATCGCCAGGAACTTGTCGATGTAGTCGCGCAGGTGCTCGGGAGCGACCGCGGTGTCTTCAACGAACGAGATCGCCTTGGCGTCTCCTTTCTCGGCCATCGACAGTCCCAGCGCCATCGTGCGGAGCTTCCAGACTCGTGCCTGAGCGGCGAGGTCCGTGACGGCCAGATAGCGATCGCCCAACCCGTGCCGCCGCAAGTCGTCCCCCAGGCCGGCGAGCCGCGGGGGCAGGAGGTCGGCCCGCTCATCGTAGAACTCGATCAGCAGGATCGCGGCGGGATCGCCCTGGAGAAAGTCGCGCAGCCGGCTTGCCTCCGCATTCAGCTTGGTGCTGTCGAGGACATACTTGTCGACGATTTCAACCGCCGCCGGGCCGTGTTGCAAAATGAGCGGCACCGCCGCCAGGGCTTCGAGCAAGCCGGCAAACTCGACGACAAGCGTCGCTTTGGCGCGCGGCCGCTCCACCAGCGCCAGCTTGGCCTCGACGGTCACGCCGAGCGTCCCCTCCGACCCGACCAGCAGCTTGGCCAGGTTGAACGTAAACCCAGTCCGGCTCCGCACACGTTCAGGAACGAACTCATCGAGGTTGTAACCGCCCACGCGCCGGAGGATTTTGGGGAAGCGCCGGTCGATCTCCCCGGCGTGCTCGGCAGCCAGGCGCCGGGTTGCTCGGTAGCAGTCGCCTTCCCGGTCCTCTTGGGCGCACCTGGCCTCGAGCTGCGACTCCGTGAGCGGCCCGAGGTGGATCAGGCTGCCGTCGGACAACACGGTCTTCAGCTCGATCACGTGATCGATCGTCTTGCCGTAGAGCACCGACCTCGCGCCGCAGGAGTTATTGGCGATCATGCCGCCGATCGTCGCCCGGTTTGAGGTCGAGACATCCGGGGCAAACAGCAGCCGGTGGGGCGCGAGCGCCCGGTTCAGGTCGTCGAGGATACATCCCGGCTCGACACGAACCCAGCGTTCGCCGGCATTGATCTCGAGCACGTGATCGAAGTGCTTCGAGCAGTCGAGGATCACGCCCGGGCCGATTGACTGGCCCGCCTGGGACGTACCGCCGCCCCGAGCCGTGATCGGTACGTGGAACCGGTCGCACACCGCGACGGTGGCCGCCACATCCGCCACGGTTGCGGGAAACGCAACCATCAGTGGAACGACCTGGTAAACGCTGGCGTCGGTCGCGTAAAGCGCCCGGCTGAGACGATCGCATCGCACGTCGTGCGTGCTGATGGCTCCGGCAAGCGCCTCGTGCAGTTCCCGCGGATTGACGGCCAATCGCCGGGCTGGGTCGATCACGGACAAGTCGGTCACGCTCATTTCAGAAACGGGCCTCGGACGGAGCCTCGCCTTCCGGTGGTGCTTCGTCCGCGAGTCGCATCAGACCGTCGCGCAGCCGCTCCAGGCCCCGCTCCAGGGTCTCGCCCCCAGCGGCGAAGGAGATGCGCAGGAAGCCCTCTCCACCTGCACCGTACGCCGAGCCATGGAGGACGACGACACCGGCTTCACGCAGCAGGAACCGCTGGACCGTGTCCGACGGTTTCCCAAATCCACGGACATCGACCATCACGAACAATCCGCCCTCGGGTACAAGCGGCTCGACATTCGGAATCCCGCACAGCCGTTCGATGACCCGATTGCGTCGACCCTGGTACTCGGTCGCCATCTGACGTGTGCACTCCTGATCCGAACTCAGGGCACAGACGGCGGCATCTTGTACAAATGTGGCCGGTCCCCGGCTCGACTGCTGCAAGACCAGGTACATCGCGCGGATGATCTCTTCGGGGCCGGCGCAGTAGCCGACGCGCCAGCCCGTCATTGCATAAGTCTTCGAGAGACTGTTGATCAGGATCGTCCGCTCGCGGGCATCGACGGATATCGAGGCCGGCGAGACGTGCCGGCGGCCGTCGTAAACCAAGGACTCGTAGATCTCGTCGCTGATGACCAGGTAGTCGTGCCGCTCGGCAAACCCCATGATGTCGTCGAGCTCCTCGCGATTGAGGACCGTTCCCACGGGATTCCAGGGCGTGTTGAGCAAGATGACGTCGGTGCCTGTCACCCATGTGTTCTCGAGCTGCCGGCTTCCGATCGTGAATCGTCCGTCGCGAAGCGTCGCGGGTACGGGTGTCGAAGTGCTGCCCCAGAGAGCGATCGGCGCTTCATAGGCGTCATAAATCGGATCGGGGAGCAAGACGGTCCTGTTGCGGTCCACCAATGCCCCGAGAGCCGCATACACGCCGAGCGTTGCACCGTCGGTGATCAGGATCTCGCGGTCGGGACTGTACGAAAGTCCCTGCTCTCGCTCGAGCTTTTCGGCGACCGCCGCGCGTAGCGCGGGCTCCCCCTGGTTGTCGGGGTAGCCTGTGCGGCCATCGCGCATCGCCTTCCGCGCCGCTTCGACGATATGCGCCGGTGTTTGTGTATCGGGCTGCCCGCGCATCAACGAGACGAGCGGGCGCCCCTCGGCCTGAAGCTGCCGGACTTCCTGCAAGACCCGATTGACGGCCGTCGGCCGCAATCGGGAGACTCGTTCGGAAAAGGGCACATAAGCCATGGCCGGAGCTCACTCAGTGCGGAATGTACGGGGTCACCGCCCACCGCCACTTTACCATCTTCCGAACGCCCGGTAACAACCCACCGTCCCCACTAAGCCCAATACCGTTGAATTAGCATCAATTGCCGCGGAGACAACGAGTTGCGGCTCCTCGTTCCCACGCTCCGCGTGGGGACGCGCGTCTTGGACGCTCTGCGTCCGCTTGATGGGCAAAGCTTCGGTCCTGGTCCAACGACGCGGAGCGTCGGGGAGAGCATTCCCACGCGGAGCGTGGGAACGAGAAGTCAAAGCCTTTGCTGCCTTCGATTTATCACTGATTCAACGGTATTGCCGCTAAGCCCTCTCACGGCGACCGCGGAAGATGGGGCCGAAGAATCTCAGCCGCCCTCGGCGACGACGCCAGAATATCCCTGATCAACTCCTCTCTTCCCTCGGCTCTCCCCGGCTGTTCCCTGGCGCTCGCCAGTTGGTGCGCCAGCAGTAACGCGCTCAAGCAACTTTCCGCACCGGCTCTGGCAACGCCCGCTCAGGGAGTTCGCGACGCTGACGCCAATGGTCCAGTTCCCCATTGCGCCGCGCAGCTTCCATCGC
>JBIOJM010000489.1:0-5576 GCA_044450785.1 Isosphaerales bacterium
CGGATAAGTCCAATTCCTGTTCGATGCCTGGATCGAGCCTGTTTATTGGACCTATCCCATTTTTGCTTGTAGGGGCTGTTTTGCCCTTTCAGGGCTTGGGCTTGGGTGGTCGATGTGTTCCCAGGGCGTTGCCCTGGGCTGGCATGTTGCGGCCCCTTCGGGGCGAGACAAGAATGCTCCATCGCAGAGATGTTCGTTTAACAGTAACCGCTTTTTCGCGAATTCCTCGGACTGCCTTCAACCGGCCGTTCTCAACCGCTGGCCGAACAGTTGCTGGAAATCCGCCCGACCGCGCAATGGTTTAAACACCTCTTCGCTCTTGATCAGGTCAATTTCGCCCGGTGTGAGCCTCCGGATTCTCGGGGTCGACGCGGACCGCGGCGGCGAAATCGGCCAAAGCCTTGCCGTGCTGGTGGAGCAGCTCGAGCGCCCAGCCACGTTTGACCATCATCTTCGCATCCTTGGGTGCGAGCTCGAGGCCCTTGGAGTAGGCGAGGATGGCTTGGTCACGTCGGCCAGCGTGTTCCAGCATAGCGCCGAGGTCGTCGAAGAGGTCGTGGGCCCGACCGCCCAGGGTGACGGCCTTTCCCAGCTCCGTCACCGACAGAGATAGCAGCGCCAGGCCCGATGGTTGACGGCGCTTGTCCAGCGGTAACTGCTGGTAGCGGTCTCGCAACAAATGACCGCGCAGCCCGTGGATCACCCAGACGCGAAGGTCGCGTTGACTTCCGTTGTCGAGATACGCGTCGAGATCGTCCAGCCCGCGGTCGTTGCTGCCCTGCGAGATATGGAGCTGCGCGCGGTACAGGAAGACGGTCCGGATCCTGGGGTTCTCCGCGACCACGGAATCGAAATCGACCAGCGCCTTCTGGACTTCACCGCGCTAAAGGTACAGTTGGCCGCGCGAGAAGGCGGCTTCGATGAGCCGTTTCTCCTTGGGAGGCGTGAGGACCGCCGCGAAGTCGGCCAGTGCTGGGTCGAGCTTCCCCTGGTGCCAGTAGACCACGCCCCGGTTCAGGCGAGCGGGCAGGAATTCGGGGTTCAACTGGATGGCCCGGTTGAGGTCCTCGCCGAGGAGGAAGTGATCGAGCGAGGTTGATTGCACCCCCGAGTCCTCGGCACGCCGCTGCTCCTCGGCCGCCTTCCGATCGTCGCCGCGTTGCCGATCGGCGAGGGCTCGAAGGCGAAAGTCTTTCCGAGACGGGGGGCCCAGGAGGACCGCGCGGTCCAGGAGGGCGAGCGTCTCCCGGGCCGCGCCCGGCCCGGCCGCTTGCTGGCTCTCGAGCTGGGCTGTCAGGAGGAGCAGGTCGTGGAGCGATCGTTTGAGCGGTGGCGGAACTCCCGCACGTCGCGGCGGGCCTGTTCCCGCGCCTTCAATTCTTCGGCGACGCGTTGCGCCAGGGCGCGGTGCCGCTCGACCTCTCCAACCCAGGGCCTCGCCCACGACGGTGGCGCGCTCCAGGATCCGGAGGGTGGATTTCACCAAGGGGAGCCGTTTGCCGAGCTTCTCGCCTTCGTCGCGGAGCGCCTGATCGATCGTGTTCAAGAGATTCTCCAGGAAGTGAGCGGCTTGCGTTTCACCGCCCCTGTCGCCGGCCGACGACCATCTTTGCCCGCTGTTCTGGGACAAGGATTGACCCGCGCCGCCGGGCGCTCCGCCGGCGGCGGCGGCGGATCCGGGCCCGCCGCCCGCGGATCCGGACGCGACGGCCGCGTCGAGTTCCCCCGTCGGGCTGCCGATGAGCGCGATCGCCAGCGCCAGGCCGGCCTGCTGAGAGAAGCTGGCGGCCAGGGAAGCGCCCCCGCTTCCGCCCTGATTCGTCGTGACGACCGCATCGGCCGGCGCCGTAGAGGACTCGGCTGCCGGGTCGGTCGAGTCGCTCAGGCTCAACTGGAAGTTGCTCGTCCCGTCCCGCAAGGCGGCTGTGAATGAAAACTCCTGACTGCCGCCGGCAGTCAGAGTAACGGCGCCGCCCCGCGCCGATCCGGGCACGTTGCCCACGTCCAGGTTGAAGGTGCCCGCCGCGTTGGCAGACACCACGACTTCAACGTTCCCCCCGACCGAGACGAACGTCTGGCTGAGATTGCTCGTG
The DNA here is from genome assembly GCA_044450785.1 of Isosphaerales bacterium. Classification (GTDB taxonomy): domain Bacteria; phylum Planctomycetota; class Planctomycetia; order Isosphaerales; family Isosphaeraceae; genus JBIOJM01. The sequence goes on from JBIOJM010000489.1 coordinate 2,094, forward strand.
AGAGCGTTCGTCTTGTCCGGCAGGGCGCCCAGGTCCCCCTGCAACTGGGTCAAGAACGGCGTGCCCTGAGCAATCGCCAAGGGAACCCGGGCCGCCGCTGCCACCCTTGGCCTGATTGCCCAAGAGTATCAGGCTGGTCAGGGTCGTCGTTGTGAAGCCGGCACTCGCAATGCCGCCGCCCGCCGCCGAACCGCCGACGCCTGTTGCCGAGTTGCCGCCGATGGCCTGGTTGCCCACAAAGAAACTGTTCGTGACGGTGAGCGAAGCGCCTTGATTACAAATGCCGCCGCCCACGGCGAGCCCGACAAAGCCATTCGTGCCATTGTCGGTGACGCCACTGTTGTTTCGGCCAGGGGGGCATGGGGGTCGTCTTCGAGGCGATCGAGCTGGCCCTCGGCCGCCGCGCGGCGCTCAAGGTCCTGCCCGCCCAGCGTGCCCCGACGACATCGGTCGAGCGGTTCCACCGCGAGGCGCGCGCCGCCGCCAAGCTGCATCACACCAACATCGTGCCCGTCTTCGGCGTGGGCGAGGACGAGGGTCAGCTCTACTACGTCATGCAGTTCATCGAGAGCGAAAGCCTCGGCCAGGTCTTCGAACGGCTCGGCCAGTCGACCCGTCCCGCGGAAGTGATCGCGGCGGCCCCGCCGGGCCCGCGCGTCCCCCAGGCACCGGTCGGGGACGCACCGCTGGCCGTCGCCCGGTGCCCGAATGACGGTGCCTCGTCTGCTCACAATTCCAACTCGGCATCACTCTCGACCGAGGGCTCCTGCTCCGTCTACTTCCGCACCATCGCCCGCATCGGCTGCCAGGTCGCCGAAGCCCTGGCCTACGCCCACAAGCAAGGCATTCTCCACCGCGACATCAAGCCCGCCAACCTCTTGCTCGACGCCCAGGGAAAGATCTGGGTCACCGATTTCGGCCTTTCCAAGGCGTTCGAGGGCGAAGCCGGATTGACCCAGACCGGCGACATCGTCGGCACTGTGCGCTACATGGCACCGGAGCGGTTCGATCGCCCGTGAGAACCCGACCGATCCCCAGGCCCGCACGGAGGTGGCGAAATGCCTTCTCGGTCTCGCCGTCAAGCAAGGGGGTCTTGGCCGGCACGGCGAGTCGCTCCACTCTTACGAGCAAGCTCTCGCCATTATGGAGCCGCTGGCTCGTGCCAATCCGGCTGACAGCGAGATTCGGCGTTAATTGGGCAGAACGCTTATCGACTATGGCCACGAGCAAGATCGGGTCAACCAGACGGCGGTGGCGCTCCGGTCGTTCCGAGAAGCCGTGCCGGTTCTCGAGACCCAGGTCCGCGACCAGCCCAGCGTCGCAATGTGGCAACGCGAGCTCGCCGACGGGTACCAGGGCCTCGGCACAACTCTCGAGTCGGCGGGCCTACCCGCCCAGGCACTGCAATCCGTTGAGAAGGCCCTCACGCTCAGGAGGGCACTGGTCCGCGATCACCCCACGGTCATCTCTTATCAAGTCCTCCTGGCTGTCGACATCAGTGTTGTCGGCCTGTTGCTCGACCAAGTGGGTCAGCCCACCGCGGCGCTCCGCTCTCAGCAGGAGGCCCTGGCGATCTGGGACACCCGGCTTCGCCATCGCAGCAGTGATCAGGGGTCTCAGGCGTGGCGGGCCGACACCATCAATTGGATCGCCGGGTTGCAATACAAGCTGGGCCGAACCGCCGAGGCCATCCGATCCTACGAGCAGGCGCGCGACGTGATCCGGAAGCTGGTCCGCGACGATCCCCAGGTCATTCGGTACAGGCAGGCCCTAATAATGCCGACGTCCGCTGCCAGGTGACGCCGTTGTCGCGCGAGACCGCCACGCCGATCCCCGCGTAGCCCGTCGTCACCAGCGAGCGGTCCATGTACGCCATCGCCAGGTGGTTGGCATGGAGTGGGCCCAGGCAACGAGCAACGCCACACGATGCGGAGTGCACGCTTGCGTCCCCGAGGGGGTCACCGCTATCGTTGGGGTGCTGATCTGAATCACTTACCCCCGTCGGCGCCAAAACGCTTGGGAACGAGGCATCCGAACATGAATCGTTATGCCCGGGTGGCGCAATTGGCCTCATCGCTCGTACTGCTGACGACCGTCGGCATGGCCGCGGCCGCTCGAGGGGATGACGCGGGGCCGCGCGACATCCCCCCGGCTTTCGCGCCGTTCGAATACCTCGTCGGCCGCTGGAAAGGCCAGGGCATACCCAGGGACAAGGGAGCGAACCAGTTCCGCGGCTGGACCGAGACGCATACCTGGGCCTGGATCTTCGCCAAGGGAAAACCCGCCGGCCTGTCCGTCACGATCGAAGGGGGCAAGGTCCTGGCGGCCGGCAAGCTCTCATACGACCAGGCGCGCAACCGCTATCTTCTCGAGGCGACCGAGCCGAGGCCCTTGGGAGGAAGGATCTCCTTCGAGGGCACGCTGGACGAGTCCCGAAAGCTGCTCGTGCTCGATCGAACGGCCGCGACCGGAAAATCGGCCAGGGATTCCGGCAAGATGCGACTGTCTCTCCACCCCAACGCCAACTTCGTCCGCTATACGATGACCGAGGATCGCCAGGAGCCGGGGGCATTCGCATTCGCCCGGCTGATCGAGGTTGGCTTGACCAGGGAAGGTGAATCGTTCGCCGGCGGGTCGACGGCCTCCGAGCGGCCCAAGTGCATCGTCACGGGTGGGGCGGCCGCCATGACGCTCACCTATCAGGGCCGCACCTTCTCGATCTGCTGCACCGGCTGCCGCGACGAGTTCAACGACAACCCGGAGAAATACGTCAAGAAGGCTGCCCTGATGCTCGGCGCGGAGGGAGCCAAACCCAAGTCCAACCAGCCCGCCACCTCACGCGTCAACCGGTTCGAGGACGCCTTCGCCGGCGATGTGGTCGACTCGAGCGCGGCAAGAACGCCGTCGAGCAAGCAAGAGAAGACGTCGCCCGCGTCAACCAAGAAGGCGAACAAGGGCGCTGAGGCGAGCCCTTCCGAAATCAAGCCCCAGCAGAAGCCCGCGGCCAAGAAAGACTCCGCCCGATCGGCCGCATCCAAGCTGGCCGGCCGCGCCGCCACCTTGCTTCGCCTGGGACAGAACCTCGAAAAGACGGGCAAGACCACGGCCGCGCTCACTTACTTCCGGCGGATCGTCAAGGACTTTCCGGATACTCCGGCCGCCAAGACCGCCGCCGAGCGGATCAAGGCACTCGACGGCGGCTGATCAAGACATGTTGTCGACCCAAGTCTTGGACCGCCGTCGTGAGCTCATGATGCCCGCGGCGCGCGGGCGCACCGACAGCGTCTGTAAGAGTCCGTTTGGAGATCGTTCCCCCATGCATCCATTTTTCGTCCGCTGGGGGGATCATCGCTCCTCTCAACGAAAAGTGGGTGTCTGGACACCCGATGGATCCGTTGCCTGACGGACTGGGATGAGGACGAAGAGAGACTACACACGACCGTCTCTTCGAGCCCCATTTGCGTCATTTTCGCCGTTTGCGTC
>JBIOJM010000490.1:0-5558 GCA_044450785.1 Isosphaerales bacterium
CCTCTCCCACGGGAGAGGGAACCAGAAACAGACCATCGGCCGCTGCTGATTCGAGCAATTCACGCGCGACGCCGTGTTCGGTACCAGCCGGCTGCATTCACATCGCCTCGTCCCTGATGTGGAAGGTGCAATCAACAAAAAAGCCGCCCTGGATCTCTGGTTTGAGGTCCGGGGCGGCTTTGGTCATTCGCCGTGGCGCCATTGTCGCAGGCGCTGGTTCTTGGTCATAATGCGCACTTGAACCAACTATCCGCCAGTGCCCGCGGCTCTCTTTCGTGGGTAGGGACGCCAAGTCAGTCATGCCGCTTGAACTTTTCCTATCGCCACAGGGCCATCTTCACGCTCGCGAGGCCGCCGGTCCGGATGGCATTGCCCTGGACTGCCCGGCCGGGAAACGAATCGATGCTGCTTTCACCGCCGGCTCGGCCCGCGGTCTCCTACACCTCGCGACGAGCGAGCTTCAATCCAGCTTGCCGCCGTCGTTCGCCTATGCACGCGACTTCGCCCGCCTGTATCTGACCCGGCTCTGTAAAACGCCGGCAGACGGAGAAGGCGGCACACCCCCGCCCATTGTACCTCCATCCGAGACTGACCTCGCGTTTCAGGTTCTGCAGGCGCCTCCGATGCAGGGGTGTGAGTACCTTAGCCACGACGTGCTGTTGACGTGGTGGTTGGAGCTCGACACGTTCGTCCGAAACGAGATCGAGCACCATGCGGGCGGGGTACAGGCCTACCTGAGCGAGCGCGGCCCGCAGTGGCGGCTGGTGGGCCGCGTGACGTTGCACCTTGCTGAGAACAAGCGCGACCCGGAGCACCCCTTCGCGTTCTTGGCAACTTATATTCCCCAGCTCTCGGCCCAGGGTCGGGTGCAGCACGAGCCCCTGGGCGAGGCCCTGCGCGAATACGCTGGGGCGAAAAACCGGACCGCACTCCTTTCGCTCTTGTTGCCGATCCAGCGCGCGACCGAGCGCAGCCCGCTCATCAAGGAGATGGTCGAGTCGGGCGAGATTTATCATCCCCTGGCCTGGGCCCCTCGCGAGGCGTATCGGTTCTTGCAAGACATCCCGATCTTCGAGGAGAGCGGCCTCGTCGTCCGGGTGCCGGACTGGTGGAAACCGAGTCACCCGCCTCGCCCCGTGGTCAACGTCAAGATCGATGCCCGCAAGGGGACCACGTTGAGTGTGGACGCCTTGCTCGATTTCTCCGTCAACGTGACGCTCGACGGCGAGCCGCTGACCGAGGCCGAACTCGAGCGGCTCCTCCAGTCGGTCGGCGGCCTGGTCGCGCTCAAGGGGAAGTGGGTCGAAGTCGACCGCGACAAGCTGGGTGAAGCGCTCAAACACTGGAAGAAAGTCGAGCGTGACGCGCGGGAAAGCGGCCTGTCGTTCTATGATGGGATGCGGCTCCTTGCCGGAGTGCCCAGCAAGCGAGACGTCGCAGCGTCCGCTGATCAAGATCGGGATTGGATCGGATTGACCGCCGGCACCTCGCTCGAGGAGACGCTTCGGAAGCTCCGCGCGCCCGAATCACTCGCTGGCGCCCTACCGCCGGGACTGTGCGCGCAGCTTCGGCACTATCAGCAAACTGGCGTGAGCTGGCTGACGCTTGTCACGGGATTGGGGCTGGGGGCTTGCCTGGCCGATGACATGGGCCTGGGAAAGACGGTGCAGGTGATCGGGCTGTTATTGCATCGTAAGTCCATCCGCACAGCTCACGAACCGGACCGGGCCAGGTCGAGTCTTCTCGTTGTGCCTGCCTCGCTCCTCGCGAACTGGAAGGCGGAGCTCGACAGGTTCGCGCCCACGCTCTCGTTCCTGATCGCCCACCCGTCGGAGAGCACAACCAGCAAGCGCCAAATCGAGGAAGAAGACGCTCAAGGACTCGATCTACTGATCACAACCTACGGCATGTTGTCGCGCACCGAGTGGCTGCGGCGACGCGACTGGGACCTCGTCATTCTCGACGAAGCCCAGGCGATCAAGAACTCGGGCACGCGGCAATCACGGACCGTCAAGGAGCTGAAGGCGGCGGCCCGTGTTGCCATGACGGGCACCCCGGTCGAGAATCGCTTGTCCGATCTCTGGTCGCTGTTCGATTTTCTGAACCCTGGCTTGCTCGGCGGCGCCAAGACGTTCACCGGTCTGGTCAAGCAAATGGAGGCCAGCTCGTCGTACCAGCCGCTCCGCACCCTCGTTGGACCTTACATCCTGCGCCGGCTCAAGACCGACAAGCGAGTCATCGCCGACCTGCCCGAAAAGGTGGAGATGTCGGCCTTCTGCACGCTGAGCCGGGAGCAGGCCGCCCTCTATGAACAGGCCGTACGCGATCTGGCCGCGAAGCTTGAGGAAGCCGACGGCATCCAACGCCGAGGGCTCGTCCTGGCCCAGCTCATGAAGCTCAAGCAAATCTGCAACCACCCGGACCAACTGGTCGCCACGGGCGACTACTCACCTGGCAAGAGCGGTAAGTTCCAGCGCCTGGGCGCGATCTGTGAAGAGCTTGGCGAACGCCAGGAAAAGGCGCTTGTTTTCACGCAGTTTCGCGAGATCACCGGCCCGCTCGCACAGTTTCTCCAGGGCGTGTTCGGGCGGCCCGGCCTCGTGCTTCATGGAGGGACCGCGGTCGCCCAGCGGCAGCGGCTTGTCGAGAGCTTTCAGCGCGACGATGGGCCGCCCTTCTTCGTCCTCTCGCTCAAGGCCGGCGGTACGGGATTGAACCTCACGGCCGCCTGTCAGGTGATCCACTTCGACCGGTGGTGGAACCCCGCAGTCGAAAACCAGGCGACTGATCGGGCGTTCCGTATTGGACAAAAACGGAATGTCCTGGTACATAAATTCGTCTGTCGTGGAACGATCGAGGAGAAAATCGATGCGATGCTCGCCGAAAAGTCGTCGCTTGCCGGCGACGTGATCGATGGTGCCGAAACGTTGCTCACCGAAATGAGCAACGCCGAGTTGCTCGATTTCGTTAAACTCGACATCCACAAGGCGCTTGATACCTGAGACGCATCACGAGAAAGGAATCTTCGATGGGATGGCACTACGGATTCAGACCCTACGTCCCGGTTGCCCAGCGACGCCGCGAGGCCCAACGCGAGCTGGAGAAGATGCGCAAAAAAGGCCTTAAGGTGCTGCCGATCGACATTGACGGCCGCGTCATCGCCAAGACGTTCTGGGGCAAAGCATGGTGCGAGAACCTCGAGTCGTACAGCGACTTCGAGAACCGCCTGCCGCGCGGCCGTACGTACGTACGCAACGGATCAGTCGTACACCTCGAGATTCAATCAGGCAGAATCTCGGCCCTGGTCAGCGGCTCCGAGCTTTACTCAGTCGAGATCACGATCTCATCCCTGCCCGACCCGGATTGGAAATGCGTCAAGAGTCGGTGCGCAGGCCAGATCGGTTCGCTGATCGAGCTCCTGCAAGGACGGCTGTCGAGGAGCGTCATGGATGTTGTTACCGAGCGCGGTGAAGGTCTGTTCCCAAAGCCGGCTGAGATCGACATGACGTGTTCCTGCCCCGACTGGGCCGGTATGTGCAAGCACGTCGCCGCGGTGATGTATGGTGTGGGCGCGCGTCTTGACGATCAGCCCGAGCTCCTGTTCCTGCTCCGCAAGGTTGACCACCTGGAGCTGATCGCGGGCGCGGTTGAGGGCGCGCCCATTGCCCGTGCCGGCAAGTCTCGAGGCAAGAAGACCATTGCGGCCGGCGACCTTGCGGACGTCTTCGGGATCGAGATGGCCGAGCCGGAGACTCCCACTGAGGCCTCGCCGAAGATTGCGAAGACGCCAGCGAAGCCCCGCGCGCCTGCCTCCAAGACAGCCCCGAAGGAAAAGCAGAATCAGGCCGTCATCGATTCGAGGAAATCCGCAGGCGTAGCGGCCGCGAATCGGAAAAGGCCCAAGACGGCCACGGCACACGCAAATGCAGCACCGCCGGCGCGCACCAAACCCCCGGCGCGCACGAGGGTCAAGCAAACAACGTCGTGACCGCGCTGCGATCTGTCATCAGACGCTTCCGTTCCGCGCGGCAAGGCCGCCGCGCGGAATAGGGATCGTCGGAGCGCACCATAGAGTGTGGTCTCAAAGTCCGGGAAATCGAGCCCGAATCGGCCTTCGATCAGACCACTCACCAGCGCGCGCAGTTGCAGGCCCCAAAAGATGCGCCACGGCGCCACGACCTTGGAGGCTTTGGACTTACGTGTGGCGCCTGAATAGTCGGCATCATCGGATCCTGGTCCGGACTTGATGGTAACCGTTCGCGAATTGCGGTTCTTGCCGAAGCTGATGGATATGCCGTGCTCGCGAAGATGGGGTGCCAGTCGACGCAGCTCGTTCCCGAGCATGTTAGGCGTCTTGGGCCAGCGTCGCGACGCGGCGACTGTCTTCCCGACCCGGCGAGTGAGCTTGTCGAGCATCTCCGTTGGGGATGCGGTCCAATTCAGCCAACCGTCGGCCAGTTCGAGTTCCTCGAGCAGTATCGTTGCCAGAATCGAGTCTTCCAGCGAAGAGACGGTGGCCTCCCGGCGGTTTTCAAGATACGCCGAGAGGAATGTCTCCGGCGGCCAGCCCAACCCTCGACCCACAGCCTCGCCGAACCGCGCGAAGTCGGCCATCCGAGGCAGATGCGCCAGCCGTACCGACGGAAGCTCGCGAAGCGCCCCCACGACAGCGTCAAGCAGTCCTCCCAGAATGCGTGGCTGAAGCTTCTGGAACGACCCCCAGAACTCGACCTCTTCGCGGTGCCCGCCGGAGATGGAGAACGTCCAGCTTTTGGGGGGAGATAGGCGGCGTGGCGAAAAAAAGTGGCCTCCCTGTGTTTGGGCAAAACGCACATGATGTGCGCCGCTTTTAATTGTCGTCACACAAGGAGGCCACGACGATGATGGTAGTCGAAACTCAGTCACCAAAAAAGCCGCTTTGCTTCCCCGCCCGCGCCGTCGGGCTCCCCGCAGTGGCAGCGATGGGAAGCCGCGTTGGACGTCGATCATCCCGCTCGCATCATTGACGCATTCGTCAACGGATTGGATCGAACCAGTCTGCTGGCAAGTTACCTTGGAGTCGGATCCTTGGCCCATAACCCGGACCTCATGCTCAAAATCGCCTTGTACGAGACCCGCCAAGGCCACCTGTCGCCAGCGCAATGGGCACGCGACGTTCGAGACAGCGATGCATTGCGATGGCTCGGCCAGGGTATCCAGCCCAGCCGGTCGGCCCTGTACAACTTTCGGGACCGGTTGTCTGAGCCGGTCTTCGAGATGCACGCCCAGGCGATACGACAGGCCATCGCTGACGGGCACACGGCCGCCGAGAACCAAGAACGCCCCAAGGACAAGCGACTGCCGAGAAAAAAGGTCAAAGTCAGTGTCACCGAACCGGAGGCACCCCTGGGCCGTGATAAAGAGAAAGTCTTCTGTCCGATGTACACGGCCGAATTCGTGGTGGATACCGCATCGTTGCTGATCTTGTCGTTCGACGTCTTTGCTCAAGTGACTGATGCCGGGACGCTGGCGCCGATGCTCGACCGAACTCAAGAGGTCACCGGTGCCATGCTGATTCA
>JBIOJM010000491.1:0-5540 GCA_044450785.1 Isosphaerales bacterium
CATCGTAAGCATCAGTGGCGACCCCGATCTGCAGCGCTGGAGAATGGAAATGGAAACCGAACTGCTCCGGGCCGAGGGCGCGCTGTCCCGCCTGGAGCGGAAGGCCACAGCCGACTTTCACGGGGAATCCCCGCCGTGGTGGCCCCGCGACGATATCTGAAACCTCCGAGTACGAACATCAACCGCCGGTACCAACGGCACGGCCGCTGGTGCGCCAATGTCGTCAAGGATCTGAGACTTCCCTCCCCGGAGTCCAAGGATGGTTCCCGTCTCGGGCGAGAGGAATTCTGCCAGCTTGCTCATCGCCCCGAGTGCCCGCGTCGAATTCCTGACCGTCTATGTTGCCGCGTGACCTTGGTTATTCCCCGTCCAGGAAACCGGGAGCGGTACATCCTTATTCGCCGGTGAGCACTTTTATTTGGAACCGATGGTCGAATTTCCTCGTTCTGCATAGTGATGGACCATTCCACGAGGCGCTCCGGTGCGTCATGCCAGGGTCTTTCCCGGGAAGCACGGTGTCTTTGACTAACAATCCGGTTGTCCCTGCAATGCCAGGCGAATAACGCCTGCGGTGCACGCCAGGCCCTGGTGGTTGGAACTACGGAAGGGGGGAATATTGGCGCCATGCGATGGACGATGAGAATTCGGATCGGGATTTTGGCGCTGGCCGGAATCGTCTTGTCCGCTTGCACAGCAGACGGGACAAGGAGGCTGCCCGCGGCGCAGCCGACGGTCTATCCGCCGGCTGTATTCGCCCACCGCGTGGCCGCGGAGGATGTAGAAATCTACTGGAACTGTACAAGGCCTACGCCGGATGTCCTGCACCTTGATGGGGTCGCCAAGAACATCGGAGGACGCGAGCTGCGATTCCTGGAGCTGGAATTGGACAGCGTGGACGCGAAGAACAGTAACCTGCTGCGAGCGGCCACGAGCCTGCCGGATATCGTGCTCTACACGAACCAGATCTCTCCGTTCCGGCTGCAATTGCCGACGGGAGGGGCCGAGGTCCGCTTCGATCTCTTTTACCAGTACCGCCTGGCCCCCCGCATCGGCGCGCTCAACCTGGGCGCCGAAGAGCGGAGCTTCATGGCCCGAGACGTATGCTCCGAAACGCAGCACCGCGTCCAGTAGGCCAAGCCTTCCGCCCCTCGACCCCAGGGCAACGGAACATCGCAGCGTCTGGAGGGTCGATTGATTTGCGCGGACCTCCGGGTGGGCCGGCCTCCCGCGAAACCTCCACGCGACCCTTCACTTCAAGAATTCCCGAACCATCTGCGCAGCCGTACTGGGGCTGGAGAAAACCCTCTTGCCTGTCAGCGCCTCCACTTGAGACTGTACCCGAGCAAGCGAGACCTGCGCCAAGACAATTGCATCGGCATTCAGGGCTCCGTGCCGTTCCAGGCACTCGAGGACCCGCGCGGACTCGGCGAGCTCGCGGCGTGCGGCCCCCGGGGGGGATCTCGAAGCGGCAGGCACGCACGATGACAGCCGTCTCAATCAGTAGGATTCCGAAAGCACGCACAGATAATACTCAGAGCATATTGCTAGGCAACGGGAAAATGTAATTTATTGATATCACACGGTGAGATGAGATGAAATGAGGGTTCAAATCTTCTATCCATTGGTCCTCATGTGTGCGCGACAGGCAAGATGTATGGCTCCGGTCCTTCCGGAGCAATGGCCTCGGGAGGGCTTCAGGGTGGGTCGGCCAGAGACAGACGCCGGCGAGGGTCGTCCCGATCAAGCAGGTCGAGCCGCAAAGAACGTTCGCATGCGGCTTCACCATGGAAATCGGGCCAGATTCAACGACGAGAGTAGTTCTTGTGCGCGGAATATGATATGAAACGTGCAGTCTAGAGTGCGATGTGGACACAATTGTGTCCCCCGTAATGGGGAAACATTCTGAGCCAGGGATGGACCTCCATGCGGTCCGCCCCCTGGATCAGCATCCTTCCGGGACTGGCCCCCGCGGTCACCGTGTTCGGCCTGAATCTGGCGGGAAGCCGGCTGCTGGAATTCCCCAACCCGCAGATGAAGACCCGAGACAGCAGTACGAGTTCACGAAGGCAGTCCGAAGGACGGCGGAACTGCTCGCCTTCCAGGATGCGCCCGAGCCTTCAGCGGCGGCGCTCGGTCCGCTCCAGACGTGGTTGAGCCAACTCGCCTCCGACGCGGGTCAGCCGTGAGCCCTACGACGCTCGACCAATCGCTCAAGGTCCTTTTCGAGAGCCGGTTCCGGGAGCCGGTCGAGCGCGTCGCGCCCCTCAAAGGCGACGCCTCGGACCGGGAGCTTTTCCGCCTGTCGGGAGCGTCACGGACGGCGGTCGGCGTCGTCAATCCGGACGTCCGGGAGAACCGCGCGTTCCTCGATTTCTCCCGCCACTTCCGCACGTGCGGCCTGCCGGTCCCTGAGATTTACGCCGTAGACCTTGACCGGGGGATGTACCTGGAAGAGGATCTGGGCGACACGACGCTCTTCCAGTTCCTCACGGCGAACCGCGACAAAGACGGGCTCTCGAACGAGACGCTCGACTTGTACGGCAAGGTGGTCGATTGGCTGCCGCGGTTCCAGATCGAGGCCGGCCGGACGCTGAACTACGACGTCTGCTACCCGAGGTTCAGCTTCGACAAGCAGTCGATGATGTGGGACCTCAACCACTTCAAGTACTACTTCCTTCGCCTGGCGAAGATCCCGTTCAGCGAGCAGACGCTCGAGGAGGATTTCGAGCGGTTCACTGAGTTCCTGCTGCAGGCCGAGCGGCGCTTCTTCCTCTACCGTGACTTCCAGTCCCGGAACATCATGGTCCGGGACGGGGAGCCTTTCTTCATTGATTACCAGGGCGGGCGGCGGGGGGCGCTACAGTACGACGTCGCGTCCCTGCTGTTCGACGCGAAGGCCGACCTCCCGTTCGAGGTCCGCGACGAGCTTCTCGAGCGGTACCTCGAAGCTGCCGCGAAGCTCGAGCCGATCGACCGCAACGCCTTTCTGACCTCCTACCCCGGCTTCATCTACATCCGGATCATGCAGGCGATGGGTGCCTACGGCCTGCGGGGCTTCTACGAGCGGAAGCAGCACTTCCTGGCCAGCATCCCGTACGCGATCCAGAACCTCGAGCACCTGCTGCGGACGGCCGATCTTCCCGTCGAACTGCCCGAGTTGACGCAGGTATGGCACCGCCTGGTCGCCTCCTCCTCCCTTCGGCAGTTCGGCACCGCCTCGCTCAAGCTCACGGTCCGGATCCAGAGCTTCTCGTACACGGACGGCGTGCCGACCGACGAGAAGGGACACGGCGGCGGCTACGTGTTCGACTGCCGGGTGCTACCCAACCCCGGCAGGTTCGAGCAGTACGCGACGCTGACGGGCCGCGACGATACCGTGATCGCCTTCCTCGAGAACGAGCCCGCCGTGCGCGACTTCGTCGGCCACGTCTTCGCGCTGATCGACCAGACCGTCGAGAACTACCAGCGGCGCAACTTCACCGACCTCCTCGTGGCGTTCGGCTGCACGGGCGGCCAGCACCGCTCGGTCTACTGCGCCGAGCGGCTTGCCAAGCATCTACGTGAGCAGTTCCAGGTGAACGTTGAGGTGCGCCACCTGGCGCAGGAACCCGGCACCAGATGAAGGCGATGGTCTTCGCGGCCGGCGTCGGGAGCCGGCTGCGGCCGCTCACCGATGAGATCCCGAAGGCCCTGCTCGACGTCGGCGGCGCTCCCATGATCGAGCGGGTGATCCGGCGCCTCCAGACGGCCGGCGTCACCGAGCTCGTCGTGAACCTATTCCACCTGGCCGACCGCATCGTCGAATTCCTGGCCTCAAAGGATGACTTCGGGCTCCGCATCGAGTTCACGCGCGAGGCCGAGTTGCTCGACACCGGCGGGGGGCTGAAGAACGCGGCCTGGTTCTTCGATGACGGCCGGCCGTTCTTCCTCCACAACGTGGACGTCCTGAGCGACATCGACCTCGAGGAGCTTCTCCGGTTCCACCAGAAGGTCGGGGCGCTGGCGACGCTCGCGGTCCAAAGCCGGCCGAGCTCGCGTCAGCTCCTGTTTGATCGGGACGGGCGGCTGTGCGGCCGGGAGTCGGCGGAGGGCGTGGAGTGGGCGAAGGGGCCGCGGAGTGGCGTCGAGCGGCTCGCGTTCACCGGGATCCACGTGATCGACCCCGCGATCTTCCCCAAGATGACCGAAACGGGAGTCTTCCCGATCACCCGGACCTACCTGCGGCTCGCCGGGGAGGGGGAAAGGATCGTCGCCTATCGGGCCGACGGGAGGGACTGGCAGGACATCGGCTCGCCGGAAAAGCTGGAGGAAGCGCGCAAGCGCGCGGTCGGGCCGCACGGCTGATCAGCGCCGGACCCAAGAGAGCTTCCCGGTCCCGCGAGTGCGCACGATGTGGCGCGGCCCCCGCCACCACTCTTCTACTGTCTCTTGATACCCGCCCCTCACACTGAAGCTGCCTCGATCCCCCGTCTGCAGGGAAAGAAAAGGCCCCGAGCGCCGTGAGGCACCCGGGGCTGACGCTTTTCCGAACCGCCAGCGGCAAGCCGGGCAGTCCTCGGGATTACCTATAACTCGCTAAGAATGCTGGAGCGGGAAACGGGATTCGAACCCGCGACCCCAACCTGGTACGGGTCATTCGAGCCTCCATGATACTGCGAACTTATTTCATCGTTGCCGCTCACTGCCTCCGCCGCTGCCCGCAACATCTGTTCATCACGGCTGCATAGCGCCGCATCACCTGCTCCGACTTCCGGCGATGGTCTCCTAATTTCCCCAATTTCATTTTACTGCTGTCTTCTGTAACAGCAAGGGGGCAAAAAAGTATTCCCGGCATGGAAGCGACGGGTTGAATGTGACCAGTTTTAGTCAGGATCTAGATGGTCAGAGTCAGGCTCCGAGTCGTCAGTCGCGAGATGGAGACAAACGACCCCAGGGACGACGGCGAAACGAGGCGCCAGGAGGACCGTCAAGGGATCCTCGCGGTCAAGAGCAGGCCGCCGACGCGGGGTAGCGGTGGAGTTGCCGATACAGGTTCGCCCCCTCCAGGTGGACGCTTGTAGCCCGCCAGTGAGCGGCCAACGCGTTACGATGGGCCAGATCCGCCCCGTGTCCCGACGCATTCTGCGATCTTCAAGTGAGGAAGGGCCTCGGGGAAGCGCTTGAGTTCTGCGATGTCACTATCGAGGTTGCCCCTCTCGATCAACGCACGCCCCACATCGAATCCCACCTTTCCTAGATCCGGCCCTGGTTTCTCGGTCATCCTACAGCCTCTCGATCACTCCGCAGAGGCTCCTCGGCCCCCCAGTGTTTGCCGAACGAAAGGGCGTCCATCGGCGAGGGAAGCGAGTCCTCTGGATCGCCGGGTTGGGCGGCGTTCGGCGACCGGCCGTTGCCCCCGGGATACTACGCAGCGCGGAATAATGGCTACACCGTTCCCCGCGCTGCTTCGTTCGCGGGGAAGGCCCTCGCCCTTGCACAGGACCCGCGGCAAGGGCTCAGCCCTCCCCACGGACCCTCCTAAGAAACTGCCTGCTCAGGGG
>JBIOJM010000492.1:0-5516 GCA_044450785.1 Isosphaerales bacterium
ACTTCAGCACCCGGCCCCGGTCCTCCATGCCGCCATCAGCGGGTCCGGCCTTGGACTTGTCAGCACCGTCACCAGCGACGGAGAGGTTCGATTGTGGGAGGCGAGCAGCGGTCGCCGGCTCTTGTGGGAGAAGCCGAAGGAGGGAATGGCAGTGTACACCGCCTTCGGCTTTGCCGAGGGCAGGGCTCACCTTTTAGCCCTCATCCGCAGCGATTTTGCGAGTCTTTCCAGCGTGTCTGACCTGCGATTGATGCCCTGGGGAAATGGCTCCGGCGTGCCGGCTTCGGGCAACAACCTGGTCATCGTCGGCGCCGACAACGCCGGCCGGCTCCACATCCGGATCTTCGACGCCGGTGGCAACCTCGTCACGGACACGGACGAGACGAAGCTACCCAGCACACAAGAGTCGGCGATCTCGACCCTGAAGCAGCAACTTCCGGGCTTGTTGCCCCCGTTCGTGCTGACCGGTGCAAAGAAAGCCCAGGTTATGACCGAGGTGACATTAATCGTCGGTCAAACCCTTTCGAGCAATTCGTATCTCCGCATCTACCCCCTCGGATCGAAAGGCGAGCAATCGGAAGGGGTCCGGACTTTTTGGTACGCGGCCCCTTTCACGGCCGCCGCCTTCAGCCCCAAGTGCAAACATGTGATCGCGTATACGGGCGATGGGGCGAACAATCGCGGAGAAGCTGTCGTCTGGGAAGTTCGGTCCGGAACGCAAAAAGTCCTCAAGGGGAGTGGGAAGATGGGGACTGCCCATGACGAGTCCATCACGCACGCAGCATTCACCAGCGACGGGGACTACCTGGTGACGACCGGTCGGGACGATAAGGCGTTCGTCTGGCGTCTGCACGACGGCTCGTACCGGGAACTGCTGACCAAAAAGGATGAGGAGATCGGTCACACCGGAGACATCGTGTTCGCCTCGTTCGACCGGGCAGGGACCCGGGTCGTGACTGCGGGCGCGGACTCGTGGGCCATCGTCTGGGAGCGGGCGCCCGACCAACGACAATTCCGCCTGGTCCAGAAGTTGAAGAATAACCGCGCGTTGACCCACGCGGTCTTCAGCACCGACGCGCGGTACGTTCTAACCGCCGACACGGACGGCATCACCTGCCTCTGGGATGTCAAGGACAGTCGGCCGCTTGTCACGAAGTACCACCCCGGGCAGATCATTCTCGGGCTTGCTTTCCGTGAGGACGAGGACGGGCATGCCCGCGTGTCCCTGATCGGCAACCAGGCCAGGAGAGGTCCGGCTTACTCCAACCGGCCGGGCCAGAGGCCCGGCTTTTCGGTGGCCAACCCGTCGGGGGGGGCCTGGCCAGTGATCACGGAATGGCGCTTGACCTCAGCAGCGCCGCCCGGGGACGATGACCAGCGCCTCGCCCAATGGTCTGCGAGCCGCCAAATGATCGACAACGGTGTTCGCATGGAGTTGACTTACAAGCCGCAGGACGCGATCTTCAAACTGTGGAAGGAAAGCCGTGCGCGCCCTAACATCATGGGTCCCGCGTCCAGTGATGAGGTAAGCAAGTGGCACGAGCGGGAAGCGGCTCTCTATGAACTGGACGGGCGGTGGAGCCTCGCAATCGAGCACTGGAAACATGCCCTCGAGAAAACGACATCTGTCAAGCGCCGCCCGATACTTCTGGCCCGGCGTGCGAGGGCTTACAGCGAACTGCCGGACTGGGATCATGCAGAGCAGGATCTTACTGCAGCCCTGAGCAAGATTCCGCGGGACAGCGAACTTTTGCAGGCGCGCGCCAATGCCCGAATTCAGCGAAGCCACCTGGAGAAAGACCAGAACAAGCTCAAGGGCGCGATCAGCGATTACCAGCAAGCGTTACAGGCGAACCAGGAGAACGGCCTGGCCCACGCCCAACTTGCTGCTGCTTTGGTCGAATCCCACCAATTCAAGGAGGCTGTGGCCCATTTCGATCAAGCGGTGCAACGCGACGAGAAAAACCCGGACCTGCTCGTCAAACGAGCAGCAGCCATCACGAAGTCGGGCGACCGCCGCTTCGACCGCGCTTACGCGGACTTTCGGACCGCGGGGCGGTTGTTCAAGGACCGGAGACTCTTCGACGACGCGGATAAGGCCTACTCTGGGGCTGTCGGCCTTTTGAAGGACGGCGTCGAGAGCTCACAACAGCTTCAAGCCAAGGTTCACGCCGAGTTGGCGGAAGTGCAGGAGAGCCGCGCGTCTGTGACGTTTAACGACGAGCCGAAGCGCAAGAGTTACTATCAGGATGCCTGCAAGCATTTCTTGGACGCGACCAGGTTGGACGACACGGTTTGGACGTACTGGAGCGGGCTTGCGCGTTCTCACGAACGGCTGGGGGAATGGAAGGAGGCCCGCCGGGAGTTCGAGAAGGCGCTGAAACTGAACCCCGGCGATCCCACGCTGACCCTTTCCTGGGCCCGCTCGCTGGTCCAGGTGAAGGAGTGGGACGAGGCAGCCAAGGCGTATTTGGCGATTATCCAGCTTCAGCCCAGGGTCCTGTTGCACCGTCTCAATTTGGCCGCGATCTACCTTCAGCCGACCGCGCCGGAGAAAGAGGTGCGTTCCGAGCGGTTGGAAGCGGCGAGCCTCTGCCTCGCCGAGGCCGGCAAAGAGGAGTATTTATCGCAACAGTCTCTCCTCTGGGGTCGCCTTGCGCTGGTTCAGTTGGCAGCGGGAAAAATCGATGAATATCAAGCCACCCGCGCTCGCATGTTTGAGGCGTTCAAGACCCCCCTTGGGAATGACGCGAACAACGTGGCCTGGGCTGTCGCGCTCGTGAAGGGCACGCCCGAGGGTGCCGAACGCGCGATCAAGTTGGCCGAAAAGGCGGTTTCCGCCTTCCCGCAGAACTTCAACTATTTGAACACTTATGGGGCCGTGTTGTACCGGGCTGGCAAGCGGGCGGAAGCAATCAAGATACTTGAGCAGGCGACGAATAAACGGGCCATGGCTTTTAACCTCTCCCCGGACGATCGGGCGTACGGCAACGCGCTCGACAAGTTGTTCATCGCCATGGCCCAGTACACCCCTCTTCAGCCTGAGCAAGCTCGGCAGACGTTGAAGTCGGCTGTCCAGACGATCGATCGCGTCAAACCCACCCAGCAGTCCGAAACCCCTGAGCAGGTCCTCGCCCGGGTCTGGGCGCGGCTCGAATTCGAGGTCCTGCGGCGTGAGGCCGAGAGCTTGATCAATCGCTGACGTCAAAGCACGGAGCCATCCTTCCGGCAGAACACCTTGCGTCCGTGTTCTCGACACTGGCGGGGCGTATCCGCTTGAAGCCGGGCAATTGAGCCGCCCTTCGAATAATCGTCACGTCAGAGATTCGCCCGGATCGTGGAATCGCTTTCAATGCGCGGTCACGCCAGGTCCCGTCACACCGATCTACTCCGCGCAACAATCGTCGCGCGGCGAGCAGGTTCGACCAGCGCTTTCGGCACGCCGGTACCTGTATTCCAGCGGCGATTGGCTCTTCTCTCAAGCTCGAAACTGGCTCGGGCGTGTTTTGGGCTCCGAAATGTCGCCCGCTGCGCGGGCTGCGTTGGGACTGGCGTCGCTGCGGTCCTGGGGCTCACGCCACCAGGCTACTGCAATGTCGCCCGCTGCGCGGGCTGCGTTGGGACTGGCGTCGCTGCGGTCCTGGGGCTCACGCCACCAGGCTACT
This sequence comes from Isosphaerales bacterium, assembly GCA_044450785.1. Lineage (GTDB taxonomy): Bacteria > Planctomycetota > Planctomycetia > Isosphaerales > Isosphaeraceae > JBIOJM01. Next base: position 3,666 of record JBIOJM010000492.1, read on the forward strand.
GCAATGTCGCCCGCACCGCGGGCTGCGCTGGCTAAGGCGAACATCGGTCGTCGGTCGCACCCGTTGTCAAACGGGCCCCCCACCCTCGCATCGTTGCAACCCGCGGCGCGCAATCCCTCCCAACGACTTGGCGATGTGGGTTCGCCGTTCTAGGCTGGCATTGAGCAAGTGCGTCGGGTCGGATAAGCTTTATTAAGCCAATCCGTGGTGGAGTCGACGAATCGAGTGGCCGGCCAAGCGTTTGAGGAGCGGGCGTGATGAATCCCTCGGTCCGCGTGGTCTGCGGTCAGTGTCTGAGAAGCGTGGAGGTGAGTGCCGACACGGAGAGGGCGGCGGCGAGTTTATGTCCTCATTGCGGCGGTCGACTCGACAGCGATTCGGACCAGTTGGCGGACTCGAGCCGGACCGACCCGTCGGGGGTCGCGGGGGGCACGTCGACGGATCTGCCGAGCTCGGGGCCGCCCGAGCTGGCGGAAACGAGAGACTGGGTCAAAACGTGGACCCAGGGCTCGCTAGGGTCGTTGGGGCGGTTTCAACTGCGCGAGCACCTGGGAGATGGCGGGTTCGGCGAAGTCTTCCGGGCGTACGATCCGAGGCTGGATCGAGACGTGGCGGTGAAGGTGCTCAAGCAAGCCAACCCCACCGAGCGGGTGATGGAGCGGTTCTTTCGGGAGGCTCGGGCGGTGGCTCGTCTTGACCACCCGAACATCGTGGCCGTACTCGACTCCGGCTTCGACGACGGCCGATGCTGGGTTGCCTACCAGCTCGTGGGCGGTCACCCGCTCTGGTGGTACAGCGACCACCATCGGATGGACGCGGCGACGGTCGCTCGAATGATCCGCGCGCTGGCCGATGCGCTTGACCACTCCCACGGCATGGGGGTCGTCCACCGCGACATCAAGCCGGCCAACGTGCTCATCGACGATCAAGGGCGGCCGCGACTGATCGACTTCGGCCTGGCGCGCCGGTCCGACTTCGCGTCAGACCTGACGCGCGAAGGCGCCATCGTGGGGACCCCAGCCTACATGAGCCCCGAGCAGGCCCTGGGGCGAAGCCGGCAGGTGGACGAGCGATCGGACGTGTACAGCCTGGGCGTGATTTTCTACGAATTGCTTCATGGTCGCCGTCCCGATGAGACGGGCAGGTCGTCGATCGTGGGGCACCCGGGAAGACCGGCCGCCTCGTCGATTCCCGCGGAGCTCGCTCGGATCTGCACCAAGGCGATGGCCGTAATTCCTGCGTCCCGGCACGCGACGGCCCGCGCTCTCGCCGATGACCTGGACGGCTGGCTGCGGGTGCAAAAAGCACCGCGTACCCGGCGGTTGCTCCCGTGCGTGCACATCCGCCTGGGCATCGCCGCCCTTGCCCTGATTCTCATCGTGATCGGCAGCTTGATCGCCTGGTCTCCCTGGAAGACCCGGCCCGACGCTCCAGACGCTGGGGCCCCAGGCCGTCCGAGCGCAACAGGGACCCTGCTCGCGGATTCTGCTTCGCCGCCATTCCCGCCGGCTGAAGCCGGACGAAGGGAAAAGATCGCCTCCCGAGACCCGACGGGCCGGCCTCTCACGGATGAGGTCCGGCTCATCGGCAACCGGGAATCACACAAATACCACCTCGAGACCTGCCACCTCGCGAAAATGATGGATGCCCGGCACCGGCTTCCGATTAAAAGTCACGAGCAGGCCCAAAAGGATGGCTACTCGCCGTGCGCAGTGTGTCTCGGTACTGGCCCCAAACCCACGTCACCCCCTTCGGCGACCCAACTGATCAAAGGCTCATGACAAGTGAAGGAGAGGGCTTGCGTCCCCAGAGGCGCTCGGTGCCGCTCGCCCCTCACCCCAGCCCTCTCCC
>JBIOJM010000493.1:0-5430 GCA_044450785.1 Isosphaerales bacterium
CGGAAGGACGGAGGACGGAGGGCGGAGGACGGAGGACGGAGGGCGAGGGCGGAGGCCCCCGAATACATGCGTCAATCGAAAGTGGAACATGCCGCGATGCATGGCATGATGGGAAATGTCGTAGAATCTTGTTTCAAGACTTCGCTGAGACACCTGTAGGACTTGACTTAGACACTTGGTTTGCGAGACACTGCGTAATCTCCACGTTCGTGATTATGAGAAAATGGATAAGACGAGTCGGCTTGCGGGAGGAATTGCGCGAAGTGAACGCGTCGAGGATTGAAGGTGAAGCGGGGGTAAGGGTCAGGGCGCCCGGTCGGAACACAGTACCTAACTACTAAAATCATGGCGTCTTAGAAAGACGACCAAGTTGTCGGTCGAGTGTGCGGAAAACTTGACCCTAAATTAGGGAGAGTTATAATTCGTTTGAAGCCGCCATGAAGCAGAGGGGCACGGAGAGCGGCCCGGTGTGGAGTTCAGACAGTTTGTTTGGTTCCGGGAATTGTGAGTGGACCCGGGCGTGAGTCCCCGTGTCAGGAGCTCCCGGTGCCCCGTCATACCGAAACGACTACATCCGCCATTAAAAACGCGATCGATATCGTCGCCTTGGTCGGCGAGTACCTGTCCCTGCGCCGTGCGGGGTCCAAATACAAGGCGCTTTGTCCGTGGCATGACGATCACAATCCGTCTCTCGAGGTGAACCCCGAACGCCAGTCGTTCAAATGCTGGAGTTGCGGAGTGGGGGGAGACATTTTTGATTTCGTGAAGAACTACGAACACGTTGATTTTCCCGAGGCGTTGCGCATGTTGGCCGATCGAGCAGGGGTCGCCCTGGAAAGCCCGTCGGCCTTCGCCTCGCCGCCTGGAGGGCCGTCGAAGAGCGACCTGTTTGAAGTCAACGCCTGGGCTGAGGAGGTGTTCGCGCGGGCGCTCCAGAGTTCGGCGGAGGTTTTGGGTTATGTCGAGGGCCGCGGCATAACGCGGCAGAGCGTCCTTCGGTTTCGGCTCGGGTATGCGCCGGCGGATCGCGGCTGGATGCTGGCTGAGGCCCGTCGCCGGCGATTCACGATGGAGATGTTGGAGCAGGCGGGCCTGGCCAGCCATTCTGCCGACTCGCCGGGGCTCGTGCGCGAGCGGTTTCGGGGACGGCTGATCTTCCCGATCCATGACGATCGCGGCAGGACCATCGGCTTCGGCGGTCGGATTCTACCGGAAATCGAAAATAAACTGGCCGCGGAAGGGAAGCACGTCGCCAAGTATCTCAACGGCCCCGAGACCTCGTTGTTTCACAAGCGATCGATCCTCTACGCGGCGGACCTGGCGCGCGTCGCGAGCCGCGAGGCGGGTTGGGTGGCCGTGGTCGAGGGTTATACCGATGTGATCGTGGCCCATCAGTTGGGACTGTGCAACGTCGTCGGCACGATGGGAACGGCCCTGGGCGAGGATCACCTCCGGGCTCTGCAGCGGCTGGCCAACCGGGTGGTCCTGGTCTTCGATGGCGATGAGGCCGGACGATCCGCTGCGGATCGGGCCTTGGAGCTGATGCGATCTGGGGCCATGTCATTCAGCACATCCCGGCCCGAGCAATCCGCTGCGGATCGGGCTTTGGAGCTCTTCTTGGGAAGCGAACTGGATTTGCGTCTACTCACCCTGCCCGCGAACCTCGACCCGTGTGACTTCCTCCTGAAAGTAGGAGCCGACGCGTTCCGTGGCCTGGTCGAGCGGGCCGCTGACCCCTTGGCCTACCTGCTCACCCGAGCCGCGGCCCGGTTCGACCTCGACTCGGCGGAAGGCTCACGCCGTGCCGCGGAATGGGTGCTCGGCATCATGAGCCGCGTGCCCGAGACCCATCACCTGGGGCTCGAAGTCAAGCAGGCCAAGGTCCTCGACACGCTGTCGCATCGGCTCCGCGTTCCGCTCGAGACGCTCAGCGGGATGCTGCGTAAGATGCGGCGCTCGGTGTCCCAGCCGCGCCCGGCAGGAGGGCTCGTGCCCGGCAAGGCCGTTCGCCCGGCCGGCGACACGCCGTCCTCGGTCGGTTCATCGGGCGCGCCGGCCGATCCGGCACCGATCCGGCAGAGCGAGCTCGATCGAACCGATCTGGAGTTGATCCAGATCGTCCTCTCCGAGCCAGCCGCGATCACCTGGCTGATTCCTCGTCTCGCGGTGAGTGCGTTGCGGGACGCGCCGCTCCGGACGATGCTGCAGGCGTGCTACGACCTGCAAGACGAGGGACAGTCTCCCAGTTATGAGAATCTCATGGTACGGCTCGACGATCCGGCAGTCCGCGCCCTGGCGGCGAGCCTGATCGCGCAGTCCGCCCTGAGCACGCCCGATCCGGGGCACTTTCCCGAAGATCTGCGTCCCGCTCCCTGGCGGGAGCGGCTCGAACGAATGTTGATCGTGCTCGACAAGCGTGAGCGGCAGGCTCGCCTCAGGGATTTGAAGCGATCGCTCGACGAGACCGATCAACACGCCGACCCGGACGCGCATCGCGCGATACAATTGGAGTACCAACGTCTCTTAACCAGCGGTCAGATACGCAAGTCCTAATACGTCGAGATCCGTCGTTTCGTGCGCGGGGGGAGGATTGGGGATGGACAAGTTGGAAGAGGGCCTCAAAACGCTTCTGGATCTGGGCAAACGTCGTGGTTTTCTGACGTTCGACCAGGTCAACGACTATCTGCCCGACGAGGCGGCGAGCCCCGAGCGCATCCACGGACTGCTGGAAACGCTCGACGAAATGGGCATCGAGCTGATCAACGAGGATGAGGCGGAAAGCCGCCTGCTCGCCTCGGGCGACCTTGATGAAGAGCCGGACGACGACCTGGCCGAGGAGCCACAGGAGGACGAGGAAGCCGAGCTCACGCCCGAAGACCTCGACGAGATCTCCCGGCGGATCGACGACCCCGTCCGCATGTATCTGACCCAGATGGGTGAGATTCCCCTGCTGACCCGCGACCAGGAAATCAACTTGGCGAAGCGGATCGAGATCACCCGCAAGCGGTTCCGTCGCAAGGTGCTCGAGTGCCACTACGCACTGGCCCTGGTCGTCGATGTCCTCAAGAAGGTCAGCGACGGCGAGCTCCCGTTCGACCGCACGGTGAAAGTGTCGGTCACCGAAAACCTCGAAAAAGACCAGATCCTGGGGCGGATGCCGCACAACCTGGTGACGCTGGTTCACCTGATGGAATGCAACGTCCGCGACTTCAAGTCGTTCGTCCGTGAGCGCGATGTGACCCTCCGCCGATCCTTGCTGGCCAACCTCAAGCGCCGGCGGCGCAAGGCTGTCAACCTCGTCGAGGAGCTGTCGATCCGGACTCAAAAAGTCCAACCACTCATGAAACGGCTCGAGCAGATCGCGGCTCGGATGGGCGAACTGGTCTTTCTGCTCAAGGAATACCGGGACGGCCGGGCAGGTAAGGAAGATCACGCCAACCTGGTCAAGGAGCTCAAGGACCTGATCCGGATCACGCTCGAGACGCCCAAGTCGCTCGGCAAGCGCGTCGAGACCATGAACATCCGCTTCAGGAAGTATGAGCAGGCCAAGCGCGAGCTCTCCGGCGGCAACCTCAGGCTGGTCGTCTCGATCGCCAAGAAGTATCGCAACCGCGGCCTCTCGTTCCTGGACTTGATCCAGGAGGGCAACACCGGCTTGATGCGGGCCGTCGACAAGTACGAGTACCGCCGCGGTTACAAGTTCAGCACCTACGCGACGTGGTGGATCCGCCAGGCGATCACCCGCGCCATTGCCGACCAGGCCCGCACGATCCGCATCCCGGTCCACATGATCGAGACGATGTCCAAGCTTCGCAACGTATCCAAGAAGCTCCTCCAAGAAAAGGGCCGTGAGCCGACCATCGAGGAAACCGCCCGCGCCGCCAACATCTCGGTCGAGGAGACCCGGCGGGTCATGAAAATCTCCCGCCACCCGATCTCACTCGACCGGCCGGTCGGCGAAAGCGAGGACAGCTACTTCGGCGACTTCATCGAGGACGAAGCCGCCGAGAGCCCGATCAACGCGGCCACCCAGGAGATGCTCAAGGAGAAAATCGACCAGGTCTTGAAGACCCTCACGTATCGCGAGCGCGAGATCATCAAGCTCCGCTACGGACTCGGCGATGGCTACACCTATACCCTCGAGGAGGTGGGCCGTATCTTCAAGGTCACACGCGAACGGGTCCGGCAGATCGAAGCCAAGGCCGTGAGGAAACTCCAGCATCCGGTGCGAAGTCGACAGCTCGAGGGCTTTCTCGAAAGTACCGGTTGACCCGGACACCAACCCCCGGACGCCACAGGCGACCGGGGGTTTTTTGTTGAGAGTTTTTCAACCAACAGAGGACCCCACTTCATGACCATCGGACGCCACAGGCGACCGGGGTTTTTTTGTTGGAGAGAGGGCCGCAACTGATGTCCGCAACGGCCGAGAATCTACGTGACCTGCACCACTTGCATCAGCGGGCCCGGGCGCTGCGCGACCGCCTGGCTTCGGGCCCCAAGACACTGGCCGCTCGAATGGCCGCCCTGGCCAACCGCCAGGCCGAGCTGGAACAGGCCCGTAAGGCCCTGCAGGACAGCAAGGTTCAGTGCAAGAAGCACGAACACTCGCTCCAGGGCATCGACACCAAGATCAACGACCTGAAAATCAAGCTCAACCTGGTCAAGAAGAACGAAGAGTACAAGGCCCTCCAGAACCAGATCGCCCACGAAAACTCCGCCAAGGCGAAGATCGAGGAGGAGATGCTGGTGTCACTCGAGGCAATCGAGTCTCACACCTCCCTAGCCAAACGATTGGAAGTGGATGTGAAACGCTATGGCGACGAGGTCGCCGCGCTAGGGCAGCAGATCGAGGAGCAGTCCGCCTCGCATCAGACGCAGCTCCGCGAGCTCGAAACGGCGATCATCGAAGCGGAGAGCGTCATTCTCGAGGCATATCGCGACCAGTACCGAAGACTCGTCGGACGGTACGGGGCTGACGCACTGGCCGCCTGCGAGGATAGCGCCTGCCTTGGCTGCTACACCTCCATCCCCGCGCAGATGGTCAACAACCTCATCAATAACGCGGGCCTGCAGTTCTGCCTGAGCTGCGGCCGGCTCCTCTACCTGCCCGAGCCCGAGATCGCCAACACGCGGCGCACCTCGTCGACGTAGGCGAGAGCGCAGTGGTCCGTCAATCTTGGATTGACGGGTAAACATGACCCACGAGACAACGGTCAACAAGAATAGCCGAAGAAGAGCAAGATTAGGAGGAAGATTACGAGTAGGAAGATGATGAAGAGCACGATCAAGATTATACCTTACGCGGCCATAAGTGCGACATCATCGAATTGCTGGAAATTGAGCGTCATCAACGAGGCCAGTGGCTCGGCATACTTGGTCGTCAGACCGTCCAGAACCTCTTGGATGGCGGCTTGAAAGTCACGGAACGTC
>JBIOJM010000494.1:0-5420 GCA_044450785.1 Isosphaerales bacterium
CGAGCCCCGCGGCGACCGCCGCCCCGACCCCGGTCATGAATGTGCGACGCTTCATGATGTATTCCTCGATATCAATGGGTCCGCTGGATTCGATGGCTTCCGTGTCGTCGCCTCGTTCGTGCCCGGTCTGACGATCAGACGAATCGCTTTGTCGCTCGCCGCCAGCAGGAGAAGCGCAACGCCCATGGTCGCATCCGCCCTGCCGGCACACCTCTGGTAGCATGCCGCCAGCCAGGCGTCGGCCTCGAGAGGGCACGCACCGTGCGCGCGGAGGGCGAGCACCCCCCAGCCGAGTGAGACCGCGGACCCCAGGCTTGGAAGGGTCAGGCGCAGGTATTCGAGCGCGCGTGCCACCGCCGGCGACCGATCTCCGCACGCGGCCAGGGCCAGGAGCGCCACGCCCGTGGGACCGGGCTGGGGACGCAGATCGCGGCCGAAGACGGTCTTGTTTCCATAATTCCAGCCCCCCTTCTCGAGAGAGCGATTCAGGATGAGCGCGATCCCCGCGCCCACGCGCGGATGGCCCGCGAGCCCCTCACGGCAAAGCGCCAGCACCGCCAGCGCCGTCGGCTCGAGCCAGGAATGCGTCCCATCGACCCACGGCCAGCCGACCGCCGTTGAGTCGTGCCCGATCAAAAGGTCGACGCCTTTGGTGTGAGGAATCGTTCTTCCGTTGAGGCCGAGCAGCCAGGTACGGGCACGCCTCCGCGCAGCCTCGTGGCCTGGTACTCCGCTCCAGAGCAGGATTGCGTACGGAGTCGCCCAACCCGGCGTCGCCAGGCTCTGGGAAACGGGAAGCGCGCCCTCGGACCGCTGGATCGCCGCCATCCAGTCGGCCCCCGCGCAACAGGCTGCCAGATCGCCCGCGAAGGTTCGCTCATCTCCAGACGCGAGCAAGCCCAGACAGGCCAGTGCCGTCGGCTCGACACTCGGCGATCCTTGCCTTCGATAGCTCCACGCGCTCGAGCGACCGCGCAGTTCCATCAGATCACGTCGGGCTGTCTGTTTCCATGTCTGGCTCAACCGATCGGCCTCCTCATTCGATGGCCTGCAACCGCTCACGATATCGAACCAGGAGAAACATAGTTCACGTTGGCGGAGACCGGCGTTCTGACGGACCTGGTCGTTCCGGCCGGTGCGATCGATGAGCCGCGATCACCATGAGCCCGGTGGACGCCGAGACGGGAGCGGTGCTTTCCGTTTCGTGTGAATCAAATCCGACGAACGTTGCGGAAACGCAGCGACCTGGCGACCACCGCTTTTGACACGGATCAATGGTGTGGCCTAGGGTTGGAATGAACCTGGTGACACGGCATGGCAGTCGAGTGGCTCACGCCGCGTGGGAATGGGAAGCCCGACGCCACCATGTCCCCCCCGACAGTTCGGTGGACGGCTTTTCAAACGGGTCGGCCACAAGCTTCTCGAGTCGTTTTGAACAAGGAGCAAGAAATGAGTTGCGTGATTTCGAAAGTGCGACGTTTCTTGGTGAGCGAGGATGGTCCGACGGCCGTCGAGTATGCGGTGATGCTGGCCTTGATCGTCGTGGCCTGCGTCGCAGTCGTCACCTCTCTGGGCAAGAGCATCAGCGGCACCTTCAGCTCGGTCAGCAGCACGCTCGGTTCCTAGTGATCGGTCCATACTCTGACCGGCCGACCTGAACATCGTACCGTTTCCCAATTCTTTTTACCCGATTCGGAGACTCAAAGCCTCCGCCGACAGGGAATCTCAAATGCACAAGATGCCAGCCTGCATCAGACGTTTCATCGCAAGCGAAGACGGGCCGACGGCCGTCGAATATGCAGTGATGTTGGCCTTGATCGTCGTGGCCTGCGTCGCAGTCGTGACCTCGCTCGGTTTGAGCATCAGCGGCACCTTCAGCTCGGTCAGCAGCACTCTAGGCTCTTGATCGCCTGAGTGGCGGTGGAAGGCACCCGCGTGGGTTGATGGGCAAGCTGTCAATCCTGATTCGCGCCGACGCTGCGGCGAGGCGGTAGGCCGATCCCACCGTCACGCCCAAGGGCGCTTCAACCAAGGAGCCCTGGATGTCCAGGATCATTCCCCGGATTCGTCAATTCCTGGCCAGCGAGGACGCCCCGACGGCTGCTGAGTACGCAGTGATGTTGGTGTTCATAGTCCCCGTCGTCATCGTGGTCATTACCGCGATCGGGACGACAGTGTGCGGCACATTCAGCTCGGCGGGCAGCGTTTTCGGCGGGGGCTCGTGATTGCCTCATTGGCTGAGCACGACGCTCGCCAGGGATGATGCGTCGGTTGTCAATCCTGATCTCTCCAGACGTTGCGGCGAGGCGGTCGGGAGCTCCCACCGTCTCGCCCAACGTCATTTGAGGAAAACGTTCATGCAACAAATACCGAGGGAAATCGCGTGGCTGGTTTCGTTCCTCCTGGTCGAGGCGGCGGTCATCGATGGCCGGTCCCTACGCGTTCCCAACTGGTTGACTTTCCACTTTCTGATCGCTGGTTTGATCTGTGCGTACTTGAGAGGCGGGAACGCGCTGATGCTGACATCCCTGGCAGGTGCCGGCGTGGGACTTTTGACCCTCTTGCCTCTGTATGCCATCGGCGGGATGGGGGCTGGCGACGTGAAGCTGATGGCCGGCCTCGGAGCCTGGATCGGCCCCTGGTTCACCTTGTGGGCGTTTGTGTCCTCGGCGTTGATGGGATCCGTGATTGCCGTGGCGATGATTGTCTACTCGGGACATTTGTACCGGCATCTGGGGATGATTCACACGATCGGTCTCGAGGTGCTGACGCTCCGCAACCCCGTGGTTCTGGCCGAACGCGCCGCCCTGCGCAAACCGAACATGCTGCTCTTGCCTTACGCCATTCCGATCGCGGCCGGCACGATCACGTATTTCGCGCTCGCGGGGTTCTTGGCCTGATCCGTCCGTCCCAGATCCAGCCGGGCAATGGTCCGGCGGAAAGTGAGATGCGGTGATGAACAAAAGATCGCTGATCACGTTGACCGTGGCCGTGGTGATCGGACTGGGAGCCATGAAGGTGAGCCAGGTCATGATCTCTTCCGGCAAAGGTAAGTCGGAAGGAGACACGCAGGAGGTTTTGGTCGCCGCCCGTGACTTCAAGCAAGACGAATTGCTCAAGCCGGAGATGGTGAAGGTGATCCGGATGGCGAGGTCGGCCGTTCCACCCAACTCGTTCACGTCGTTCAAGGACGTGGAAGAGCGCTGGGTGAAGTCGAACATGATGGAGGACGACGTGCTGGTCGAGAAGAAACTGGGGCCGAAGGGCACGCCTCCGGGGCTGGTCGCGAACATCCCCGCGGGGATGAGGGCCGTGGCCACCGACGTGACCGAGCAGTCGGGCGTCTCGGGCTTCATCCTGCCGGGCCACCACGTGGACGTGGTCCGCTTCGAGCCGTCGGCAAAGAACGAGTTCCGCGGCGAGACGATCTTGCAGGACGTGCTCGTGCTCGCGGCCGGTCAGTTGTTCGCGCGCCCGGAGGAACGCTCGGTCCAATCACGGACGGTCACCCTGGCACTCGCTCCGGGCGACGTGGATATCCTGGTCGCGGCTCGCGCCCGAGGAGCGCTCTCGCTCTCGCTCCGCGGCGTCAACGACCATAATGTCGTCGCCCGGCCCGCTCCCAAGCCCGCCATTGACGCCGAACTCGAAAAACGCTTGAAACTGGAGAATGAGAAGCGGATCGATCTCGAACGGGAGTTGCGAGACCTCAAGCAGCAATTGGCACGGAAGGCGGCGGAGCCAGCCGCTCCGACACCGAGACCTCTCAAAGGGATGGCGACGATCTATCGGGGCATGCACAACATTGAGCGCGTCCGCACCGACCAGACCGGCGTCTCGGAGCTGGAACCTGTTGAGCGGCTCGCGCTTCCTGGCGCCGTGACGAATCGGGCACAGTCCGGATTCCGCCCGACCGAGGACGTGGCGGCGGGCGACGCGCTGGAACACTGAAAGGCTCGTCAATCGAATCTTCGCGTTCAGGGTCGGAGCGCGAAGACGGGGGCCCGACCGCCCAAGGAGACTGATCCGGCTAGCTGGGGCTGCGGTAGATCGCCCTCGCTCCCAACCCAAGCAGGACACAATGAAGGACCTGATCCGAATTGTACTCGTCGATCCCAACGAGCAGTCGAGGAATGCGTTGCAACGGCTGCTGGGCGGGATTGCAGGGATCTGGTTGTCCGAAGTCTTCAATAGCTACAACGAGGCCGCTGATCGCGCCGGCGAGATCGCTGTCCACTTGACGATCGTCAGCCTCGACCAAGATGCCAACCAGGCACTCGATCTCATCCAGCGACTCACGCAAGCCAACCCGAACGCAATCGTTCTACCGGCGAGCCGAGGCGCCGAGAGTGGGCTGATCCTCAAGGCCATGCGCGCCGGCGCGAGAGAGTTCCTGCCGCTGCCGGCCGAGCCGGCGGAAGTGCTCGATGCCATCACTCGGCTGCTCCGCGGCCGCAATGAGTCTCAGACGGGCAAGACGCAAGGCCCCAAGATCATCAGTGTCACGAGCGCCGCCGGAGGCGTCGGCTGCACGACGCTGGCGGTCAACCTGGCGACGACGCTGGCCGCGTCCACCGATCAGGAAACCCTCCTGCTCGATCTCGACCTCATGTTCGGCGCCGTCGATGCCTGGCTGGACATCCCTCCCGACAATTCCGTCTCCGACTTGGTACAAAACTTCGAACGACTCGACTTGACCCTTCTCAAGAGGTCGATCACGCGCCATTCCTGCGGCCTGTACGTCGTGCCTCATCCCGCCACGATGCAAGAGTCCGCGGCCGTCGACCCGGAACGACTGCGACGGCTGTTCGGCCTGCTGAGGGCCGCATTCGGCACCATGGTCATCGACACGAGCAAGGGCCTTCAGTCGTCCGACTTCATGGCGTTCGAGATCTCCGATGTGATCCTGCTTGTCGTCCAGCTCGACCTGGTCTGCCTGCGAAACACATCGCGGCTCTTGACACTGTTCCGCGAATTCGAGGGATTGTTTGAACGGGTCCAACTGGTCGCAAACCGGGTCGGCTCAGTCGATTGGGAAATCAGTCAGCAGAAAGCCGAGGACACGCTGAAAATGCCGATCTCGTGGCAGATCCCCAATGCCGCCAAGTTGTTCCAGGAGGTGCGGATCAAAGGAGCGCCGCTCGCTGAGGTCGCCAAGGGGAGCCGTGTTCACCAAAGGTTTCTCGAGTTGGCCCGCTCGTTGCGGCCCGCCTCTGCGGCCGAGTCTTCCAAGCCCCGGAAAGGCCTGTTCGCGGCCTTCTTTTAGCTCTGCGCCGGCCGGTAGGGCGCAGCGCTTGCTCACGAACTCAAGAATGGAGACGACATGATGTTACGAGGATTGGTACGCACCCCATTTGGACCCCGGCCAGCCCTGGCCTCGGGAGCGGGAGTTGCCGTGGTCGATCCGCCGCCGATGCCCG
>JBIOJM010000495.1:0-5413 GCA_044450785.1 Isosphaerales bacterium
GCCCTCTCGGTCCCGCGGCTCGCCCCCCGGCCCGCCCCCACGCCGCGAGCCGGCATTCGCTCCACGCTGCCGCTCCATGCCCGGCTTGACCATCGTCAGCGAGACACGCTTCCGCTCCTGGTCAACCCCCATCACCCAGACGGTCACCACGTCGCCGACGCTCACCACGTCGTGCGGGCTCTTGACGTAACGATTGGCCAGTTGGCTGATATGCACCAGGCCCGAATCCTTGAGACCGATGTCGACGAATGCGCCGAAGTCGACGACGTTCAGGACCGTCCCTTTCAGCTCCATGCCCGCGCTCAGGTCCTCGATCTTCAGGACCCCCTTCTTGAAGATTGGCTTGGGGAGGTCCTCTCGGGGGTCGCGCTCGGGGCGGGCGAGGGCTTCGATGATGTCGCGGAGGGTGAAGTCGCCGAGTCCCAGCTCGCGGGCCAGCGCGGCAAAATCGGGTTCGGCCAGCCTGGCGCGGAGCTCGGGCAGACGAACCTTGTCCCGGACGACGTCGGGCGTGAACCCGGCCTTTTCCAGGAGGCTGGTGACGATGGCGTAATTCTCGGGGTGGATCCAGGTTCGGTCGAGCGGGTCCTGGCCTTCGGGGATCTTGAGAAAGCCCGCGGCCTGGGTGTAGGATGCAGGACCGATTCCCTCAACCTGCGTCAACTGGTCGCGGCCGGCGAAGGGACCGTGCTCCTTGCGGTATTCGACGATCCGCCGGGCGGTCAAGTGGTTGAGGCCGGAAACGTGCCGCAGCAGGGAAACGCTCGCCGTGTTCAAGTCGACGCCGACAAAGTTCACGCAACTGGAAATGACGGCTTCCAGCGTGTCCTTGAGCTGTTTCGGGTTGACATCGTGCTGGTAGAGCCCCACGCCGATATTTTGCGGCTCGATCTTGACCAGCTCGGCCAGTGGGTCTTGGAGTCGGCGGCCGATCGAGATTCCGCTGCGCAGGGTCGCGTCGGAGTCGGGAAGCTCGTCGCGGCCGACCTGGCTGGTCGAGTAGACGCTCGCGCCGGCCTCGTTGACGACGACATAGGCGAGCTGAGCGAGTAAGGCGTCGGCCGGGTGGGGCTTGGGAGGCTCCTGGGGAGGCGAGGATGCATGTCTGTTTCGCGGGGGGCGGGACCGCGATGACTCCGGCCTGCCGTGGCCCGTCGATCTGGGCCCGCGGGCCAGTGGGGCGGCCGGGGGCACGCCAGCCGCTTGGGCTTGCCCCGGTGACGTCGCCGCGGCCGCTTCCACCGGTTGCGCGGACGGTCCCGGCACAAGCTCGGGCGACTCGGCAGTCGGACCGGGCTCGGCACCTGGCGACGAGTCGGCATGACCCTCCGCCGCGACCGGCTCATGGTGCGGCGTCGCCTCCGGTAGGGCGCCGGCTTCCGGCTCAGCCGGCCGCGTGCCCGGATCGTCGCCCTGCCCCTGACCACCGCCGTTCCGTAGAACGTTGGGACCCGTATCGGAAGGAGGGGATGCGCCTGAAGACGCCTCGATCTCGGCTTCAGGAGCAGGGGAGTCCGGCGCGCCTCCCGAAATCGGCGGCAGTGCCTCGAGCGGCGCCTCGGCCGTTGGTGAGTGGTGAGGCTCTGATGCCGAATGGGATTCACTCAAAACTGTGCCGTCCTCGGGCGTCTCACCGGAGGAGACGGGTCCCTGCTCCAGAGAGTGTGGCCAGGGACTCTCGAGCGAGGACATGTCCGCGAGCGGGTGTTCCGGAAGAGCGACCGCGACAGAAGGCGGCGGCTCGGCCGGCGGGGGCGCTGGCTCAGCCGGCGGGGGCGCTGGCTCCGCGACGCCGGGCGACGCGCCGTCGCCCTGGCTGAACTGAGTTCCCTCGGCGATGATCTCCGCGACCAGCTCCTCGGTCTCACGGCAGGCCGTGCCGTTGCCGATCGCGACGACCCCGATCTGGTGCTTGCCGACCAGGTCCTTGAGGAAAAGCTTGGCGTCAGACCGCCGATTCTGGGGCGGATGCGGGTAGATGACCCCCTGGTCGAGCAGATCGCCGCCTCGGTCGAGCACCGCGACTTTGCACCCGGTCTTGAAGCCGGGGTCGATGGCCATCACGACCTGCTTGGGGATCGGCGGCTGCAAGAGCAGGCTACGGAGGTTCTTGGCGAAGACCTCGACGGCGTGTCGCTCCGCCGCCTCCGTCAAATCACGACGCACCTCGCGCTCCATGCTGGGGAGGATCAGGCGATCCACGGAGTCGACCGCCGCGGAACGGAACAGCTCGACGTGAGGGTGGCCTTCCAGGGGTAGCTGGCCGAAGAGCGCGGCTTCAACCTCTGGCCGAGGCACATCGAGCCGGACCTTGAGCGGACCTTCCTTGTCTCCACGGTTGATGGCCAATACCCGATGGGGCGGGATCTGAGCGACCGGCTCGGAGTATTCAAAATAGTCGCGATACTCGAGGCCTTGCCCTTCGGGGATCTCGGCCTTGGCGGTCACGATCCTGCCGGTCTTCCAGACGACCTTGCGCACCGCGTCGCGCACCGTGGCCATCTCGCTGATGGCTTCGGCGAGGATGTGTTCGACGCCTTCCAAGACCTTCTCGATCGATTCGACCCCCTTCTCGGCGCTCACGAATTCCTGGGCCGCCGCGGCCAGATCGGTGAGCGTCTCGTCACGGGTCCAGACCCGGAAGGCGAGCGGTTCCAACCCGCGGTCGCGTGCGTCCGAGGCCTTGGTGCGTTTCTTGGGTTTGAACGGCAGGTAGAGATCCTCGAGCCTCTTGAGGTTCTCGGCCGCGCGAATCGCGGTCGCCAGGTCGGGGACGAGCTTTCCCTGGGCTTCGATCGCCTTGAGGATCGTCTCCTTCCGGTCGGCCAGCTCGCGGAGCCGTCGCACGCGGAGCTGAATCTCGCCGATCACCACCTCATTGAGGTTGCCGGTCTGTTCTTTCCGGTAGCGCGTGATGAAGGGAACGGTGTTCCCCTCGTCGAGGAGCTGAACGACGCTCTCGACTTGCAAGCGCCGAATTTGCAGATCCTGCGCAATTCGACCCAGGTCGACCTGAATCGGGTTGTCCATGGAGATTCTACTCGGCACCAGGTGAGGCAAGAGCCGCGACGATGTGTCTGACCGGTCGGAGAATTACCAGAAACCCTCACCGCAACCGCCAGTCGCTGGCGGTCCAAAGATGAGCGCACGGAGACACTTACCGATTAAACAAGTTCGGTCACTTTAGAGAATCGATCGAGCCTTGTCAAGCATAGTGGGACCGCGTCCCTCGACCGTTGCAGGCTTTGCATCACGACGTAAGTCACGGCACTTTAGCCAGGGCGGCCATCAGCGGGCAAACGGGTCGGCCGGGAAGACGATGTCGCGGAGCGGCCCTTCGGTCTGCGGTCGCAGGACCTGGAATTCCAACCAATCGGTCAGCATGACGGCGTCGTTGACATGGGCGCTGGGGTTACGATCGAACACGGCCCTGACCCGTTCAGGCACAGCAGCGACGTGCGCTCGCGATCGGAGGCGACATGCGTCAGCGCATAGATAGACGAGCTCGGCCGGCCGGCATATTGCCCGAGGTGGATATAACGGTCCTCGTTCACATAGGCCGGTTTCCAGCTTCGGCCGAGATCGCCAGCGCCTCGGCGCGGCGCCCTAGCTGCCGGTAGTAGGCGGCAGCCAGGCCGTAGCTGGTCCCAAGGTCCAAGGCGAATTCCAGGTCGTTGGGCCGGCGGGCCAGCCCGGCGCGGCCGTAATCGATCGAGTGCTTGACGGGCTCGAGCGTCTCTTCCCGGTGTCCGCTGACCCAGAGCTGAATTCCCAGGTTGAGGAACGATTCGCTCAGGCCGTGCAACAGATCGGGGTCATCGGGGATCTCGCCGGCCAGTTTCAGCCGTAGCTCCAGCGAGCGCCGATACGCGTCGAGCTGTTCGGCGCCGGAATCGACGGTGAGCGCCACGCCATTGAACGACCGTGACAGGGCCATCCGGAACCGCGGAAGGGCGGGGTGCTCGGCCGCGAGCCGCTCGCGGATCGCGATCGCTGGCGGCGATGCGCGCGGCCTCGGCGATATTGCGGAACCTGGCCGCGGCGACGATCGAGCCGACGGTCGTCGCCACCAGCAACAGGGCGACCAGACCGACCGCGGTCGCCAGCGCCGGGTTTCGCCGGCCCCAGCGATAGAGCCGCTCGGTTGTCGAGACCCGCCGCGCCAGGATGCTCGCGTCGGAATGAGTGGCGGAAGCCGGGACAAGCGGTGCCGACGCGGAGCTCCAGGCCTCCGTGGCGCTCGCACCCGCCGGGGAGGCGGAGGCGCCTGCGCCGATCGCGAACCGGCCCGTGACGAGCGACTGGGCGATGTCTGCCGCCACCCGCCCTTTCTCCGGGTATTCAGGCGTCGTCGTGTGGAACGACTTCGTCGCGCGCGCATCGCGCAGCTTCTTCAGCTCGTCCAAGACCGCGTCCAAGCCCTGGCCCTGAATGAACTGCATCACGTAAAAATGCGTTCCCTCATGCTCGCCGACGCCGAAGATCGGGACGATGTTCGTATTCTTCGGGTGTCACCGGCTCGCCTCGCCGGATCCGTGCCCAGCAGGTGGGCGGCCAGGGAGATTGACGTGGCCTCCGGCAGCGCGCCTCGGTACAGCGAAATGTCGCCCCGCACGTCGGGACCGAGCCGCTGCTGGTGAATACGCAACAAGACCTCACCGACAATCTGGCGAAGCCGGAGGAAAGAGCCGGCCGAGGTCCCGGCCGGCTCGCTGCCGCGGCGTTCGACCTCTTCGCGGGCCATCTTGAGCACGCCCGAGGAATCGACGATCCCGGTGAGCCGGCGGTCGAGACGGAGCCGCACCGTCCGCCGGAGGCGCTCCTTGTGGCGGTTGAACAGGGCCGACACGTCGGACTGTCCGCCGGTGGCGTCGGACATGGGGATACCCGTCTACTGAATCCAGGAGTTCGCGACTGGATCCATCCTAACGCGGCAGAGCCGCAACGGTCAGTGGTCAGTGGAACGATCGAGGGACGGCGCCCCCTCCCACAGAGAGGCCGGTACGAGACGCGCCCTCGTCTAACGGGTATGAGGGAAACACCGAGGACGTATGACGCACACGAGTGTGTTGGGGGAAAACCGCTCCCGAGTGTCACCTCCTTACGGGAACTGGAGTTACGTCTAACAGGATTTTGCGTCGCCCGAACGTATCCGCGACGCAATGTCCTATCAGATTGTTACTTAACGCGTGACCGCACGGCCCTGGAAATGGCGACGAACTTGCCCGGTTCCGACTTCGAGGGCAATCTGCATATCGCCTGCGCCGTGGAAGCCCGCCTCGACGCGATCGTCACCCGCAACCCCAAGGACTTCGCCGGTTCGTCGGTCCCGGTCCTGACCCCTGCCGAGCTCCTGCCCCTACTCCGGAAAGCGACCGATGCCTGAGCCCGATCACCCCCGCCTCTTCGAAGC
>JBIOJM010000496.1:0-5402 GCA_044450785.1 Isosphaerales bacterium
CGGGCGAAGCGAAGGCACTCGAACGATGTCAGATTGCACAACCCTTTGTAAATCAATATTTACCGAACGGTCCCTTCAAGAGTCTCCTCCTCCTGATCGCGCTCGTCATGCTGGGGGTGGCGCTCAAGGGCGTCTTCATGTTCCTCCAGGAGGTCCTGGTCGCCCACGTGATGCAGTTGACCCTTCTCGACATCCGCAACAAGTTTTTCCGCCGCACGATCAACCTCGACCTGGCGAGCTTTTCCGACCAGGGCTCCTCGGAGCTGATGACCCGATTCACGAACGACATGGACTCGTTCGGTCAGGGGCTCAACACCTTGATGAGCAAGGTGATCCGCGAGCCGATGAGGTTCGTGACCTGCCTGGGGGGAGCGATCTGGATCAACTGGCGGCTGACCTGCCTGACCTTGGTCCTGGTCCCGATCTCGGTCGCGACGACGTACCGCGTCGGCAAGATCATGAAACGAGCCGTCCGGCGCTCGCTGGAAAGCATGTCGACGATCTACAAGATCCTGCAGGAAAGTTTCCAGGGGATCAAGATCATCAAGGCGTTCGCCACGGAGCGGGTCGAGCGCCGGCGTTTCTTCGGCGAGACCAAGAACCTGTATCGCAAGAGCGTCCGTGTGGCCAAGATCGACGCCATGTCCGACCCCGTTCTCGAGATGCTGACCCTGACGACCGTCGTCATCGCACTCCTCGCCGGTTCGTACCTCGTCTTGAACCAGACGATTTACTTGAACCTGGGGTTGTTCCGGCTTCAGCTCGCGGCCGAGCAGATGGCGATCCAGGACCTCCTGACGCTCTACACGATGCTCGCGGCCGCATCGGATCCAATACGGAAGCTCGCCAATGTCCACTCCAAAATCCAGCGGGCGTCCGCGGCGGCCGACCGGATCTGCAGCCTGATGGATCGGTGCCCGAAGGTCTCCGAAAACAAGCGGGCCGGCAGCTTGCCGCGCCATCGTCAGAGCATCGAGTTCGATCAGGTGACGTTCGGCTATGCGGAAGGCTTACCGGTGGTGCATGGGATCAATCTCAAGGTTCGCCACGGCGAAACGATCGCGCTGGTCGGTCCCAACGGGTGTGGCAAAACGACCTTGATGAACCTGCTGCCGCGATTCTGGGACGTCGATTCCGGCTCCATTCGAATCGACGGCCACGACCTTCGCGAGGTCCAGCTCCGCAGCCTCCGCCGCCAGATCGGCATGGTCATCCAGGAGACGATCCTGTTCCAGGACACCATCGCGAACAACATCGCCTATGGATACTCGCACGCCGCGGGCCCGGCGATCGTCGAAGCGGCCGAGCGCGCCTATGCCCACCAGTTCATCATGGCGTTGCCGCAGGGATACGACACCCTGATCGGTGAGCGCGGATATGGCCTTTCAGGCGGTCAGCGCCAGCGGATCGCGCTGGCACGCGCCATGCTTCGTGATCCCGCCATCCTGAACCTCGACGAGGCGATCAGCGCGGTCGATATCCAGGATGAACTGCTCATTCGCAAGGCCATCGAGGAATTCGCCAAGGGTCGGACCACGTTCCTGATCTCTCACAACCTGGCGTCAATCCAGGTCGCCGACCGCATCGTCCTGATCAACGGAGGACGTATCGAGGCCGTCGGGACCGACCACGAGCTCAAGCGGACCTCGGCGCTGTACCGCCGGCTCCATGAGATCCACTATCACCGAGAGACCGCCTGAGCCATTTCACCACGATCGATTCTCGGCGTGGTTCAAGAGGAGGTTACAACTGAGGGCGGCTGGGGTCGACACCCGCCGGGTCCCTATGTCGCCTTTCGCACCGCTAATGGCGACGTTGCTTTATCCCCAGCTCATGTTACCCGCGAAACACGCAATTTGAACCATGCCCTGATCCGCACCGGACGGTCGCCACTTGTTTTCGAAAGCGCTTTACCTGGAGAATTGATTTCCGAGTCACTTTCGTCCAGTTGGATCGTATAGGTTTGGTGATAGTGATCAATCCATCTTGCATGCACTCAAGAATTCGCCCAAGGATTAGCGCATCGTGAGACACATTTCGGCGTGACGGCGTGAGAGCCGTAACCTGAACGCCGCGGAAACGATCAGGCAATCCTGCAGCGTCTGGTGACCTCAGATTTCGATACGAGGGTTTGTCCATGGAAGCACGGTGGACACGGGCGGCACATGGCGATGGTTGGTCCCCACTGGTGCTGGCCGCCGGTTGTGGGTTCTTCCTGGCCGCGGTCTTGGGAGCCGTGAGCTTGGCGACAGCCGCCGAGAAGGGATCGGGCTTGAAGCCGGCCTTTATCGATCAGTTGACCGAGGAGGCTTGGAACAAAGCAGGCGTCAAACCGGCGAAGCCGGCGGGGGATGACGAATTCTTGCGACGAGCTTATCTCGACCTTCTGGGTCGGATCCCGAATGTCCAGGAGGCGAGGGCGTTCCTGTCGACGCGCGAGATCGATAAAAGGGGAAAACTGATCGAGTACCTCCTCGAGCATCCCGATTACGCCAAGAATGCTGCGACCCAGTGGACCGTCCTCTTGATCGGCCGCCAGAACCAGGGCCGGATGGTCGACCGCGCATCGCTGACGAACTGGCTGCGAAAACAGTTCGCCGCCGATCGGCCATGGAACGAGATCGTCCATGAGCTGGTGTCGTCGACCGGGTCAAACAAGGAAAATGGGGCGGTTAATTATGTCCTCGCCCACCTCGAGTTCGATGCGGTTCCCCTCACCTCGCGCACGACGCGGCTGTTCCTTGGCGAGCAGATTCAGTGCACCCAATGCCACGACCACCCGACCAACCAGTGGAAGCAAATCGACTTCTGGGGGATCAACGCCTTCTTCAAGGGGATGAAGACGGAGAACGTGAGTAAACCCGCCGCGACCGGCCTTGATGCGTACGACCACACCGAGCTGACGGACGAACCGACCGACTCGTACGTGCGTTTCGACAAGCGAAACGGACTCGTCGGAGTCACGTTTCCGAGATTCCTGGACGGGCGGAAGATCAGTCAAGGCGCCGATGTGATCCGCCGCGCCGAGCTGGGCAAGTTGATCGCCGACCCGAACAACGAAGCGCTGGGCAAGGCGTTCGTCAATCGGATGTGGGCTCACTTCCTGGGACGAGGATTCGTCAATCCAGTCGATGACTTCGGCTCCCACAACCCACCGAGCCATCCCGAGCTGCTCGACAAGCTCGCCCAGGAATTCAAGCAGAGCGGATACAGCGTCAAGACGCTGTGCCGCTGGATCATGAAGAGCCGCGCCTACCAGCTCAGCAGCATGAAGAACAGGCCCGGCGAAAAAGAAGAGGGCCTGTTCAGCCAGATGCAGCTCAAGCCGATGAGTCCCGAGCAGTTCTTCGACTCGCTGCTGACCGCAACGAGAGCGAATCGAGCCGGGTCAGGCGACGAAGATCACCGCAAGCGCGACGCCTGGATGAGGCAGTTCCTCTTCACATTCGCCAATGATGAAGACGGCGAGTCGACCAGTTTCCAGGGAACGATCCCCCAGGCGCTGATGATCATGAACGGTGAGCTGATGAATGACGCGCTCTCCTGCAAGCCGGGCAGCTTCCTGGGCGACGTGATCGCCCAGGCCCCGCGGCAGGCAAGGTCGCCCGATGCGTTCATGGTGGATTCCATCTACCTGGCAGCCCTCAGCCGGCATCCCTCGTCCAAGGAGACCGCCCAGGCGGGGCAGTATCTCGGTTCGTATCCGGATAGCATCCAGGTCTTGCAAGACCTGTTCTGGGCCCTGCTCAACTCGAACGAGTTCGTCTTGATTCACTAGAATTCCGGCCCGATCGCGCGATCCTGCCTCGTCATGTGACGAGGCGCCTTCCGCAATCGAGCCCCGCCGACCGCAGGAGAATCCATTCCATGTCCGACGTACCTCGGCCGTTCAACCAGATGACTCGGCGACATTGGCTGGGACACCTCGCCTCGACGGCGCTCGGCGTACCGGCGATCCAGTTCTTCTCGTCCCTCGAAGCCTCGGCCCAACAGCTTCGCAAGACGAACCGGAGCTGCATCGTGCTCTGGATGGGGGGAGGTCCCAGCCACCTCGACATCTGGGACTTGAAACCCGACAGCGAGAAGAACGGCGGTCCATTCCGGCCGATCGACACCTCGGCACCCGGTGTCCGCATCTCCGAGCATCTGCCCAAGATGGCCCGGCATATGCACCAACTGAATATCATCCGTTCGCTTGATTCCAAGGAAGGAAACCACGATCGCGGCACCTATGTGATGCACACCGGGTACACACCCAACCCGACGGTGGTTCACCCCGGCTGGGGCTCGTACTGCGCGGTCGAGCTGGGCGAGCGGCTCGAGAATTTCGATCTTCCCCATTGCATCGCGATCAACTCGCCGGGCATCGGGGCGGGATTCCTGGGGATGTCGTATGCGCCCTTTGTCGTCCAGAACCCGAATGCCCCGATCGCCAATCTCCGGGCCCCCAAGGACGTCGAGGCGTGGAGGATGGAGCGGCGGCTCCACATGCTGGGCCAGGTCGAGGACCGGTTCGCCGCTCAGCGCCACGCTCAAGCGGCCATCGATCACAAGGCCGTCTACGCCAAGACCCTTCGGATGATGAATTCCCGTTATCAGGACTCATTCAGCCTGGATCGGGAACCGCCCTCCGTCCGTGAGGCTTACGGCAAGGGCTCGTTCGGCTCAGGTTGTTTGATGGCGCGGCGGCTGGTGGAAAAGGGAGTCACCTACGTCGAGGTCTCACTCGACGGCTGGGACACCCACACCAACAATTTCGACACACTCTCGAAACGACTTCTCCCCGAGCTCGACAAGGGCATGTCGGCCCTCATGCGCGACCTGGCCGACCGCCGTCTGCTCGAGAAAACCACGATCATCTGGATGGGGGAGTTCGGCCGCACGCCACGGATTAACCAGAACGCGGGGCGCGATCATTGGCCTCGGAGCTGGTCGGTCGTGGTCGGCGGCGGCGGCATGAAGAACGGCCAGGTCATCGGCGCCACCGACAAGGACGGCGTCGACGTCGTCGACCATCCCGTCAGCGTGATGGATCTGATCGCGACCTTGACCAAGACGATGGGCATCAACCTCCAGACCCAGTACACCACGCCGCGCGGTCGACCGATCAAGATCGTCGACGGCGGCCAGCCGATCAAGGAACTTGTCGGCTGAGATGGGACCGGAAACCTCAAACGGAGTCGACATCACCTTGCGGCACTCGAACTCCCGCGCCGCAGCCGCTGCAGCGGATCTTCTTGCCGGCCAGCTCGGGCTTCGTTGAGAACTTCCGCCCGCACGACGGGCAGTTGAACCGGAAGGCTCGCGCCGGCTCGGCAGCCGGGCCGACGGTTTCCATCGGTACGGGAACCGTCATCGGTTTTCCACACCCACCGCATGTGATTTTCTGACCGGCCTGGGAC
>JBIOJM010000497.1:0-5385 GCA_044450785.1 Isosphaerales bacterium
CCCTCCGCCCTTCCTCTCGCCTGTTGCCACCAGGACGGTCGTGGTCGCGGATGGTCCACAGCGAATCGAACAGGAAAGCAACGACGCCTGGCCCAATGCAGAAGAGCTGGCCGTTCCCGGCGGCGTTTCGGGTCACATTGGACACGAAGGGGATATCGACTTTTACCGCTTCCGGGCCCGCAAGGGCGAGCGGATCATTGTCGAGCTTTATGGCCGTCGGCTCGGTTCTCCCATCGATTCCGTGGTCGAAGTTTTGGATGGCACGGGCCAGCCGATTCCGCGGGCCGTCCTGCGCCCGATCGACCAGACCGAAATGGCCTTTCGGGATCATCCGTCGACCGCCCCCGGAATTCGACTCACCCGGTGGGGCAACCTGGCCATCAATGATTATATTCTGTTTGGACGTGAGCTGGGTCGAATCCAGGCGCTGCCGCGGAACCCTGATGACGACTCGGTTTTCTGGAACCAGCAAGGACAGCGGCTGGGGATGCTCGAGACCACGCCCGAAGACCACCCGATGGGTCAGCCGATGTACAAGGTCGAGGTGCATCCTCCCGGCACGGTCTTCCCGCCGGGAGGTGTGCCGGCGACGACGCTCACCTACGCGAACGACGACGGCGGACCGACGTTTTCGAAGGACTCGCGCGTGACCTTCGACGCGCCCTCGGACGGCGTCTATCTGGTTCGAATCGCGGACGTCCGCAGTCTGGGTGGTGACGATTTCGGCTATCATCTCGTCGTGCGCCGGCCTCGCCCCTCGTTCCGCGTCGACCTGGGCGTGGAGAACCCGAGTATCCCGCGAGGGGGAACGACCCTGATTCCTCTGAATGTGGTCCGTCTCGACGGGTTCGACGGGCCGATCGAGGTGAAGGCGGAGGATTTGCCTCCAGGCGTCACCGCGACGCCGGCCGTCGTCGACCGCGGCGAGCTGGGAGGGATGCTGGGCTTGACCGCGGCTGCGTCGGCCCCGTCCTTTTCGCCCCCCACATGGCGTGTGGTCGCGCGCGCCCTGCCTGATTCGTCAATCGCGGCGCCGCTCTCAGGCCACACCCAGCAGCTCGACCCCGGCGGCCCGGCCGGGGGCTGGATCACGGTCACCCCGGAGCCCAATCTCAAGGTGACCGCGCGGCCGGGCCGGGTCGAGATCCATCCCGGCCAGCAAGTGACCATGACCCTGGCTGTCGAGCGCAGGCCGGCGTTCAAAGGGCGCGTGCCGATCGAGGTCAAGAACTTGCCGCAGGGAGTACGCGTGCTCAACATCGGCTTGAATGGCGTTCTCGTCACCGAGACCCAGAGCGAGCGGACGGTCTCTCTCCTGGCGGAGAGTTGGGCACAACCGATGGTCCGGCCGTTCTACGCGGTCGGCAAGGCGGAGATCGCGGGAACCGAAGACAGTTCACCGCCGATCGAGCTCGTGGTCGTGCCGGTGCAGAACGAGCGCGGTCAGAAAAGCCCGCTGACGGCACGGAGTAAATGAGCTTCCAATCAAGGTAATCGAGAGCCTGGTCGTCAGCCCGCTGGTGGGGTTCGCCCTCGGGTTCGTGCTGATGGTGGCGATCGTGTGGACCTGCAGGGGGCGGAGCCCGTCCCGGCTGTCGTGGATCTTCCGCCGGCTCCAGGTCGCCTCGGCCGGGTTCATGGCCCTGTCGCACGGCAGCAACGACGCCCAGAAGACGATGGGCATCATCGCGATGAGCCTGGCCCTCTACTCCGGCGAATCGCAGGCCGGCGCGCACTTCCACGTTCCGCTCTGGGTCATGGTGGCTTGCGCGGTGGCGATGGGCGCGGGGACAACGGCCGGAGGCGTCCGGATCATCAAGACGATGGGCACGAAGATCATCGAAGGGCATCAGAGAGTCCCGTTGGCGGCCAGGTCGCGCAGCAACGTGATGACGGCCCAGAGCAGCACCGCGACGACCACGATGAAACCCATCAGCTTCTTGAGCGAGGTGAGGCTTCTCCGCTCGAGTGCGGCGACCCCAACGGCGACCATCGCCCCGAGGACCGACCCGACGAATCCGCCTTGCACAACGAAGCTGATTGCCGCGAACTCGTCGGCATGCAAGATCCATACACGGATCGCGCCGAGAAGGATCCCGCCCAGCATCCCGAGAATCGGGAAGAGGGCAAACGCCGAGGCATTTCTTGTGAGTCGCGATCCGCTGCGTTTCATGGACGACCTCCTTCACCGAAACCCTCTGGACGGAGACACGGGGCTCTCGGTGGGCCTCACGACGTGCAACACGTCGTTCGACCCACCCCGCCATCGATCCCGATTGCTATGTCTCGTTCTCAAGCTGCCCTCGGATCCGCGTGACGAGTGCTTCGGTCATCGGCATCAAGTCATCGGGGTCGTGCGCTCTGAGCGAGCCGAGCTGGCCTTCGAGAAATTGGAGCAAGTCGCGGACGACATCGAGGTTGCCCAGCCGCAATTGATGGAGAGCGAATGATTCGGCACAGCTTCCTCGGCCAGGCGTGCCACAGGACTTCCCATAAAGGATCCGGCCCTTGCGAGCGAGCAGGGCGCGACGCTCCAGTGATAGCTCGGATTGGGCAGGGCTCATGTCGATATTTCCCACCATATCCACGGTGGAACGAGCCCGCAACCCGACAGAGGAAATGCAGACGGTCCAATCGGGAAAGGGAATTGCTTCTCGTCTTCCCGGGTTCTGGGCTTGTCCATCTTGCGAATGGTATCTTAGGTGGGCGTGAATGGGAGAATCGGCCGGTATGGAAGCTCGTTTCCCGATCCACGAGGAACCGGCACATCCACGGTGAGCTGTCGGTGTCTCGGTGGCGAAAAACCCGATGGGATATCGATGTTCGGCGCCGGCCCCGAACGGTCTGGTCAAGGCATCATGCTCTTCGAGAAGGTGCGTCGCGAAGTCCCGTTGATCTTCTCACTGGCGATGGTCGGGACCATCCTGGGCGGGTTGCTCGCCGGTTACGAGCCGGTGGGCGGGGACCCGGACCGGATGTATCGGCCACTCAAGAGCGAGCTCGCGCGCTCCCTATCGGCCGGCCGGCTCCCGTTCTGGAGCGAGCGATTCGGTCTGGGCGTTCCGCTCGTGGCCGAAAGCCACGTCGCCGCGTTTTATCCGCCCAACCTCGTGCTCTACAGCGTTCTCGACGTCTCGATAGCGTACCGGATCTCGATGTGGCTGCATTACGTCGCGCTCGTTGCGACGACCTACGGGTACGCCCGCTGCCTGGGCATCTCACCGTGGGGAAGCGCCCTGGCGGGGGTGTCCTTCACCCTGTGCGGGTTCCAGACAATCCATTCGAGCCATGAGCCATTTTATTGCCTGATGCCGTACTTGCCGCTCGCGCTCTCGATCGCCGAGCGGTACCTGGCGAGCGGGCGCACCCTATGGCTCGCGCTCCTGGCGCTTTGCCTGGGCTTTCAGTTGAGCCTGGGCCATTTTCAGATCCAGACGTGGACCGCGTTATTGGTCGTGCTGACAGGCGTGTGGCGGGCCGTCCGCGACGGCCGGCCATGGGGACGGGCGATCGGGCTGATCGCCGGGACCTGCTGGGGCGCGGCCCTCGCGGCCGTTCAGCTCGGCCTCTCCTGGCAGCTCGCCGCGACGGTCGGCCAGACCGGACGATCGCCCGGCGAGTTACTCTACTATGCGTTTCCTCCCGTACACTGGATTGAGCTCGCGGTGCCGCGAGTGATCCGGGAATTACCGCTCGGGCCCGATGGTCCCTACTGGCTTCGTCAACAGAGCTCGGGCTACGAAGCCGCGCTCTACGTCGGGACGATCCCTTTGATCTTCGTGTTCGTCGGCATGTTCGGCCGGGCGGGCAACCGGTCCACGATGCCCTGGCGGATTCTCGTTCCGCTTAGTTTCGCGATGGCGACGATGTTGCACTGGTGGCCGGAAGGTTATTCCTCAATGCTGGCTCTGCCGGGAATCGGTTACTTCCGAGTTCCGGCGCGGTACACCCTGCTGACGAGCCTCGGCCTGGCCCTGCTGGCAGGAGAGGGGTTCGACCGCACGATCTCGACGACGAGGTTCCGCCTCGGCCTGGGCGCTTCATTCGTCTTCGGCGGTTATTCGGCACTGGCGGCCTTCTTGTGGGCCAGGTGGCCGAGCGTGCATCTCGATACCCACCTCGGAGGAATGCCGGCCGGCATCCTCTGGGCCGCTCTTGCCTGGTTCGCCGCGGGGGTGATCGTCTTCTGCTGGCGCTCACGGCGGCTCGGCGAGTGGGCCCCGCCGGCCGCGGCGGCGGTCGAGCTGGGGATCTTGTTTTACCTCGGTACCACGCAGTGGGGCTGGTCGATCGCACTCCCCGGGCAGAGCACGGTCCTGGGCGAGCTGCTGCGCCAGGCACCGGCTGGACTGATCGGCGGCCAGACCGAGGACCTGCCGGTCCGCGCCGGCCTGGGGACCGGCAACCCCTACCTGGGTTTCACGCACCCTCATCCGAACCGGGCCCTGGTGCTCTTGCAGGAGCGGCTCCTTCGAGGTGATGAGGGCACTGTTCTCGATGAGCCGCGGGCGGCCGTGCCCAGACGGTGGCTCAGGCGCTATCGGGTGGCGTACATGGTGGGTTCTCACCGATCGATTCTGGGGCTGGGTAAGGAACTGAGTCGCTGGCGCGACCCCGCGCTCGACAACATCGTCCATCGCAGCCCGACCTCGCCCGCGACGCGTGCCTGGTCGATCGTCCAATTGGACGAACCATTTCCGGAAGCGCGCGTGGCCCCGCGGGCCCGCAAGGCCGCTCATCGCCGCGCCCTGGTCGAACGGCTTTCCCACTTCGACGATCTCGACGTGGCCTGGTTCCTGGCCGAGGACGGCATTCCCGCGCGCCCGGACGCGCGGTCAGCGCGGCTGATCTCGTGGAACGGCTCGGTCGCACAGGTCGAGCACGATGGTCCGTGCGACCTGGTGATCGCTCGGACTTTTGACCCCGGCTGGCTGGCGCGAATCAACGGTGGTCGCGAGCATCCCGTCCAGCCCGTCGACGGCGGCTTCCAGGCGGTCCGCATCGAGGGCTCGGGCACCGATCGCGTCGCGCTGCGATATCGGCCGCCGCGGATCAAGATCTGGGCGTCGACCTCACTCCTGGCCGCGGCCCTCATCGTCGGCGCCCTGATCGCTTCGCTCCTGTCATGGGCCCGGTCTGGACCACGCCCCGCGCTCGAGTGGCCGGTCAATCTTCGATTGACGGGTTGACGAACGGCTCGCAGATGAGAGAAAGAGTAAGATGAAGAGTAAGATTTGGAATAGGATTACTGACCGTCGCGCAAAGAAGGTTAAACTTTTTCGGTAAGATGGCAGGATGCGACCACCTGACGTCTTGCCGGTTGACTGGCGCGAGTGGCGGAGGTTCCAGTCGTTGGAATTGAAGCGACAAGGCTGGTTTCAGCGC
>JBIOJM010000498.1:0-5383 GCA_044450785.1 Isosphaerales bacterium
GCCACTTCCGCCAGTACCCCAAGCGGCGTCGCGGCGTCGGCATTGCTGATGTAATACTTGACCTCGGGTGTCGGCTCCAACGACCGGCGCACCAGCAGCCAGACCGGCGGGCCAGCCTTGCCGTGACGCACCGCCCCGACACGGACCGCGGCGCACTCGAACGCCAGCGGCCCCTTCGCCCCCTCGCGGATTTGCAGGGTCTGCCACGCCTCGCTGCTCAGGCACGACGCGACCATGACGACCGAGGCGACCGACTCCCGGGTCGGAAGGGTCGGCATCCGACCCCGACCACTGTAGGGAGGAACGCACGAGGCCGGATCCTCGGTCCAGACGGTCGTAGTGACCGGCACCTCGACCACGTATCGCAGGTTCAGTTCTTCCACCTCGTCGAGAAACTCGCCATTGCGGCCGTACTCCTCGTCGGCCGTGATCCAATCCAGGGTCACAATGCTCAGCAAGATGGTCATCCTGATCAGCCCGGCGGCGATCTGGGGCTTGGTCTGGAAGGCAACCGTCTCGGGGATGTGGACCTTGGCGCGGCGGTCCCGGCACTCCTTGGTGTCTTCGCACCAACTCTCGGGCAAATAGAGCTGATGATCCAACATCGCCGAGCCACCAGGGGTCACGCCCACGAGAAAGACCCCGACCTGGCAGTTGTCCTCCTTGCCCAGCCGGCCATTGTGCTGACGGTCCACACCGGCACTGTGATTGCCCTTCTTGGCGAAGCCGCTCTCGTCGATCACCCCGACCGTGCCGATCGGGCTGCCGACGGCGGTGGGGACCAATTCGTCGGCGAACACCGACTGGACCTCGACCTGCACGTCGCCGTGGTCCCAGGGGGCGATGTTGATGAATTTCTGCAGCGCCGAGACCTGGCCATCGCCGACGTTCAAGGCGATCGGCTCGATGCTCTTGCGCTCGGGGCAGATCATCAACCCTTTGATGTAAGTGTAGGCGTGATCTTGAGCCTGTTCCTTGCCGAACAAGGGGGCGAACCGCTCGTGGAACTCGACCAGCCGCTCGGCCGCGGCGCGCACTTCGTCCTGGGTCATGGAGGGTCTCTCCACACGGCTGCCTGATCCCATGACGAACCGATCCGCCTTTCAACTACGCGCCCTCAATATAGCAACCTGGTCGCGTCTGGCCAACTCGTTCTTCCGCTGTAGAAATAAGTAGGGTGGGTCGAGCGCAGCGAGGCCCCATACGCGAAACTTAAGGGCGAGCGGGGGGCGTCAGCCCCCTGTCTTTTGAGTTGATGGGGGGTTTCCGTAGCGCGGCGAAACCGCAACCCATCCACCCACCCTCGGTGGGCCTCGCTCCGCTCGACCCCATACGCGAAACTTTAGGGAATTGGCCTGGCGTGCAAATGGGAAAACTCCTTCTACTTCACGGGTTGTATCAGAACACGTGCTCGAAGAAGGAGCTTCCCAGTGGAGATTCTGCGCACGCTGGCCCACAATCTGCAACGGGTCTTTGGACCCGAACTCGAAGCGCTGGGGGACCGGACCGGGGTCATCCAACGCCGACGCAAGTTTGGGGCCATGACCTTGCTGCGAACGCTGGTGTTGACCGTGCTCAAACATCCCCGAGCCCAGCCGGCCGACTTCCAGAGGACGGCCGCCCAGGTCGGCGTCCACGTCTCCAAGGCGGCCATCGTCAGGCGCTATTCGGACCCGCTCATCGCCTTTCTGCGGGAAGTCCTGGAGTACGCCCTGAAGCACGCCTTGGAGGGGCGGCCGGCGGCCAGCGCCCTGTTTCAGGGCTTCACCGCCGTCTTCATCGGCGACGCCAGCACCGTGGCGCTGCCCGACGATTATGCCGA
This sequence comes from Isosphaerales bacterium, assembly GCA_044450785.1. Taxonomy (GTDB): domain Bacteria; phylum Planctomycetota; class Planctomycetia; order Isosphaerales; family Isosphaeraceae; genus JBIOJM01. The sequence goes on from JBIOJM010000498.1 coordinate 1,823, forward strand.
GCAATTCCCGGGTTGTGGCGGCGCCGCGCGGTCGGGCCGCGCCGCGCTGAAGCTCCAGTTGCTCTGGGACTTCCTCGCCGGCGCGTGGCGACGGCTCGCCATCGAACCCGGCAAGAGCGGCGACGCGGTCAGTCCGATCGCCCGCGAGCAACTCCCCGCCGGGTCGCTGTCGCTGTTCGACCTCGGTTATTTCGACCTCGAGCGCTTCCGCCGACTGATGCAAGGCGGCGCCTTCTGGATCTCGCGTCTGCAACTGGGCGTGACGGTCTCCGACAGCGACGGCCGGGAGTTGTCCCTGCTGGACTTCCTGCAAGGACGCCTCGACGCGGGTCAACGGATGATCGACATGCCGATTCTCTTGGGCGCGACGCATCGCCTGGCTTGCCGGCTCATTGCCGTCAGGATCCCGCAGGAAGTGGCGTCGCGCCGGCGGCAGCAGGCGCACGAGAAAGCGGCGAAGCACGGCCGGGCGGCGTCGGTGGCGTACCTGCGGTGGCAGGACTGGACGATCTTCGTGACCAACTGCGAACCCGAGCGTCTGACGTGGAAGGCCGTCGTCATCCTGTACCGCGTCCGCTGGCAAATCGAACTGATGTTCAAGCTTTGGAAATCGCACAACGGCCTGGCGCAGCATCGGCCGGAGGCCTCGGCACCAGAGCGCTTGGCCTTGATCTATGCGAAGCTCATCGGCGTGGTGGTGCAACACTGGATCCTCGTCACGGCGACCTGGAATTGCAGCCGCCATAGCCTGATGAAGGCCGCGGCCACGGTCCGGGAGTGGATCACGAACCTGGCCGAGCACCTGGACAACCCCGAGCGACTGGTGGAGACACTGGGCCGCCTCGCCACGACATTGGAAGGGGATTGCGTGGAGCGCCGCCAGAAGCAACCGAGCCTCTTCCAACTCCTGGAGGATCCCGAACTTCTGGACTGGCAAACCTAAAGTTTCGCGTATGGGGCCTCGCTCCGCTCGACCCACCCTACGCCGACGACCCATTCGAGAGGTCGGTTCGGGTCGGAAGACAGGGGGCTGACGCCCCCCGCTCGCCTTAAGTTCCGCGTATGGGGTCGAGCGGAGCGGGGCCCACCAACCGCCCGGGCCACACCTGGTGGGTCACGCCCATATTTCATGATCGCGTTCCGGGCGCTCGCCCGGCGAGTGGCCGGGTCTGGAGAAAACCCCATGAGCGTCGAAAACGTGATGCCTCCGGTGCGCAGGTGGACGGCCGCCGAGTTGCGGCAACTGCCCCCCGCGCGACGGGACGAGATCCTGGAGGCGGCCGCGGCGCTTGCCGAGCAAGAGTACCGGAACGATCCGCAACTGACCGCCTTCGAAGCCTTCGGCAAGGACGACCTACATGGCGATAGTTCCCACGCCGAGTCGAGGTGAGATCTGGCTGGTCAATTTCGATCCCGCCCTTGGGGCCGAGATCCAGAAGACCCGACCGGCCGTGGTCGTCAGCCTGGACACGATCGGCCGTCTCCCCTTGCGCATGATCGTCCCGATTACCGACTGGAAGCCACAGTACGCGAATTATCCCTGGATGGTCGAATTGCCCGCCTCCGCAGACAATGGGCTGGCCAAGGATTCCGTGGCTGATGCGTTTCAAACCAAGTCGGTGTCGCAGTCGCGCTTCGTTCGTCTGCTGGGTCAAGTTGCCGCCGATCAACTCGACGAAATCGCCGCGGCGATCGCGTTGTGTGTCGGCGCGCCTTGAGGTTGCGGCCCCCAACTACCGGTCATCATCGTAAAGCTGTAATGAACTCTGTCGTCAAGCACTGGTAGACAAGCCACCAGTACCACCCGCCCGACTCGGGGTCGAGGGACCCTCGGGAACGGCGCGATTTGCGTTGAACTTGGGACGAGCACACCCGACAATGGAGCCAACTCGCCCTTGATCTGAGGAGTTCCACGCATGGCTCCCGCCCCCGTTGCCACTCTCCTCTCCGCCGAGCAGTTCGCCCGGCGCTCCGATCCTGGTTATCCGGAGGAACTCGTCCGGGGAAGGATCGTTCCGATGCCGATGCCCAAGCCGCGTCACGGCCATCTCTGCAACAAGGTGGGGAGGGTCCTCGGCAACTTCGTTGAGGACCATCAACTCGGATGGGTGTTCAACAACGACACGGGCGTCATCACGGAGCGCGATCCCGACACCGTGCGCGGGGCGGACGTCGCGTTTTACAGCTTCGCCCGCTTGCCTCGGGGCGAACTCCCCGATCAGTATCCGGAAGTCGCGCCCGAGCTGATCGTCGAGGTCCTCTCGCCCAACGATCGCTGGCCGAAGGTGCTGGGCAAGGTCGCGGAATATCTGGAGGCGGGCGTGTCGGTCGTGGTCGTGCTCGACGACGATCGCCGCTTGGCCCATGTCTTTGGCGCCGATGGCACGAACCGGATGCTTGGACCCGATGACGAGCTGACGCTCCCGGAATGGCTGGGCGAATTCCGCGTCGTGGTCCGACGGTTCTTCGAGTGACGGCGGACGCCGTGGGAAAAGCGATGACCAAGATCTTCATCAGTCACTCGACGCAAGACCGGGAATTCGTGGAGACGGAGATCGTCGCCCTGCTCCAATGGCACGGCCTGGACTACTTTTACGCGCCGGACGACATCTCGACCTCCGAACAATGGGTGCGAAGGATTCTCAATGAACTGATCTTGTGCGATTGGTTCTTGATCGTCCAGTCGCCTCGGTCCGCTCTCTCCGAATGGGTGGAACGCGAACTCCACTGGGCGATGAGGAATCGGCGGGACCACATCGCGCCGGTCCTCCATGAGGACTGTGACTCCAAGCTGTTCGACTTCGTGCTCGGTCCCCTCCAACACGCCGACTTTCGTCCGGATCGCGATCGGGAGAAAGCCCGGAAGAAACTGCTGGCCTGCTGGGGGATCAAGGAAGTCGCCGCGAAGATTGTGCCAACCGACAGGACCATCGTCAACTCGATCGGCATGACGCTCGTCCGCATCGAGCCGGGCACGTTCACGATGGGTTCGACCGAGGCCCAGATCGACAAGCTCGTGAAGCTCTTCCCCAGGACCGATCGCTCTCTGTTTGCCGACGAGATGCCCACGCACAAGGTGCGAATCACTCGGCCGTTCTATCTGGCCGCGCATCCGGTGACGGTCGGGCAGTTCCGCCGGTTTGTGACCGACGCCAAGTATCGGACTGAGGCCGAGCGGGATGGCAAAGGTGGTTACGGCTTGATCGGCGGGAATTGGAAGCAAGACCCGAAGATTACCTGGTTGAACCCCGGTTTCGCGCAAGGGGACGACCATCCGGTGGCCAACGTGAGTTGGAACGACGCGACCGCCTTCCACGAGTGGCTGACGAAGACGGACGGGGACGGCTTCCGCTATCGCTTGCCCACGGAGGCGGAATGGGAGTACGCTTGTCGCGCGGGAACCACCACGCGGTTCCCGTTCGGCGACCAGGAAAACGCCCTGGGCGAGCATGCGTGGTTCTCCGGGAATTCCGGTGCGAAGAGCCATCCGGTTGGGGGTAAGAAGCCAAACCCGTGGGGCCTGTACGACATGCTCGGCAATGTCTGGGAGTGGTGTCAGGA
>JBIOJM010000499.1:0-5360 GCA_044450785.1 Isosphaerales bacterium
AACACGCGTCTCGAAACCGTCCCTCCACTACGGTCAACACCAACTGTTCACCAGCCCAGAGCCGCCCTGAATGAACCCGGTTGGCCGTCTTCCGTCGCCGATCCGAGTTGCCCAATCTCCAACAAAAGTGTAACATTTGATAGACGGTCGTGAGATTCGGCTTGAGCGTACCTCGCGGGACACAGCAGGGAGCGTGGAAAAGATGGATCAATCTCGGACGGGCCACCGGCACGCCATTGGTTTGACACGGCGTGAGCTGTTGCAAGTCGGGTATTCCGGCCTTCTGGGGATTGGCCTCCCTTCGCTCTGGACGGGAGAGGCGGCGGCAACGGCGACGGCGAGCGGGCGGAAGGCCAAGTCGGTGTTGCTCATCTTCCTGACGGGTGCTCCCAGCCACCTCGATACTTTCGACCTGAAGCCGGAGGCGCCGGTGGAGATTCGAGGCGATTTCAAGACCATCGCCACCAGGGCGCCGGGGGTGAGGTTCTGCGAGCATCTGCCCGGGTTGGCGGCACGCGCGGACAAGCTGGCAGTGATCCGGTCGATGACGCATGGTCTGCCCAGTCACGAGCATGCCACGCACATGATGTTGACGGGCGTCGACGTCCTGCCGCCCGGCTCGACGCACATGGCGTCGCGGGCCGACTGGCCGTGTTACGCCTCGGGACTCGACTTCGTGCAGCCGCGCCGGGATGGCATTCCGAGCGGCATCAACCTGCCGACCTACTTGAATAACGGCTACGGTTTCTCGGGGCAGAACGCGGGCGTGCTCGGTCCGAAATTTGATCCCTGGCACATCAGGCAAGATCCGAACGAGCCCGCTTTCCGAGTTGAGGACCTATCGCTCCCGGTCGGCCTGACCGCCGCGAAAATCGGCCGGCGGCGGGCCTTGCTCGCGGAGATCGACGGCCAGTCGTCCGCGATCGATCGGCTGGGATCGGGCCGGGCCTTCGCCGGCATCCAGGACAGGGCGTTCACGATGTTGACCTCGGGCCGGGTGAAGCGGGCCTTCGAGATCGAACGCGAGGATCCGCGGTTGCGCGACCGCTACGGACGGCACATGTTCGGTCAATCGCTTCTCTTATCGCGCCGGCTGATCCAGGCGGGTGTGCCGATCGTTCAGGCCAATATGGGCCACATGAACAACTGGGACACGCACACCGACAACTGCACGCAGCTCAGGACCCGGCTATTGCCGCCGCTGGACCAGGGTGTCTCGGCATTGCTCGATGACCTCGAGGCGCATGGTCTGCTCGCCGAGACGCTGGTTGTGATGGTCGGCGAGTTCGGCCGCACGCCCAAGATCGGTCAGAGCAGCGTCAACGATCCCGCCCAGCGCACGGGTCGCGACCACTGGGCCGGCGTCTTCTCGGCCGTGTTTGCCGGCGGCGGCGTTCGTGGCGGCCAGGTGATTGGACGGTCCGACAGGATCGGGGCGTATCCGGCCACACGGGGGTACTACCCATCCGACCTGGGTGCGACGATCTATCATGCGCTCGGGGTCGACCCGGCCAGCGAGGTCCGGGACCAGCTCGGCCGGCCTTTGCATCTCAATCGGGGCGAGGTGATTTCGCCTCTGTTCGATGGGACGAGCGCCTGAGGGGCTTCGTTTGGTCAGAAGATGCCGGGCGGCCGTTTGATCACGAGCAATTCGGTCTTCTGGATCTCGAACAAGGGAATCAAGGTTTCTCGCCCGTACTTGGGCACGAGGACCTCCTTGACTCTCATCACCGTGAAGTTCGCGAAGAAGAAGAGGTCTTCGCTGGAGAGCAACCTGAGCACCGGCTCCGGCCTGGGAATCAGCTTGAACCGAGAGGTCCGGAGAGCACTCCCATGCTCGGTGCGGGTCGATTTGAGGTTTTGCCGGACCATCTCCTCGGCAATCGTGGTCCGGAGTTGTTCCTTTCGCTCCGACAGCCGGCGTTCTTGAGCCAGAATATCGCCGTATTCTCGAATCAGCTCGCTCAATTCGGGCATGTCGCTCGGCTCCCTTCTTGAGGAAATCCGCTCGGGAAGTCGGTCTGGTCAACAAATCATAATCGGCCCGGAAGGTGATGGGAACGATTGAGGCAGCTCCCGTTTTCAAAGGAGGCGGTGTCCTTCTGATCAGAATCGTGTGGCGTGGCGGCCTTGTCATTGAGCAATCGATCAAAGTCCCGGTCGGCACGATCCGCGGCACGGAACGGGAACAATGCCTCCTGGAGCGCATCCGCACCTTGGCCTGCGCGGGAAAAACCGACATTGTGATCGCTGAGCATTGGAGCGGGAAGGTTTCACACCCTGCCGGGGAGGGCGGTTTACTGCGGAGATCGTCTCAAAGCACCGTAGCCAGCACCAAATCCGCTAGGGCTTGGGCAGGCTCCGCCGCGGGGAGCGGCCACCGGGGTACTCGATCGTCGAGATGGCCCAGCAAATTGGCATGGACCCTCAACGGATCCACCTCGGGATCGCCAAGGGTCGAATCGAGAACGCCAAGGATTCCCGATTCGGATGCTATCTGTTTCCGCGCACGAAGGCCGCCGTCGCTCGCATGAGGCAACTCAGCGGAATCTGAGACCTCGAGTGAGGACTTACGTCAAATTCGCGGTGTAAAGGCTGAAATATGGTTGGCGCGGACAGTCGGGCGCGGGACGATGGGTGAATCTGGAACGGGTAATCGAGAGATCGGGCCTTACATGGAACCACGGTCAATCGGAGCCGAGACTCGTGTCTCCAGCAGCGCCTCGATGGCCTCCACTCGAACACAACGGACTGGCGGGCTGGCCGATCACGAAGAGAGAGTACGTCTCGCTCGCCGTCTATCAGGCCAGGCACTCGTTGAGACTATGGATTATTACATAAATGAGTCTGTACATTACGCGTCTAACCCTCTGCACGTGCAGGCTCAAGTCCTGTCTCCGGCATCGAGGGGACTTCGGTTTCCTCGCATGAGGCAACGACGAATGTTCGCTTTATCTTTTCCCAGGGATGCTCATGTCCACGATCCATTGGAAGAAATTCCTTCATCCCGCGGGAGTCTACCGGCTTGAGTACCCAGCCTACTGGGACCAGGTGCAAAAAGACGAGGCACGCTCCTGCGGATTCGGCCCCCATGACCGCGATGATGTCGGGCTGTGGATTTCCCTGATGCCGGTCAGCGTGGACAGCGACCGACTGGCCGAGGAACTTCCCAAGATCCTCAACCAGGTGCTCCCGCAAATGCAGGGGGGCGACGTCCGCCGCGATCCGACCCTGCGCCACTACGGCGTCAAGGCCGATGTGCACAAGGAGGGCGAAGGAGGCCATTTCTGGCTGATCGCAGGCGGTGATGTGGTGCTCTTCGCCAGCAGCCAGGTCCCGGCGGCGGAGCGCCACATCTGGAACCCGACCTTTGAGCACTTGATGGCCACCCTGGAGATTACGCGCGACGAAGAACTGGCCCTGCGACAACTGACCGACGAGGTGATGGCGCTGTTGCGGCAACGACATCCCGAGCAAGACTTCCAACTCGACGAGAAAGGGATCCGCGGGCGCAACCGCGTCGTGTTTCTGAGCAACCTCCATCGGGAGGTTCGCGCGGCTCCTGCCCGTCGGGTCCAAATCATCCAGCATTTCGTGCAGAGCCTGGGTCAATCCATGGATCTGTCGCTGGGGCAGGAATCCTGGGAAGAGGCGCAAGCTCGCCTGCTCCCCCTTTTGAAGCCTCGCAGCTACCTCGATTCCGATTCCGCCAACCGGTATTCGCTCGTGAGTGAATGGCTCGCCGATGTGGTGATCTGTTACGCCCTCCGCGGCAATGACATTTTCCGGTTCGTGACCACCGCGGACGCGGACCGCTGGCAGACGGATGCTGAGGCCCTTCACCAGGTGGCCGTCGCAAACCTGTGCCGGCTTGCCTGGCCGACCAAGCTGGAAGGGGCGCGGCACCGGGACGGGGGGCGCGTGATCGTAATCGCAACCAGCGACGGGTTGGCGTCGAGCCGACTCCTCCATCCCGACCTGCACCGGTTGTGCTGCGGCCCCCTCGGGAGCCCGTTCAGGGCCGGCATCCCGGATCGAGATACCCTCGTTGTCTATTCCGACCGGCGCCGCCTCAGGCAGCGGACCGAGCGCCAGTTGCGCAAGGATCATCGCACGTCGAGCTATCCCATTACCCCCCGGCCCTTTCTTGTAACGCCCGACGGCATCGCGCCGGCTCCCGCGTAACCCCCCGTACGGGGGTCGTTTCAGGGAAGCATCCCATGGTCTGGTTCAACACCCATCCCATGAACTGGTGGATATCGGACAGGTCGGCCTGGAAGTCAGTCACGTTGGGGCTGGCGTCAGCCAGTTTCTGCCAGATCGCAATCCCCCGCTCGTTTGACGCCATCGCCGCGGCCGGCTTGCCAGTGTCCGCAAACAGTCGACCAATCTGCTCGTGAGCCAAGCCCAGGACGGCCTGAAGCGGATCGCCCGCGCTGACGTTCGCCATCAGACCCTCGGCCAGCCGCCGCGCCTCTTCGTACGACGCCATCGCACCGGACATGTCTCCGGTCCAATGCTGGAGCCCGCCGACCGCGAGCAGGCTCCGCGCCACATCGGCGTGGGTGGCCGCGTCCGCCTCCGGCACGTCCGCCAGCTCCCGGCGTACGGCCAGCGCCTTGCGGTGCGCGGCCAGCGCCTCGGGCTTCGAGCCGATTTTGTCGGTCAACTCGCCCAGCGAGTCGTACGCTCTGCCCAATGCCGCGCGCGATGCCGGGTCGGTCTGTCCCTTCAGCAGACCCTCGAGCTTGCTGTAGAAGTCGGCCGCCCCGCGCAGCAGCTTGGTCCGCAGTCCCTCGAACGGCTTCTCCTTGAGCAGCAGGTCCTCGCTGACCTCGCCGTGGAACAGCCCGACCGCGTCCATCGCCAGGTTGAACCGCGCCCGCTCGCGCTCGTTGGCCGCGAGCAGGTCGGAGTTGGCCGTTCTCACGCGCGCGTTGGCGTCGACCAGCGCGTCGTTCATTTGTCTGTTTAAGGATTCGGGCGGCAGCTCTGAAACCGCCCCCGAATGACGGGCCGCTCCGGACGGTTCGGCCTTCAACAATCAGCCGACAACGAGCTAGAAACCAGCGATTGACAGACGATCTGAAGCCGCATGGCTCGCCCGCGCCAATCAGACTAAGCCGACGCGCAAGAGAGGGGCTGTTGTCGCGAGACTAAACGCTCTCCGGACACGTCCCGAGAGCGACCCTCGCTTGCGCGTTTTGAAGTTGCGCTTTCGTTGATTTCGCCCCGTAGGGGCGCGTGAGCTGCAGTGGCTCGGGACTAAGTTTACCTCTAGAAGAAAGGGTGAGGCGATGAAAGGAGGATAAAAACTGACCGCCGAAGCCTACCTGTGCGGGACCGCACCCGTACAGAAC
>JBIOJM010000500.1:0-5352 GCA_044450785.1 Isosphaerales bacterium
AGGGTACTTGGTGATCATCGCGGCCTCCTGCCAAGAGCTGAAAGTCCTTTCCCAAGTTGCTCAGATTACCGACCAAACCGCGTGCCAAAAAGGCCAAATGCGACAGTTAATAAATTTCGTATCCTTACCCCGGCGTGAGGCCCCGCGACCATGACACAGGGCCGATCCGGCGCGGGCCGATGATTGTCAATATCCAGGAACCACCGACGAAGATTCATTGTCTCGGAGAAGATGATAGCAGCCCCGTGGTCGCGCGGAAGATTGCGTGGCACTTCAGACGACTCTTCGCCTCCGAGATTCTGGCTTTATCTCGATCAGGAGCCGCGGTCAATGAACCAGCAACAGGCGAAGTGGGTCGTTCCCAACCCCCAGATTCCCCGGACGTTTGGCCTGATGAATATCATCTTCGGTTCCCTCATGCTTCTGATTGGAGGCGGCTATGCGATGATGTACGCCGTTTCTCCGATGTTCGCCCGGCAAATGCAGGTGGCGATGAAGAAACAACAGGAGGTCCAAAAGGCCACGCGAGAGTCGAAGCTCGCCGAGCTGAAGCGCCAGGAGGAAGCCGCCAAGACCAAGGACGAGAAGGCGACTCTTCGGGAGGAGCGAGTTGCCTTTGAGAAGAACGTCGAGCCGGACCTGCCCGATTTGAGTGACCTCATGGGTTGGAACGCGTTTTCCGACGTCCGGCTGGCCATCTATTACTGCTCCGAAGTGGGCGCGGGAATGCTGCTCAATCTGCTCATGATCATTTCAGGGGCTGGACTGATGGCCCTGGCGGAATGGGCACGCCGGCTCGCCCTCGGGGTCGCCTGGCTCAAGATCCTCCGCTGGGTTGCGATGGTGGTCGTGATGATGGTCCTGGTCCTGCCGATCACGGTCGAGAGAACGCAGAAAGTGTTCCAGCAGATGGAAACCCAGGGGAAAGCTCAATCCGGCGGAAGAGTTGTGGTCTTTCCGTTGGGTCAGATGGGTCGATTCACGGCGATCGCCGGCGCTGTCACTGTGGTCTTCAGTGCCGTGGTCGCCTCGGTTTACCCTGCGCTCTCACTCTGGTTCCTGACTCGAGGCCCCACCCGCGCCGCCTGCTTGAAGGAATTGCCAGCAACCGAGCTTCCGAACGCGAAGGAAGCGGGAGAAGCGTGGTGAACCTGGCGACGGTGCTGTTTGGCCCCCTTGCCGGCCCCGAGTGCCGCAGAGCTCTCGCGAGGGGCTGGCTGATCGTGGTACGCACACTGGTCGGCTCGTTGCTGGCGCTGATCGTGTTCTTCTTGATCTGGGTCTGGCAGTTGGACGCAATGAGCAACCCATCCTTCATTCCCAGCATCTCCGAGCTGAGAATTGCTCTGTCGACTTCGGTGATGATCTTGCTGACGATCGCGGTGGTGCAAGCGCCGGCGGTCCTGGCGGGGTCGCTGGCCGGCGAACGCGAGCGCGGAGTGCTGCAGCTTCTCCTGACCACGGCCGTCAGCCCCCGCGAAATCGTCCAGGGTCGCCTGCTGGGCAAGTTGAGCCAGGTTGGGATGATCTTGCTGCCGAGCTTGCCACTGCTCGCCCTCCTGATCGCGTGGAACGGCTTTGGCCTGCTGCACCTGGCGACGATCGCGTTGGTCCTGGCGGCGGTCAGCCTCGGAGGAGGCGGGTTGGGCGTCGGTGCTTCGGTTGTATCCCGCCGGGGGCGGGATGCCTTGTTGACCGTCTACATCCTCATGCTGATCCTCACGCTCAGCCCGTTGCTGTCCCGGCTCGGTCTGCCCGCCGAGATCGCCGACTTACTCGCGTCATTCAATCCCTATCTCGTCATGAACGATCTGGTCTGGACCGGGGAGGTCAGTCCCGCGCTCTCGACCTCGGGCTTCTGGTTACTGACCGGGTTCGCCGGCACGGCCGTGGCGGCCTGGCGGCTGCGGCCAAGCTGCCTGGCCTTGACAGGGTCCGTGCCCCGAGCAAGCCGCCGAGGACGCGTTCCACCGCTCGGCGAGCGGCCGATGCTCTGGAAGGAGCTTTACATCGAGCGCGTCGGCACCCTCGGCCGATTCGCCCGCTGGCTCGGTGTCTTGATCACAGCCGCGATCGGTCTGGGCAGCCTCGTGCTCGCGGGCATCATCGCCTGGTCCTTGTTCGTAAAATCGGACACCGAATGGTATTCCTGGGCGACGAGTCTGCTCGCCCTGTTGCTCGGAGGTTCCGCCGGAACCGCTCTGGGCTGGGTTTTGCAATGGGGGGTCGGTCTGCGCGCGGCGGTCTCCATCTCGTCGGAGCGTGAGCGGGGCACGTGGGACGCTCTCTTGATGAGCCCTCTCGAGCCCGGTGAGATCGGCCGGGCGAAGCTCTACGGCAGCATCTATGCCCTGCGCTGGATGGCGGGCGCGATGCTCCTCGCCTGGACACTGGCATTGGTCTACGAAGCAGTCCCCATCCGCTCCTATGTCACCTGGGTCGCGGGCAACGCGCTTGCCTGTGCATTCATGGCCGCGGTCGGAGTGCGCTGCTCGCTCTCGCTGCCCACCGCGACGAGAGCCATGACCTGGACCATCGCCCTCTGGCTGGCGGGCACGGTCGTCATTGCTTTCTTCGCATTAGCGATTATTTGTATCGTGATGATGCTCTGTTTGGTTGGCTGGTCTGTCGCCGTCCAGTACAATCTGGTTTTGCTCAACTCCCGACCGTGGTTTCCCATGAGCTGGAGCACGGGCTGGTCGCTCACGACCGATCTGGTGACCTTGCTGATCACGATCCTGATCGTCGCCGACACGGGACTGCGGTTCGACCGGATCGCCGGCCGGATGGCCGGCGGAGCCGTGGCGACGACGGTCGATGCCTTTCTCCACGGCCGCACGCACCAGCCTGTCCTGCTCCTGGGCCGGAAACGTGCCGCGGCCAAGAGTTCCGTCGCGGCGAAGGACCCATCCGCCGCCTCCGCGGAACTGGTCCAGACCGCGCCGACCGGCACGACCCTCCCGGCCGACTTGACGACGGAGTTACCCGGCAGCCGCGATTGACCGCCGGCGTCAGGGCCGCAAGGCGGGGGCGTCGTCCGATTGAGCGGGGCCGGTTGCTTCTCCAGAAGGGGAAGGAGTTGGCGGCTTTGATCGTGTTTTCTTGGCTTTCGAGACCGATGTCTTGCGCCGGCTCGCCGCCTGCGGCTTGCCGCCATAGTAATCCTGGTGGTAGTCTTCCGCGCGGTAGAACGCCTTCAGCGGCACGAGCTGAGTCACGATCGGGTTCCGCCAAACCCGCTTGTCCACGAGTTCCTGGTACGACTTCAGTGCGGCCTTTCTCTGCGCTTCGTTGTGGTAAAGGATGATCGAGCGATACTGGGTGCCGACATCAGGTCCTTGCTGGTTGGGCGTCGTGGGGTCGTGATGGGACCAGAACACCTTGAGCAGTTCCTCGTAGCTGATGACTTCGGCATCGTATTCGACCATGACGACCTCGGCGTGGCCGGTGTCCCCCTCGTGGACCATCTCGTAGGTCGGGAAGCGTACGTTGCCGCCCGCATAGCCCGAAACGGCCGAAATGACGCCAGGGAGCCTCTCGAACGTGGCCTCGACGCACCAGAAGCAACCGGCCCCGAAGGTCGCGTATTCGACCTTGGATTTGGGCCGGCTCGAATCCGCCCCCGGTGAAGTCTGTGTTTTCGAGTGCAAGCTGCTCTTCTTCGACTTGACCTTCGGCGCGATGGGCTTTGCCACGACAGGGGCGGTCTTGCCCTTTTCATCGGGTTTGGTGGGTGCGGGACCTTCCTGGGCCTCCGCACTGATCCGGAGACCGAGAACCACGGCCATTGCGACACAAACCGCCAGGAATCTCCACTTCATTGGGATGAGCCCTCAACGCACATCTCGGCAAGCCGAAGACCCGGTGTTGGCCTCGCTCTGCCAGGGTAGGGGATGTAGCACCGGCCAGGAAGGTCGTCTCTCTCCTATACGCTACAGCACTCCCCGATGTCCAGTGATGTCCGTCGGTTGACGAGAGCTCGAGTGTATGATCGAGTACCCGAGTTACCAGTAATCTCCTCCGTTTTTTACACCAAAGGCGTGGCACCATCTCCATGAGCGACGAAAAAAACACTTCGGCCGAGCGGCAGATCGAAATCCTCAAACGGGGCATCATCGACCTCCACGTGGAGGGGGAATTGCTGGAGCGCCTCCGCGAGGGTCGACCACTGCGCATCAAGGCCGGCTTCGACCCGACCCGACCCGATCTCCACCTCGGCCACACCGTCGTCATGTCCAAGATGAAGCAATTTCAGGACCTTGGACACGAGATCATCTTCCTGGTCGGCGACTTCACGGCAACCATCGGCGATCCGACCGGTCGCAATGCCGCGCGCCCTCCCCTGTCTCGCGCCGAGCTCGAGGAAGGGGTGCGGACCTACGCCGAGCAGGCGTTCAAGATCCTCGACCCTGATCGAACAAAAATCATGTTCAACAATGAATGGCTTGGGAAGTTGACGTTCGCCGACGTGGTTCGGATCGCCGGCAAGCACACGCTCGCACGCATGATGGAGCGAGACGACTTCACGAACCGCTGGCGCGGCGGAGTTAGCATCTCGCTGCACGAGCTGCTCTATCCGCTCGCGCAGGCCTACGACTCGGTGGTCCTCGAGTGCGACGTTGAACTGGGCGGCACGGATCAGTTAATCAACCTCTTGGTCGGCCGCGAGATGATGAAGCAATTCAACATCCGCCCGCAGATCGTCATGACGACGCCGCTGCTCGAGGGCATCGACGCCAGGGTCGACGAGCAAGGCAAGATCGACGGGGCCAAGATGAGCAAGTCGCTCGACAATGCGATCGCGGTCAACGAACCGTCAGCCGACATGTTCGGCAAGTTGATGAGCATTCCGGATCCGGTCATGTGGCGCTATTACGACCTGCTTACGCAACATTCGAGCGAGGAGATCGCCACGCTGAAGCAAGGCCATCCCCGCGATGCAAAGATCGCGCTGGCAGCCGAAATCGTCGAGCGGTTTCATTCGCGGGAGGTCGCGGGACAAGAAGTCGAACGTTGGAACCACCAGTTTCAGAAACGTGAGGTACCCGTCGATCTCGCCCAGGTCGAGGTCGCCATTCCGGGCCAACAGGACTCACTTCCGCTTACCGTCGCCCTGCGGGCAGCCGGGCTCGTCAAGACCGTGAGCGAGGCACGCCGGCTGATCGAGCAGGGCGGCGTCAGCCTCGACGGTGAGCGGGTCACGGACATGGATCTCAAGCTATCGCGCGGGGATCGACGCACGGTGCGAGTCGGGAAGCGCCGGTGGGCCGTCCTCGTCGTCCAGTGAGTCCCCTGGAACACTCAGCAGCGGAGGAGGTGGGATTCGAACCCACGGTAGGCTTGCGCCTACAC
>JBIOJM010000501.1:0-5340 GCA_044450785.1 Isosphaerales bacterium
CGTTGAGGAGCTCCACTCCCTTTCCAACCTTCGCCTTTTCTTGACTTTCCTGTATAGGACTTAGGCCACCTCTTACGATCTTGGCGGCTGCCTGCTTGGCATTCCGCAGGTTTCTGCGCAAGCTGATCCGCTGAGACTTCTTTTCGGCCTCCTGCTCCAGTTGCCGGTAGAATCCCCTGAGCACGGGGATGAACGCATCCTTCGCCGTTCCGCTCCTCAAACCGTCACCGCTTGCGTTCGGCAGGATGTCCGGTGCGAGGATATGCACCTCTCCGACATACCAATCCAGTAAGCCCTCCCGAACATGTTGGTCGTTGTAGAGTCGTTTCGGGCCGATCGGTACGTTCAGCTTAGTCAGCTGAATGGCTGGGCCCGCCAGGTTGTGCTCTTCCTCGTCGATCAGATTGACGATTTCTCCTGTTGCATCTGGGTTATGCACCTTCCAGGCAATCGCCACAACCTGGTCTCCGATCTTGAGCGGCGTAGATTCAAATGCGGACAAATTCTCAGGCAATCGACGTTCCAACGTCGTGCCGTCGAGGACGATAGGGGTACGGATGTAACCTACCTTCGAGTAAATCTCGTGGATCTTCTTGTGGACGTCACCATCCTGCACGTAGGGCACAGCGCAGTGCTGGACCAATACCCGCCTAAGCTCAGTATCGACCGGGTCCGTATAGTCGTAGAGCCGGTTCAACTCATGTCCTTTGACGGACTCGACCGGCCCATCACACACGATTTCGATGGTCGTGTAGTGGTCGTCGGCCCCGGCGGGCCCTTGTGCAATTCGAATGCAGCCCTTATTGTTCAGAATGTCGTCCAAATTGGTCTTCGGGCTCAGAAGGCTGTAGACCTTTCTGACGTCAATCGTAAGACGGTTCTCGTGCGGGTCTCCCTTCTTGGTCGAGGCGATGACAATCTTTGATCCGGCGCCCAGAGACGCCCAGGACCCTAATCCACGGAACCCGGTCGCGTTCTCTAATTCGTCGGGTTTTCGCGAGATACTAATTTGCACGTTCGCCTTCAGGTCTTCGAAGCACTGCCCGATGCCTCCGTCGGCGATAAAAAGCCTACCGGTTCCGTTCGCTTCTCGCTCCCGCGAAACGACAATCTCCCTACTGAACTCACCGGACTCGAAATCTTCCGGGTCGAGACCGAGATACGCGTCGTAGGCGTTTTTCACCAACTCTCGCAGGATCGATCCGGCACCGGTGTACACATCGGTCGAGAGCTGATCGATGATCTTCGAGCCGATGTCCTTCAGCGTAAAGACAGGCGTTACATCGACGAACGCCGATTTGGGTTGTCTTGCCACGGCCATAGAGAGCCTGCCCCTTTGCCCTGGCCTTCTTGTGAATTCCTGCATTCGCCGAAGGACCACGTTGACAATGCTTGATGCCTATCCGCCCCATCTGCTGACTCTATCCGGGAAGCTGGCCACCTGCACCACCCGGCCCAAGTTCTCGGTCACGACATACGCCCATCCCCGGGGCAGCTTCGTGATTAGCTGGTAAATCTCCCCGAAGGAGTGCGCGTTCTTGATTTTTCGGTGTAACTGACGAGAGATCGTACTTCGCTCGTCGCCGACCTGGAATACGATCTTCGTCGCCGTGTTGGCGAAAGCCACAGGGCTGAAGTCCTCCGGCTGCTGCGACGCCAGGATCAGGCCCAGTCCAAATTTCCTTCCCTCACGGAGCAGCTTCTCCACCGGCGAGCCGGGGCTGAATGACAGCTTGTGCGCCTCGTCGAGGATGACGAAACACCGCAGGGGGCCGGGGCCCAGCGCCTCGATGAAGCCGATCAAGTTCCAGAGCAGGAATTCCGTGACGGCCCGCTCGAGTGAGTGCTCCAGCCCTTTGAGCTGGATAATGACCGCCCGATTGTCGGCGCGGAGTATGTCGGACCAGGCCAGCTTCTGGCCGTTCTGGCGGAACGTGTTGAACACGAAAACCGTGGAGATGTGCGAGGCGGCGGACGCGGCAAACCGGGACTGAGAGTTCAGGGGGTTGCCGGCGTAGGACAAGAGCTTCGCCTGCACGTTCGCGAAAGCGGGCAGATCCTCGGCCCAGGAGTTGGGTGCGTCCAGTGTGATACCGGCGTCGGCCATCACGTCCAGCACGGCCTGGCGGACGATGGCGTGCTGCTGCACGCCCATCCGCGTGTACACGTGGGCGAAAGTATCGGCCACCCGCTGCGCGACGTTCACCGGGCCGTGCAGGTCTGAGGGGAAGACTTGGAGCGGGTTGATGTCCACGCCGTCGCGACCGACGTGCAGCTCCAGTGGGTTGGTTGCCGCCACGTATTCGGGGGGTAGCGTGGCCGGGGAAAAGCCCTGGCCGTAGTCGAAGACGACGGAGACGACGTTCTCTTGGGCCAACTCCGCGGATAGGGACGCAATGGTGTACGTCTTGCCGAAGCCACTTTCCCCGAGGATGAGGACGTGCGGGTTGACCGCGCCGCTGCCCGGGTCAGGATTCCAGACCACTTCCTCGCCGCTCTCAGCGTCCGATCCCAGGAGGATTGGCGCGAGTCTCGTTTCTCTCTCCTGCGCCCCCTCAAGGCTCTGTAGCATGCGGAACAGATTGCTCGTCCTTTCGATCACCTCCGGGATGCCGTGGTGCGACGGCTCGTCGGCGACAGGCGATGCGTATGTGCCCATCTTGACATGGGCGGCGATGGCCGAGACTTGGCCGGGTGTTACCCCGACTGCCGCCGCGATGGTGTCGCGGTCCTGGCCCTGAGCAAGCATGCTCAGAACCGCCTGGCGCTGCTCGCGTGTCAACTTCGTGGGCATCAGCTCTGGAGTCCCCCGCCGTCCAGCTTGGCCAATTTATCGCGCAACAATCCATTGATGAGTGCGGTGCGGTTTTCGATCACACCTCCCTCCTCCAAGCCGAGGAACTGCTCCCAAAGGTCCCGGTCGAGGCGGAGAGTCACGGATACCCTGTCGCACAACTTTGTCCCCTTGCGACGCCCGACGGCCCGGTCGGGCTCGGTCACCCAGGCCTTTCTCGCGGCGAGGCTGAAGTTGGTGATCTGCTCGGGCGTCGCGCGGACCTTCATCCGCGACCCATCCAGCCGGACCACTAGCTTTTCTCCGTCGAAGTCTTCGACAAAACCGCGAGCCCCGATGTGGGCTCCGGCCTTCAGCCGCACCTTGTCCCCCGTTTCAGCACTCACTGTTGTCCGTCCCCCGGCTCGAATTAATTGCAATAATCTTAATCGACCGACCGCGGCCGGTCAATACGAGCGTCCGCAGTCCTTGAGGCATCGACGGGCCGAGTGGGCCGGAGTCCGCCGTCGACCGGTGCTCGGCAGTCAATTCGAGAGGAGTTGGACGTGGAGACCATCCGCATCGAGATCCCCGACGACCACAAGCAATTCGCCGTCGCAACCCGGCTCTGGGCCGAGGCGCTGGCAATCGCCCCCAAGCTCGGCGACGACCTCCAAGCCAAACACCGCCACCGCGCCGCCGGCCGCGCCGCCCTGGCCGGTGTCGGTCAGGGAGAGGACGACCCACGCCCCGACGAGGCCGCCAGGAACCGGTTCCGCGCCCAGGCCCGCGACTGGTTCCGCGCCGACCTCGGGCTGTGCTCGAAAAAACTCGACACCGGCAACGCAAAGGACCGCGACGTCGTCGTGGATGCCCTCCAGCACTGCAAGGCGTGCAGCGACCTGGCCGGCGTCCGCGACGCCAAGGCCCTGGCCAAGCTGCCCGAGGCCGAGCGCAAGGAATGGCAGGCGCTCTGGGCGGAAGCGAGGCCCTGCTCAAGCGAGCCCAAGGACCGAAACCCTGAACGGCCGGCACAAGCTCTCCGGCCCCGCCGCCGCCAAAAACTTCGGCGGTGGGCAGATTCTGTGTCTGGGCTTTTTCCCTCCTTCATCCCACCGTTGAGGGTCCACTTGAAGAACGACAAGCCGAGGAGGAAGCCGGACGCAACTTGGTGAAGGTTGAGCACCGCCCAAGGAGGGGCTATTCTGCTCTCCATGGACATGCCCGACAAACCGCCCTCACGCCCTGCTGACCACGCCGAGGAGTTTGCCCACACCTGGGTTGATCGATTGGAAAACCACGTCGAAGGCCGTATGCACGCGCTCGACATTCCCCAAGAGCAGATCGGGTCGAGTGACCACGAGCGCGGCATCGCATGACGCACGTTCTTCCCCGATGAGCGTGACGGCGGGGGCGTCGCGACGGGTGCCCGGATCAGCGTCGATTCCGGCGTGCTAAACCCCGATCAGCCTACGAAGGATTACGGTGAGGAGGCGGGAGCGCTATGGGCGAAGTCCCGACTGCGCGATCGGATCGACGCGATTATCATCCACGAAGAAGCCGAGGCGAAGGCCGGGACCCACGAGGAGGCGCTGGCACTCGCTCCGCAGACCATCCGCCCGATCAGCGAAGCTACGCGGCGGATTCTTCGCGCGATGGACCGGGGATCGAAACACTGAGGAATTCCGCCTTCCTCTCCATGGCCGCCAGTGTCAGCCGGTAATGCGAGTCACGGCCTTTTGTGAACGTATGCACCGGCTCAGCGAGTCCGGCGGCGGCCAACTCTTGATAGGGCACCCGCGTTTCGTCGGTGACTTCGACTCGCTGGCCGGACAGGCGGAGCCGGAGCAGGGAGAGAGCGGATTCGGATAGCTCGAACATGGACGGCCTCCTTGATGGAAACATCCTACCCGTTCGGGGCGGTGGCGTGAACACCCGTTTCGACGTGCCGCGACCCAAAGACGAAAGACAATTTAAAGATCTGGCCACGCACGAAATCCCTGATCCGTTGAGGTTGCCTCCTCGGGGTGGCCTGGACAACGTGTTGTCCAGGTCCCCCGGCTGGCTCGACCAGCGTCACGGTGGGTCTCATGGGGCTAGCGGCCGGTCCGGCATTGCCAGATCCATGATTAGTAAGCGGAAGTCGTCGCGATCGCGGAGCGGCGCCAGCGCCGGCTCGGTCCTGTACCGACGGGCGCTGCGGAAGCCGATTGCTACGGCCTGGCGGAGGATGTCCATCGCCCGACCTGCCTCGATCGGCCCGTCGCCGGAGGGCACGCCCGAGCCAACGCGCCTGGCTGCCCCGGCCAGCATCGCGTGGCAGCAAGCCTCCAGAAAGGCCGCTTCGGGTTCGCGTGGCGGCATCGCCTCAAAGGTCGCCACCGCGCGCTGCCAGTCGGCTGCCGAGCCCGGCGGGTCGCCTACGGCCAGGCGCGCCTGGCCCCGGCGGAGCAGTGCCTAACCCAGCACTGGGCGCCACTGAAAGCGTGGTCATGCTCGAGAAAAGCCTTGAGCAGGACCACGGCCTGCTCGGCCGCGGTGCGCGCCACGGCGCCGTGGCCCAGGGC
>JBIOJM010000502.1:0-5314 GCA_044450785.1 Isosphaerales bacterium
CCCCGGCGAGCACCCCTCTTCCTTTCCCCCCCTTGCGAAGGGGGGGCCAGGGGGGGTGGCCCCGGCACAAGCAATCACAGCGTTTTCAAAGGGGCTTCTGACCCGCCTCGCCGCGTCTCTTAGCCCCGTTGCCAAAGATACGGGAACCACTCGATGTCATTCTCACCCCTGATCCATCCTGACCACATCGAGAGCCGGGTCAATCAGTACGCTGCATCACCCGCGATCAGCGAGCTGTTGACACGCTGCTTCGACTCGGACATCCTCCCGAGCCGGGCCTCGCACCCGAGACGGTTCTCGCAGGGGGAGATCTACGCGAACCTCTACACCTCGGAGCGGGAATGGCACGACCCGGTCAACTTCGATCCCGAGGGAGTCGACCGCCACGAAAACTACCTCGACCACCTATTCTGGGACGCAAAGCCCGCCAACCCGGTGGTCTGCGTCATCGGTCCGGTCGGCTCGGGCAAGTCGACGCTGGTCGATTACTACTTGCGGTGCCACTGTCCCAATCATGGCCAGAAGCGCGACGAGTTCGACAAAAAGCTCATCATTCAGTTCGACTCGCGGGACATTCAGGACAATACCGACTTCTACCACCTGTTTTTCCTGTACACCCAGTCGTCGATTCGCGTGCAGTGTACGCAGCGGAACTTCGACATCGACGCCGCAATCAAGCGTCGGCCGACACAGCCCAACAATGTGCGGGAGTGGGTGTGGGCGGCGCTCGAGGAGATGTCGCGGGCGGCGACGCGGGAAGCCGGCACGGCCCCATTCCATTACATCGTCCTGGTCGTCGACAACCTGGACCAAACACCGCCGACCGTCCAGATTCGAGCGATCACCGAGGTCGAGCAGTGGCTCTTGAACCCCCAGATCAAGATCTGGCGCGTCTTCCTGCCGCTCTGGCCCAGCACGTTCTCGTACCTGCGCAACCATCGGTTCAACATGCTCCGTGGCGTGCATACCTTCCGACTCGGGCCGCTTGACACCAGCACGCTGATTGCCAATCAGGAGCGAGTGTTCGAAGAGCAGCTCCGGGCGTCGAGCTCGACGGTGGCGCGCCAGGCGGCCGATTATCTGTCCGAGATCACCCAGTTCGCCCAGAAACGGCTGCTCGACCGCATCCTCGGATTGTCGCACGGAAGCCTTCGGCTGATGCTGTCGCTGTGGGGGGGATTTCTGCGGAGCGAGGCCGCGTACAGCATCTGGAGGCAAAGGCGAGTGAGCACCGAATCGTCGCGCGGCTACGAGTATGAGCTGCTCGATGCCCTGATCGTCGGAGAGTCTGAGTCGCTCAACCACCGTACTCATCGGATCGCGAACCTGTTCACCATGGGCCATGCCCATGCTCGGCCCCGCGACCTGCTGATCGGCCCTCACGCGCTGTTTTTGATGGCACAGGGGTTCCATCGGCAGCGGACCTTGACCGACGCGCTCGTCCGCCTGGGTTACTCCCCTGATAATGTCCAGGATGCCATCGACGCCTGCGGCGCGTTCAATATCCTGCACCAGGTGCCGGCCCAGGGAGGCGTGGTCGAGTACGAGATCCACGACTCCGTGATCCAGGAGTACGTGGGAGTGGAGCACCCCGGACGCGAGCGTCCGGGCTTGATCTGGGAGTCAGCCTACCTGGACAACGTGGCGAAGGTGACCCCGGTCGAGCCGGCCCTGCTCCCTAGAATGCGGAAGACCCGGGGTGATTGGGCCGACGACTTTACCGACCGGGTCGAGACGACCCTGGTCTTCCTGAGCTTCCTGCGAAGCTGTGAGGACAGTTTTCGCGACCCGAAGTCTCTGAGGCCTGGCGTCGACCCCGTGAGCTTCCGCGAAACCCTCGAAAAGATCCGGATCCCCTGCCTGTGGCGCGGGATGGCGGCCGCTTACCGGAACCGGCTTTCCGCCCTGCGGCAGGGCGGGTACTTGAAAAACGTCGACCCGCGCTGGTGGGTGCAGACGCTTGGCGACCCGCTGTTCCTCGACGTCGACAAGGCCGACGTCAACCTGACCCCGTTGTGAGT
The DNA here is from genome assembly GCA_044450785.1 of Isosphaerales bacterium. GTDB lineage: Bacteria > Planctomycetota > Planctomycetia > Isosphaerales > Isosphaeraceae > JBIOJM01. The sequence continues at coordinate 2,022 of JBIOJM010000502.1, forward strand.
TAATGGCGCAACTTCAAAACTCCGAGTCATCGGAGCCAGCAGGGTCGGTGTACAGGCGTGCTTTTCGCGTTTCAAGCCTCGAGGCTCCGAGCCAGGCGAAACCCGAAATACCAGAGCGGTTCCTTGGGGTCGTAGGAGTTGCGGGCGGCCGAGCGCAACTGGTGAATGTCGGCGTTCCAGCTTCCGCCACGCAGGACTCGCTCACTCCCCTCGGCCGGGCCGCGTGGGTCGGGAACAGACGAAAGGCCGGCTGCCGATCGAGACGGATAGGGGGCGTACCAGTCCCAGCACCATTCCCAAACATTGCCGTGCATGTCGTGCAGGCCTAAGCCGTTTGGCGCGAGCTGACCAACCTCGTGCGTCGACGACTCGGAGTTTTGCTGGTACCAGGCGTAGTCACCGAGCTGCTCGGCATCGTCACCATATGAGTAACTGGAAGCGCAACCGCCACGGCAGGCGTACTCCCACTCCGCCTCCGTCGGGAGACGGTAGCCCGTACCTCCATGCTCGTGAATCCGTCCGTCGGCACGAATCTCGTAGTAGGGTTTCAGTCCGTCGGATGCGGAGAGCAGGTTGCAGAAGCGTACGGCGTCGAACCAGGAGACCGTGTCGACCGGGTTCAAGTCGCGGCCTTTGAACAGACTGAGCGGCGGCGAGCCCGCGATTGCAGAGTAAAGAGCCTGGGTCACGGGGCAGACGCCCAGCAGGAACGGTGAGCCGATCCGGATCCTGTGAGGGGGACGTTCGCTCTCGTCGAGCTCGGATCCCATCACGAATTCGCCCTCGGTGACCCGCGCCATCTTGAGGCGATGGCGACCACTCAAGAACACGTTCGAGGAGTCCGGCCCTCCCTTGACAAGCATGGCCGCGCCCGCCGGTCGCGCGGGCCGGCCGAGATACCCCGCCAGAGCATCGGCGAAGTCTTGCATGGTTTCGTACCGATCGTCGATCAGGCGGGACATCGACTTCAGGCAGATCGATTGGAGAGCCGGATCGATCTCCGGTCGCAGGCTCCGCGGCTTGGGCGGTTTCCCATTCAGGATGGCGGTCTGCAGGTCGTAGCTCTCTCCCGTGAAAGGCCTCCGCCCCGTGATCACTTCGTAGAGAATCACTCCCAGCGAATAGATGTCGGTCGGCGGGCCGTGGCGCTCGGGCATCCCTCTTACCTGCTCGGGCGACATGTAGGGCAAGGAGCCGACCTGGTCCCCGTGCCGTGTGATCCGCGTCCGGTCGGGGTCGTCGATGAACAACGCGAGGCCGAAGTCCGTCACAAGCAGACGCCCCTGGCCATCAAACATGAGGTTCGAGGGCTTGAGGTCGCGGTGGACCACTCCCACCACGTGGGCGTGGGCCATTGCCTGCGCCACCGCGAGGATCCACTCGATGGCCTCGCGCATCGCGGGCTGATCCGCCGCTCTCAGCCGTTCGCCCAGGGTCCCACCCCCCAGGTAGGGCATCGCGTAATAGAGCCATTCATCCCAGGTTCCGTGGTCGATCACCCGGTTGATATTCGGGTGGTAGATCGCCTGGAGTGCCTGGATCTCGGTTCGGAACCGCTCGCGCACCCGGGCCGCCTCGAATACGTCGTGCGGGAGAATAGGCGACTTGAGAGCGACGTACCGTGAGAGCGAGGTGTCAACGGCGGCAAAAACGTACGCCATCCCACCCATCTTGAGGAGCCGGCGCAGGCGGTAGCGGTTCCCGGAGCCGAATGGCACATCCTTGGCCGTGAACCTGCTGCCACAGTGAAGGCAATCCAGCTCCGCTCCGGTCGTCATCGGGATGAGGAGATTCGACTGACCGCAAACAGGGCACGAGACGGACAGTGGCATTGGTTGACACCTTCGGACGAGCCCAGTGCGACGCGGTGCCCAGAAAGCCAAACGGGCGAGCCGATGCCGCCCGTTCCACAATTCTCTGGAAAACAAGCCCGCGGCTGCAACGGTCTCGTGCGGAAGTCCGGATGCCACCCGTCAAGAGTCCTTGGTGGAGGCGGAGGCATTGCTTCCGCGCGCCCTCTCGCTTATAAGTAAATTAGCCCAGGCTGACCATCTAAGACTCAGGAATGTTCAGATGAGAGGTAAGATCTTGAACTTTCCCGGCAAGCTCTGGGCGGTCGGAGCCGCGGTGCTCGTGATCGGCGCGTTCGCCGGCCTCGTTGTCTCCTCGCAAGCGACCGCCAAGAAATCACCCGAAAGCAAGAGGACCACTCCCATGTCGGGCCCGGCCAAGGTCAGCACATCCCGCGACGACGAATTGAAGAGCCGCCTCACGGCAGAGCAGTATTATGTGACCTGTCAAAACGGTACCGAGCTGGCATTCACGGGTAAGTACTGGAACCATAAGTCTCCCGGAGTGTACAAGTGCGTGTGTTGCGGCTCAGCGCTTTTTGGTTCGGATAAAAAGTTCGATTCCGGCACAGGCTGGCCCAGCTTCACCGAACCGATCAACCAGACGTCAGTCGACACCAAACTGGATTTCAGGCTGTTCTCCCAACGAACCGAGGTGATCTGCGCAAAATGCAATGCTCATCTCGGCCACGTGTTCGAGGATGGCCCTCGGCCGATCGGGCTGCGATATTGCATCAATTCCGCCGCGCTGGATTTTCAAGAAGCGGTCTCCAAATAACCGGACAGGGCGGAATTCACGTGACACTCACACCAGCCGCACAGAAATTCGTGCTCCACTGGGGCGAGATGGGTCAAGCCTGGGGCATCAACCGAACGATGGCTCAGGTTCATGCGCTCTTGTTTGTTGCTCCAACGCCCCTCGATGCCGAAGAGATCAGCACGCTGCTGGACGTGAGCCGGTCGAACGTCTCCACGAGCTTACGGGAGCTGATCACCTGGGGTGTGGTGCGGCGCGTGCACGTCATCGGCGACCGGCGCGATCGGTTTGAGGCGCTCAAGGACGTCATGGAGACCTTTCGGGTCATCATGGCGGAGCGCAAGCGCCGGGAGATGGACCCGACGATTGCACTGCTCGAGCATTGCGTTCATGAGGCGAAAGTGGGCGATCCATCCGAGAAATACACCCGCGAACAACTGGAGAAGATGCTCGATTTCACCAGGATGGTCACGAGCTGGTATGGCCACATCGACAACCTCTCGACCCCAGCCCTGCTGCGACTTTTCCGCGGCGGCACCCTGCTCGCCAAGGTTTTCGGCAGGGGCAGGCTACGCAAGACGACGATCACAAGTCCGGAAGGATGAAGGATGAGTCGGAATCGGCCCTCATCGGAACCGCGAAAAAATGAGCGGAGCAGCTCGTCTCACGCTGACCCGACGCGCCAG
>JBIOJM010000503.1:0-5300 GCA_044450785.1 Isosphaerales bacterium
ATTTTCCACAGAACCGGCGAAAAGCGTCTCGTTTCCATCACGAGCACAAAACCTCCGATTACCGAAGAGTCGCCACACGTAAGTGTGAGTGACATAGAGAGTTGCTCCGACGAGCTGATTCACGGAGACCCGGACGCAGCCCAAATCCCGGCGACGGCATGACGCTAGATGACGCTAATGACGCTGCAAAACACGCTCGGTGTGTATTCTCGCTTCGTCCTTGATTAAGCCCCGGCTTCGAGTCTCACCGCCCGACCAGCCAGAGGGGGCAGTCGCGGCGCATGGCCTCGTTGGCCGCGAGGGCGAGGCGGGCGAAGGTCATGACTTCGGCCGGATCGGCGACCCAGCCGTCGTCAGGGTCCTGAGCGACCCGCAAAAGCTCGCGCAGTCCCTCGTCATCGAGCGGGAGGTCCCAGCACCGCGCCAGCTCGGACAGCTCGTTCCGCAGCCCGAGCAGACTGGCGCATCTCAGGGGTTCGCCCGCGGAGAGAGGAAGGGTGATCGTCTGAACCTGCGCCGGCAGGTAGACGCCGCGCCCTTCCTCGCCCAGGGCCGCCAGGTTGGGAATCGCGTCGGCGCCCATCTCCTCGATGGCGCGCCGCTGGAGCTCAGACCAGCCCGCGTCCGCCAGCTCACCGTAATAGAGGGGTGGCGACCCCTCCCATTCACGCTCGTCGCCGAAAGCGTGGTCGAGAACGCCGGCCACCTCCTCCGCGAACGCCTCGTCAAATGTGCCCCGCGCGCCCCCGACGGTGAACGAAAGAGCCATGATTCGTCCCTTTTCAAGTCACCAATGGATGTGCGTCTTCGACTTCTCCCGCGTCACGTGATGCCGGCCCGGCGGGAGCCTCGCCCGTCCGAGGATGGCCCCTGAACCAGCACGCAATGCCAAGGATTGGGCCGATCCATCCCGGGAATCTCTCGAGCCGGCGACAGGCATGCCCTACCAAGTCGGGAGGAAGCCACGTATCCTGGTTCCGTCATTCCTCCGCGACTCAACCTGAGTGTGCTCCCGTGAGGTTACCCGTGTCAAGTATCTGTTTCCCGAGAGAGGTTTGCTGATGGGTCCGCTCCGGAGCTTGCCGCGCGGTTTCTCGACGATCATCTTGCTTTCCACACTGGGGAGTGGGCCGGTTCGCGGCTCCGGGCCACTCGCGGCGAGCGATCCGATTCCATCGAACACAACGGTCTCGTCGTGTCCACTCGGGTTCACTCCACGCTCGAGTCCGGGCCAGCTCCAGGCCGAGTCGCACGCGCTCTCCGTGCCGACTCCCGAGAATGCACGGAAGCTGCTTCGCGTGCTGACCGCGGAGCCGCACGTCGCCGGCACACCCGCGGATTACAAGACCGCCGTGTTCGTCCGCGACAAGCTGCGCGAGTGGGGCTGGAAAGCCGATCTCGCCGAGCTCGAGGTCCTGCTCAACTATCCGGTCGGAGGAAGGTTTCCTCAGCTTGAAATCCAGCGGCCCATCGCCAAAAGCCTCTCTCTCGATGAAGCGCCGATCGCGACCGACAAGGATTCGGCGAGCAGCGACGCCTTCGGTGCATTCCACGGCTACGGCGTTTCGGGCGAGGCCAAAGGGCAAGTCGTCTACGTGAATTTCGGCCGGCCGGAGGACTTCACCGCGCTCGAGAAGATGGGGATCGACGTCAAAGGTAAGATCGTGCTGGCCCGGTACGGTGGCATCTTCCGGGGACTGAAGGTTCGCAACGCCCAGAAACGCGGGGCTGCCGGAATCTTGATCTATTCCGATCCGGCCGACGACGGATTCGCGAAAGGAGATATTTATCCCAATGGGCGATTCCGCCCCGGCTCGGCCATCCAGCGCGGCAGTGTCCAGTTCCTCTCGCTGGGGCCCGGCGATCCCTCGACCCCGTTTGGTCCATCGGTCAAAGGAGCGAAGCGGCTTCCTTTCGACCGTTCGAATGGCTTCACTCTTCATCAGTCACACTTTCGACCCGCTCCTTTTCCCGATCTAGACGCCAATATACCTGTGGTCGATGAGTGGGAAAAGACAACTGGTCTCAAGCGAGCCGACTACTTCGCGACGATCCCGTCGCTTCCGCTCAGCTACGACGCAGCGCACGAGATCTTCAAGCTCTTGGCGGGACCGAACACACCGGCGGACTGGCAGGGCGGACTACCCCTGCCTTACCACGTCGGGCCCGGTCCCGCGGAAGTTTTCTTCTGGGTTGAGATGGATTATCAACTTCGTACCATCTGGAACGTGATCGCCACCATCCCGGGCACGGTCGAGCCCGATCGCTGGGTCATGCTCGGTAACCACCGCGACGCCTGGGTCTACGGTGCGGTCGACCCGGGAAGCGGCACGGCCGCGACGCTGGAAACATGCCGCGCCCTGGGTGCCGCGGTGAAGAATGGCTGGAAGCCGCGGCGGACGATCCTCTACGCGAGCTGGGACGCCGAGGAGTACGGCCTGGTCGGCTCGACCGAGTGGGCCGAGGAACATGCCAAGTCGATCGACGAGCAGGCCGTCCTCATGCTCAACGTGGACTCGGCCGTCAGCGGTCCGACGCTCGAGATGAGCGGCGTGCCGTCGTTGCGCGAGCTGGTCCTGGACGCGGCCGGGTCGATCGTGGACCCACGATCGGGCAAGACGCTGCGGGCGGCCTGGACCGACGAGCGTCGCGCAGCCTGGGCCTCGAGCGCGCCACTCGTCCTCACCGACCCGATCTGGGATTCGCCCGTGACAGTGGGCAAGGACGGTCTAAAAGCGAAGACGGAGACTCCGTCCGAATTCGTCCCTCAAATGGGTTGGCTTGGCTCGGGCTCCGATTATACGGCGTACGTCGACCACCTTGCCGTTCCTGTCGTGGACGCTGGATTCAAGGGGGGGTACGGGGTCTATCATTCGATCTACGATAATTTCAACTGGATGGAGAAGTTCGGTGATCCCGAGTTCTTGACTCACGCCACCGCGGCCAGGCTCTACACCCTGATCATGATGCGAGCCGCGGCGGCCGACGTCGTGCCGCTCAAGTTCGCTCCGTACGGCCGGGCCCTCCGCGAGCACGTCGACCAGCTCCGAACCATCCACGCTCACCGCGTGAGGAAGAACGATCCCTCGACCTCGAAGGGGGAGACCGAGTTTCCAGGTCTGAGCCGACTGGTCGAGGCCGTGCGCGCGTTTCAGGCTCAGGCCGGGGAGCTCGACCGGGCCACCGGCGCGGTGGCGGCACGCGATGACGTGGGCCGGGACGACCTGAAGAAGCTGAATGACGCGCTGGCCAAGGTGGAGAGGGCGTTTCTGCTCGAGCGGGGCTTGCCGGATCGCGCCTGGTTCAAGCATTCGATTTACGCGCCCGGCTTGACCACGGGATATGCTTGCTGGCCGTTGCCGGCGATCCGCCAGGCCCTCGAGGACGACAACACCACGCGGCTGGCCGCCGGCGTGACGCTGACCGTCGAGCGGATCGAGCAGGCGACCGCCGCGCTCTCTTCCGCTCGCGATCGTGCGCAGGCCGCCCTCATGGCGCACTGAGGCCAGGCTGCTCTGGAGCGAGCGACATGACCGAATTCGACTCGAACGATCGCCGCTCTGCCACGCTGCCCCGCGTGCTCGGGCCGGTCGATGCGTTTTGCGTGGTTGTCGGCTGCACGATCGGCTCGGGGATCTTCCTGGTCCCGGCGACCGTCGCGAAAAATGTTCCGTTCATGAGCGGCATCGTGCTCGTCTGGGTCATCGGCGGATTGTTCAGTTTGGCCGGGGCGCTCACACTCGCCGAGCTGGGAGCGATGTTGCCGAAGGCCGGCGGGCTTTATGTCTTCCTCCGGGTGGCGTACGGAGCGCTACCCGCGTTCCTTTTCGGCTGGGCTGAGTTCCTGGTCGTCCGGTCGGGCTCGATGGCGACGCTGGCCGCGGCGTTCGCTCGTTACTTCGCGGAGTTATGCCCGCATCCCGCGGCGGTTCGCGACGAAGTGTGGCAGGCCGGCGCCGCCGTGCTGGCGATCTCGGTGGTCACGGCGGTGAACATCCTGGGCACGCGGCGGGGAGGCACGCTCCAGGTGTTCGGCACCGCGTTGAAGGTCGGCGGCGTGGTTGTGCTGATCGCACTCCCATTCCTCTTGGGCGGCGGTACGGTCGCGAACTTCAGTCCCGTCTGGCCGAGTGCCGCGGGTAGCTCGATCTTCACCGGCATGATGTTCGCGATGGTCGGCGTACTCTGGGCCTACGACGGCTGGACGAATGTCACGCCGCTCGGCGAGGAGATTCGCGATCCGGGCCGCAATATCCCTCGCTCCTTGCTGCTGGGTATGGCGGTGTTGATCGCCGTTTATGTGGCGATGACCCTGGCCTATCACTACGTCTTGCCCATGGAAAGAGTGGCATCGGCCATTCCAGAACCGGGTCACGTCGAACAAGGCGTCGCCGCCTTATACTGCCGGCAGCTTCTGGGATGGAAGGGCGTGGTGGGTATCTCGATCCTGGTGATGTGCTCGACGTTCATTTCGCTCAACGGCAATGCCCTGACCGGTCCGCGCGCCTATTTCGCCATGGCACGTGACGGGCTATTCCCCAGGGGGCTCTGCCGTGTCCACAAGACGTTTCAAACTCCGGCCAATGCGATACTGGTTCAGGGGGTTTGGGCCATCATCCTGACGGTCGCCGGCACGGTCCTGATCGTGGTCCCGCCGCCGGCCGCCGGGCACGGCTGGACCGGTCCGTTCCTGGCCGCCTGGAAGGGACTCAACGAGACGCCGCTCTACGACCTGCTCTTCACCTACGTGATCTTCGGAGCCAACCTATTCTACATGCTGGCCATCTCGAGCGTTTTCGTCCTCCGCGTCCGCCTGCCGGACTTGCAGCGCCCCTATCGCACGTTGGGATATCCGCTGACCCCCCTGCTCTATGTTGCCGGGGCGCTGATTCTGCTCGGAAGCATGCTCCTCGACCACAAGAGCCGCCTGCAATCCCTCGCCGGCCTGGGCATCATCCTGCTCGGCCTGCCGGCTTATTTGATTTTTCGACGGAATTCCCCAACTCGTGACAGCGAGCGCTCCAGCCCCTGATCAGGCTCCGGCCATCCCTTGGAGCGGTTTACGCTCGGGTCGTGCAAGCCTGTGCGTACGGTCAGACTAACCCGACGCGCAAGTTTTGAAGTTGCGCTTTTCTTGATTTCGCCCCAACGGGGCAGCGACATGCCAGCCCAGGGCAACGCCCTCGTCGTTACACACATCTCGGCGGCGGTCGCCGGTAACCCCTCGCCGAACCCCAAACGGAGCGAATGAGACCGCGATGGGACCAGTTACATTGAGCGCGGAACGTGGCCGCAGTTTA
>JBIOJM010000504.1:0-5262 GCA_044450785.1 Isosphaerales bacterium
GGCTTCCGCTTCAACTTCATGAGAATTCAACCTCACCTAAGAAAGCATCCTCCGCTTGTCGCCATGAGTTGCATTCGTAGGGCAGTATAAAAACGATGAGAAGGCAATCTCGACGTCCGAGGGGGCTGTCCTCACCCCCCCTGGCCCCCCCTTCGCAAGAGGGGGAAAGGGATCGCGGTGCTCGCGGGGGTTGCGCAACAAATCGCGGACGAACGCCTCTCCGCGGCATGAGCAAGTTTTCATCACTCCAGTGCCGGTCTCGCTATGGAATCATTTCTCAGTGACAGCAGACACCGATCTCCCCAAGCTTCGCGCTGCGCTCGCCGCGGCGGCCCTCGTTGAGAGCGGGATGGTCGTCGGGCTTGGATCGGGCTCAACGTCGGCCCTGATGGTCCGTCGTCTCGGCGAGCGTATCGAACGTGAGGGCCTGAAGATCATCGCCGTTGCGACCAGCGTGGTAACCGCTGAGCTGGCCCGCGGCCTGAATATCCCCCTCCGCGAGCTGGACGACGTCGACGCGCTGGACATCAGCCTCGACGGCGCTGACGAGATCGATCCCCAGTTCCGGATGATCAAGGGTCGAGGAGGCGCTCTCTTGCGCGAGAAGATCGTGGCCTGCGCCTCCAACCACCGCGTCACTGTGATCACGGCCGACAAGCGGGTCGACCGCCTGGGCATGACCGCTCCCATCCCGGTGGAGGTCAGCGCGCTCGGCGTGAAGCACACCGAGCGCCGGCTCCAACAACTTGGGGCCGCCACGACAATCCGCCGCCGTGGGGACGGCTCATCCTACTGGACCGACGGCGGCAACGAGATCATCGATTGCCGCTTTGCCGCCATCGAGGACCCCGGCGCACTCGATTGCCGGCTCCAACGGATCGCCGGCGTGCTCGAGACCGGTCTCTTCATCGATCTCTGCGATACGTTGATCGTCGGCACCAGCGATGGCGTCGAACAGATTGAAACGCCGATGCGCCATTTCAGTGCCCAAGCCGGGACTTGAGCTCATCGAGGATCTCGGCGGTTCGGGACGCCCCAATGCGATCGCAACCCAGCTCGGCAACCTCGATCATGGACTCCAGGGTGCGAATGCCTCCGGCGGCCTTGAGCTTGACCTGGGGAGGCGCAAACCGCCGCATCAAGCGAAGGTCGCCGAGCGTGGCACCTCCCGTGCCATAGCCCGTCGATGTCTTGACGTAATCAGCGCCTGAGTCGCCGCAGGTCCGGCAAAGTCGCATCTTTTGTTCGTCATTCAAGTAACAGTTTTCAAAGATCACCTTGACAATCGCTCCGCCGTCATGAGCCGCTCGAGTCACGGCGGCGATATCGGCAGTGACCGCGTCCCACTCTCCGCCGATCGCTTGACCGATGTTGATGACCATGTCGAGCTCGGTTGCCCCGCCGGCCATGACCTGCCGGGCTTCGAGGACCTTCACCGCCGTGGCGTGACCGCCGTGCGGGAATCCGATGGTCGTTCCGACGGCCACTGCCGACCCTTGCAGGATTCGAGCGGCCAGCGCCACGGCGTAGGGCTTGATGCAGACGCTGGCAACGCCGTACCGGGCCGCGAGCCGGCACCCCTCCTCGAGCTCCGCGCGAGTGAGCGCCGGGCCCAGCAGCGAATGGTCGATCCGCCTGGCAATCGCGTCGTAGGTCAGGTCGAAATTCACGGGTGATCTGCTCCAAGGGGTCGATTCGTGATCGGTCGTCACGATGGTTTGAGCGTCTGGCGATGGTTCGAGCCGGTGGCTCAGGCGGAAGGATAAAGAGACGGACGCTTCGCGCGTCGCTGGTGTAAGGGCGCCGCCGGTCTTCGGATCGCCAAAGTAGGACGGAACATCATCGCAATCGCCAGCGGGAGGTAGAGCATGACCAGTGTGCCCCCCTTGTCGAGATACCAGAACTGGCTGGCGACGAGCAACGCAGCCGACAGGGCGATCAGCTCGGCCAGGTTCTTGTCGGCCGGCCAGAACATGGTGAAGAGCACGAGGGCCAGGTAGGCGATCAGGACCGGAAAACGAAAGGCGGAGTCGATGCTCATCCAGAAGCTGCCGGTCGCTCTCGGCTCGAACTGCGGCAACAGACCGACCTCGTCGATGCTCCGGGCGCCCAGGTCGCGAGCCCAGTTCGCGAGCTCGGGAACAAAGTGGCCCAGGAGGGCGCAGCCAATCACCACTCCGACCGCCACACCTGTGAACCTCACCGCGCCTCGCCCCCGGTAAAATCCGCACCAGAGTGCGATCAATCCCAGGCAAGCAGGGATCCATCCGGCCGCCAACCCGATCAGCGCTCCCGCCAGGACAGGTCGGAGGTGCCACAACACAGCGGCGGCGATCAGCGCCGCGGGGATGAGCTGGCCGCTATCCACGAGCGCCATCCGCGTGTAAGGGAGCAACAGATAACAGGCGGCCATCGCCATGCCGGTGAGCGGCCGTTCGAAGTGCCGCCAGCCGATTGCGATCAAGCTGAAGACCAGCCCCAGATGCGCCAGGCTCGCGAGCGCGCGTGACACGATCACCTGCGGTTGTTGTCGCTTGAGCGACGGCGGGAGCAAGGCGGTCATCTGCTGTACGGCCGCGTTGTGATCGCCCGGCGCGGCCGACGACCGGTCCTCGCGCCCGGACGGCTCGGCGGGGTTCCGCGCCGCTCCGTCTCCGACGGGAAGACTGACCGTTTCGGTAAGGAGTAGTCCCAGCACTCCGACCGAGAGACACAACAGCCCCGAAAAATTCAGATTCGGTTCCAGGAGCGGACGGCGGGCCAGTCCCAGGTCGAGCAGGCACCTCACCAGCCACAACCCCGACCCGAGAAAGAGCCAGATATAGGCACTCCAGGGGTGATGACCCCGGTTGCCCACGATCAGCATCATCCCGGGCGCCAGCACGAAAAGAAGCAGCAGGTCGAGGTTCCGTACGCTCCAGAAACGGCTGAACTTGAAGAACAGGGTGACACACAAAAACAGCGACACGAAGAGCCAGACTTCCGGACTCAGACCAAGATCGGTCACCAGCGAACCGTTCACGGCAGCCTCGTCAGTGCGACTCGAAGGGGAGAGGTTCGCCGGTAAGCTGGCAGAGCGCGTTCATCGCGGCCCGCTGCTCGGCTTCCTTCTTCGTGGAGCCCCAGGCTGGGGCATAACGCCGCTCGCCGATCCGCGCCGAAATCTTGAAGCACTTCGAATGATCCGGGCCCTTTTCATCGAGCAGAAGATAGGTCGGCGTCGCTCCAAAGTCGCGCTGCGCGACTTGTTGCAGGTTGCTCTTGTAATTCAGGCCACCCTGACCGTCGACCGCCGCGTCAATCTCGGGCTCAATGTGAGGCACGATGAATTGCCGGGCGGCCCCGATCCCACCGTCCAGATAAATCGCCCCGATCAGACTCTCGAACACGTCGGCCAGCACCGAGGAAGGGGTCGGCCCGTGCGTCCCCATCCCCTTGCCGAGGACGAGAAACTCGTCGATACCCAGCTTTTCGGAAATCTTGGCGCAGGTGCGCCACGATACGACGATCGACTTGATCTTGGTCAGGTCCCCCTCGAGATAGTCCGGGAACTTCCGAAACAACATTTCACAGACGATCGCACCCAGGATCGCATCCCCCAGAAACTCGAGTCGCTCATTGGAGGCGAGTCGGTGGTCGGCCCCTGACGCATGCCTCAGGGCTTCTTCGAGGAGAGTCAAGTTCTTGAATCGATAGCCGATCAGCTCCTCACAGCCGGCAGACGGCTGCGAGTCGTCCCGATGAATCGTTGGGGGCATGGCCGCACCAAGAAGGCACTGAAGGAGTTGCGACACAGAAATGATAGGCTATAGGCCTTGGTGATGCTTGTCAACCTTCTCGGGAAGCTCGACGCTGCGTGCCGCGCGAATGAAGGCGGCGACTCGTTCGAGGTCCTTTCGTCCTGGTGCTCTTTCGACTCCGCCGGCGACGTCGACCATCCAGGGTCGGACTCGGGCGACTCGCTCGGCGACGTTCTGGGGGGTGAGACCGCCGGCCAGGATCAGGCGGTGCAGGGGGGGGATGCAATCGAGGACGTCGTCGGCGATGGTCTTGCCGGTACCTCCGGGTCGGCCCGCGGCATAGGCATCGATCAGGACCGCATCGGGGAGGCGGCCGGCCGCCCGAGCTCGGGCGAGATAGTCGGTCACTCCACTCCAGGCCGAGGCCCCATCCGGGCGAAATGCCCGGATGATCTGGAGGTGGTCGAGCGCAAGCAGGTCTTCCGGTGGTTCACGTCCGTGCAACTGGACAATCCCCAGGCCGAGTCGATCCGCGACCTCCGCCACCTCGGCAGCGGGCCGGTCGACAAAGACACCGACAGCGGATGCGGAGGCCGGCAGCGCGGCGATGATCTCTCCAGCTTCCCTTGGCTGGACGTGACGCGGCGATCCCGGATGAAAGTTAAGGCCGATCCAATCCGCGCCGGCCAAGGCGCAAGCCAACGCTTCATCGATGCGCGTCAAACCGCAGATCTTTACGCGGACCACGGGCTGGGATACTCGGAGGTTCTTCGCAATCGCGCAACGAGAGAAGAGAATCGACAACAGAGCAGCCGGCTTGGTGTTTCGTCGCAGCGCTCGGGTCAGGAGACTCCGAGCTTGGCCAACGACGCCCTGTACTCTTTCTCCGATCGGACACCGACCAATTTGTCTTGCTCTTTACCGTCGTGGAAGATCACTACGGAGGGAATGGCCATTATGCCCATCTGAGCTGGGATATCTTGGTTCTCGTCGGTGTTGAACTTGCCGACCTTGACCTTTCCTTCGTAGTCGCCCGCCAGCTTCTCGATGGTGGGAGAGAGCGAACGGCAGGGACCACACCAAGGGGCCCAGAAATCGACCACCACCGGAATCGGAGAATCGAGCACTTCCGACTTCCAGTTTGCGTCGGTGAACTCCTTCAAGCTACCGGCCATGCGAATGCCTCATCGAGCTGCGAAAGTCGAAGAAAGATCGAAACTTAACGCGAATCGAGATCATCGACGGCGACCTCATGTTCCTGCATTATATGGTAGGCCGGGACTGAGTCAACCAGTGTGAAATCTGGGACGAGGGCCGGCCGGGTGGGCCGGCGGCTCAACCGGGCCAAGCGCCTTGGGATTAGAACGGGTTGCGGGCGATGCAGGGTGACGCGACCGCGGCGGTTGATCGGGCCGCCCTAATGGCCTGTCAATCTTCGATTGACGGGTTGACGAGCGGCTCGAACATAAGAGAAAGAGCAAGATGAAGAGTAAGATTTGGAAGAGGACTAAGAGCAAGAGCA
>JBIOJM010000505.1:0-5207 GCA_044450785.1 Isosphaerales bacterium
GCGTCGGGGTGGGCGTCGGCGTGGGCGTGGATGTCGGCGTGGACGTGGGCGTCGGGGTAATCGTCGGGGTAATCGACGGGAAGGCCACGTCGATATTCATCCCGCCGGAGAGTTCCTGCGAGAAGGAGGCCGACACGGTGCCGATAGTGCTCATCAGGAGGAGCGCGGCCGCGGCCAGCACGGTGAAGCGATACCGTCTCCCCAGCCCGATTGAGCCGACCGCCGTCGCCCTCCCGGTCGAGCTGCCCTGGTCCGCCGTTCGGCCGGCGACGGCGACCAGGGCTGCCACCAACCTGTCGACCAGGGGCGGGAGAGCGGCCGTTTGACTCGTGATGGTCAGATTGGTTTGGGACGACCAAACCGCCCCGAACGAGCGCGGGGTCGGCCCGGAGTGCCGGGCAACGTGGGCGCTCAGCTCGACGACGCTCTCGACATGTTGTTCCGGCCACGCACAGGTCAGAATCCCGTCGTAGCCATAGCAGTAAGGTCCGTGGACGCTGCCGTCGACGCCCACGGAGACCAGATCTGGATGCGGCGGGCATGAGATCGTTTCGGTCGCAGCGGCCCGCTCTGTTCCCGATGACCGCGCGATCATCCGGAACTCGTGGAACTCGCCGGCGATCCCGCCGACGATGAGGAACCGCTCCCCGCGAGCATCAGGAAGAATACGAGGGGCATCGCGTCCAGCACGTGGCCTGTCACTCGATGACAACCCTCCAGGGCTTGAGTACAGAAGAAAGCCGCACGGATTGCGCGGGGTCACTCACTCCCGACACTCGAAGTGGAGTGCGTTCGGACAGAGGCTCAAGCAGCGCTTGAGGGATCCGAGATCTCAGCCCGCGTTCCCGCGTCCGTTGGTGACGGTGGCCCTACCCGCGTCTCGTGTTGTCAGCCGGCGATCCTCCGATCCGCCGGCCCCACCTTCGACCGCACGCCTTCGCTCCCCCGAAGAACGGAGTAACGCCAGTCAAACGTACTGGGCCGTTTGGCCTATCGCATGGGCCATTTAGCCTATCCGGTGCGTGTGAGCACCAGATATGGCCGCGGGTCACGCAACCGGCAGCTCAGCCAACACACCCCCGGACGTGCGTTTCAACAGACAGACCGCTATCGGCGACGCGACGTCACTTTGACCTCCATTGAGGCACGGTCCAGGCGTAGGCCGTCGGTTGGAACGTCAGGGGGTCTAGGTCGATCTGCTCGAAGAGGAGACGGAGCACACCGTTGAGTTCGGCGGGCGGCCGAGTCCAGTCAATGGACGGCGCAGCCGCGAACTCGTCCCGGGCGGCGAGCCGGTCCCGCGCCCCTACCACGGCCGCCAGACGGCGATCCCGCTCGGCCTTGTCTATCAGGCCATCGGTGTACGTGTCGATAATCCGGGCGCGTTTCAGGTCGAGCCGGGCGAGTTCGGCCTCGTCCTCGATGTTCAGCCCCGCCGTATCCGGTCTCCGCAGGCGATCCGCCTCTGCCTTGATCGCGGGCAGTATCAAATGCTCTGCTATCGCGCTGCGCGGGTGAGGCCGGATCTTACCCTGCCGGCAGACGTACTGAACCCGGCCGGTCTTCGTGTTCCGCTGACCCCCCAGGCGCGTGCCGCAGGTGGGGCAGACCAGCAGGTACGAAAAGGTGAAGCGAAGCGGTCCGGGCCTGACTCCCGTCCCGACGCTGCCGGGGAGCACGAAGGGGTCCAGGCGCCGCACGACTATCTCCACGGACGCGGGCCACCATACGCCGCGCTTGCCGCTCCTCACAGGCACCCGGCGCTCGGTCAGAAGGCGGGCTGCCGCCCCGAAGCTTCCAGCCTCACGAAACGCGGCCAGGACCGCCTCCGGGTCATCATCCGGCCCGTCCCCGTAAAGGCGCGGGCCCATGCGCTCGTTCGCCTCCCTCTTGGCCCGCCTCGTTGCCTTCATCCTTTCGCTGGCCACGTCGGCCTCGAAAGCTGTGATAGATGCCAGGATGGCGGCCGTCATGTGTCCCGAGACCGTAGACGTGTCAACCGCATCAGCTTCAAGCCGAATCGGGATATTCCTCGCCCGACAGGACTCGAAGAGCCGCGACAGCTCGGAGGGCGATCGGGCGAGACGCGACATGCTGTAGGAGTAGACAGCGGTGCACGTTCCGTTCTCGATCGCCACCAACAGAGCGTCGAATCCCGGCCGCTTGGAGGCTGCGAGTCGCCCGCTCGTGTCCCAGTCGGAGAGCACAACCAGGGAGTCTGCATCGCCATGACGAGCGGCCATAGCCCGAATGGCGGATTCCTCGGCCTCTGGGGATGGGTTCTTGGGATCGTCTATGCGGTCGACAGACCTTCTCAGATACGCGAAAGCGGTCACCCGATGTCTCCATGCGGTGCGCGTCCCACCGTGGGGTCATCTCTGGTAACCACTCTGCCCTCCCTCACGCCGCGGCCCAGTGTTCCGAGAGAACCTCCGCTTGCTCAAGGACGGTTATCGTTGCTTTGGCTTGCTTGTCTGGCGGGTAGCCGTGTTTGCGGAGGCAGCGCTTGACCAGGACGCGCAGGTGCGCCTGGACGTTCTCGCGGACGGTCCAGTCGATGGTGACGTTGGCCTTGACGGTGGCCACGAGTTCGCGGGCGATGTCGCGCAGAGTCTCGTCGCCGAGGACGGCGACCGCGGAGTCATTGGCTTCCAGCGCGTCGTAGAAGGCGAGCTCGTCTTCGGTTAGGCCAAGCGCTTCGCCGCGGGCGTCGGCGGCACGCATGTCCTTGGCTAGATCGATGTAGCGAGGCCCAAGGGGGCGGTTTCACGAGGGAATTATGGTCGGGGCGGAGCGATTCGAACGCTCGGCCTCCTGAACCCCATTCCTGTTTACGCCCCTCACGGTCTCCCCACGGACACACCCTTGAGCGTGTAAGCACCCCATACGGCCCACTGCTTCCACCTGGCTGCCCCCAAAAGGTAGTCAGAATGGTAGTCAGAAACGCCCCCGGGCCCAACGGAGCTTCTGGAGCCGCGACAGCCAGTAATCAAATGCCGCCTAGCGAGATCCACGTCCGGATCGAATATAGGCGACACCGTTCGGCTGTCCCCCTAGGACCGAGCGGCAGCCTCGCTGTTGCTGACCTAGTGCTGTGGCGCATACCGACCCCGGCTGCATCCGTGGACCTGGATCTGAGTACCAGAACCGGTACCGGAAGCTCCACGCCTCTGGCTGTTCGTCCAGTCAAGGCCTCATCGCGCGGACCACCGAGTCCGAGTGCCGCGAGCACCGGCAGGGACGCAGCCCACCTTTCGACCACCCATCAACCGTGTCGGCCCGGCCAGAATTAGCGGGTCGGGCCGACCTACTTCATCTGGAGCCTTGATGACAACGACGAATTCCGGCAAGACGGCGCAGCGCCTCGCTCAGCCAGTGCCGTCCCAACTTAAGCCCGCACCTCTCGCCGTGAGCGACAACCTGTCTGGCCGCGGATTGGGTTCTTCCATCCTCGACAAGACCGAATACCCGAAACCCTCCCGAGACATGGCTATCGCCACGCGAGAAATGGGGGCCGATGCCAGGCGCGAGGTGCTCACGGCCGAACATCGCACAGGGACGCCTGGCAGAAGTGACCGCCCAGTGACCGGCGGTCTCTCCGAAACCATCGCGATCGAGGCACGGAAACTGGGACTAACACCGTCCCCGATCAACAGCATGCGCCCGGCCGCCGACACGGCGAAAGCAGAGGTCGACGCATACCTCGCCTCCCTAGAGGGCGGCGGCTTCGTCAACATCCTGTCCTACCTGGAAGACGTCCCCACGGAGATCCCCTGGCTCGTCGGCGACTTCGCCTACCTCCACGGCGTCACCCTCGTCTCCGGGTCACCCAAAGCGGGCAAATCCACCTTCTGCGCCCAGGTCATGCGCTGCCGGGAGATACCCAGCGCCCAGTTCCTCGGAACGGACGTCGAACAAGGGCCAACCTGCCTGGTGACCGAAGAGTCGGGCATCCCGGTTCGCTACAAGGTCGGCGCCCTCCAGCACCTCGACATCTTCGACCGGAGAATGGCCGGGTCCGAACCGTTCGAGCAGACCCTCGCACGCATCGCCTCGTGGGCGGCCAACCACCCGCGCGGCCTGGTCTTCATCGACACCTTCTCGGTGTGGGCCCAGGTCGAGGATGAGAACGACGCCAGCAAGGTCACAGCGGTCATGGACGGCATCAACAAACTGGCAGCGAACAACGACATCGCCGTGGTCCTCGTCCACCACTCCCGAAAGGGCGGCGGCAAGGACGGCGAAGCGATCCGAGGCTCCGGCGCCATCCTGGCAACAGTCGACCACTCGATCGAACTCTCTCGCGTCGACAAAGGCGAGTCAACCGACCGCTGGGTGAACCTCATGGGCCGGGTCTTGATGCCCTACGCGCGAAAACTGGCATACGACCCGTTCATCGGATACACCGTCAAGGACGAAACGCCGGATATCGAAGAGGAGGTCGGGGACTTCCCGATCCACGGCTACGGCGAAGGCCTGTCGATGGCCAAGATCGCAGACCTATGGAACAAGCCAGCTCGCACCCGCGTCGCTGAGCTGGTCGCGAAGGGCGTGCTCTACAAGGAAGAGACCAAGACGAGCCGCGGGAGCAAGAAGATGCTCTACTGGCGTTTCCTGTTCAGCAGCGAAGTCGGGGTAAACCGCTCCTACGAACCCGCCGAGCAGACCCGGTGGTACTCGGATGACCGGTGAAACCGGCGGTAGGTACTGTCGCCGCAGACGGCACGCATCCACGACAGTGAAACTCGACGGCTATGTCGCCGATGAGTGTCCGGACTGCCACGAGACCTGGACGATAGGCCGGCTCCCTGCGTGCGGCCGGGGACACGCGTGCCTAGCGTGTGCCAAAGAGGACGGCTACGACCTGAAAGGGCTCGTCTTCGAGAAGGCACAACCGGGCTAAACCCCGACCACTTTCACACTTGCACACACTTGCAGGCGAGTGCGCAAGTGGAAGCCTGAAACCTGTCCTCTACCTGCATGCTGCGGAGCAGCAGGTAGGGGGCAGGTACCAAGTGGACAAATAACCGAGGGGTCCCCCACCACTTTCACACTTGCAGAAGGTATTGAACCGCCCTGGGTTCCGTGGAGACTTTCAGGATTGGAATCAGGCGGCGTGAGCCTCTTCTAGTTGGCGATGGTAGGCCTCCTCGAACTCGGCCGGAGGGAGATATCCGCAGGCTTCATGAAGCCGGCCCTCGTTCCAC
>JBIOJM010000506.1:0-5180 GCA_044450785.1 Isosphaerales bacterium
CCCCTGGCCCCCCCTTCGCAAGGGGGGGAAAGAGACCACCGCGCCCGCGGCTCGGCAAAGCAGGAGAGTCTTTGGATCTGGGCTCGATCCGGGCCGGTCAAGCACAACTTCGGGTCAGCCGTCGTGTTCGTATCGGCAAGGCGGGGGTAACTCCTCCGCGCGAGAACTGTCCGGGCCCTCGATCGCGACGATCGCTCTCCTCAACTTCCTTACAACCGGTCAGGAACGAGGGGTCCGGTGGGCACGATCCGGGCGATTCCCGCGAGGATTTCGGGCTTGAAGGTCGAGGGGCTCTGACGAATGCGGCGGATGCATTCGAGCAGGATCGGGCCGTTGTAGCCGGCTGAATCGAGCGCGCGGCCCCAGTCGGCCCAGTCGATCGTGCCGTGGCCAGGTGGATCGTGCGAATCGTGCTGGCCGTCGTTGTCGTGGACGTGAGTCGTGGCCAGGAGCGAGCCGGCCGCGCGCGTTTCCTCGGAGGCGCTGGCGTTCAGGTTGGCGTGCCCGGTATCGAGGGCGAGGCCCAGGTTCGATTGTCCAAGCCCGGCGACCAGCTCGGCCAGCTCCGCCATCCGGCTGCCCGGGTGGACGCCCGGCGGCATGTTCTCCACGCAAACGATGACCTTGGTCCCGCTTGCGTGCTGGGCCAGTTCGAGCAGCCCCCGCGCCAGCGCCGAGCGCCGGTGCAGACTGTCGGCGGGGTCGGACAATCCGCCCGGGTGGACCACCAGGTGAGTCCCTCCCGCGGCTTGCAGCCAGTCGACGCACCTCTTCAGGTCCTCGACCGATTCGTGATGGACCGACGGCTCGGTGGCGCCCAGGTCGACGCGCCGGGCGCGGATGGTTTGCCCACCCCAGCAGCCGTGAGCGCTGTGAATCGCCAGACCGCGATCGGCGGCACTCCGGCGGACCAGGGCCGGATCGGGTAAGCGACTCCACCCGGGAAGGATCTCCAGGAGCGAGGCACCGATCCAGACAGCCAGTTCCAGCTCGGCATCAAGGTCGATGTCCCGATAGCCGTAGGTCACCATGGTCCCAAGAGGTCGCCCAGCCACAAAGATTGCCCTCGATCAAGCTTCCGTCACTCGATGGTCCTTGGTCCTTGGTCCTTGGTCCTTGGTCCTTGGTCCTTGGTCAGTAGTCAGACGATACATCTTGTCGAAGTCGCCGGTGGAAGTCATCATAAAAGCGAAGCGATCACGGCCATTCACTGCCTGCCGACCACTGGCGATTGGCCACTGTCGGGGCTGGCTAAGTCGAAAGGAACGACAGCCGGCATCCGCACCGATCGCGCACCAGATTTCGCCTGCCCAATTCCGGGTTGCCGCGGAGAATTCGAGAAAGGATACGGGAGCATGCCGCCAGCGGCCCTGATCGACCCCGCCGCCCTCGACACCTCGCGCATCCTGGTCGATCGGGAGGGGATCGGCCGTTGCAATCCCCAGCGGTTCGAGATGCAGCAGCTCACGGCGATCATCCACCTTGACATCGAGAACAAGCTGGTCATCGGCTACAAGGACGTCCAGGCCGACGAGTTCTGGGTGCGCGGACACATGCCCGGATACCCCTTGATGCCGGGCGTCTTGATCTGCGAGGCGGCGGCGCAGCTCTGCAGTTTCTTCTGCCATGAAGTCCGGCTGCACAACGAGGGCTTCATCGCTTTCGGGGGCATGGAGGACGTCCGGTTCCGCGGCAAGGTCAGGCCGGGTGATCGGCTCGTGCTCGTTGCCAGGGCCGCGCGGCTGCATCGCCGTCAGACGATGTTCGACTGTCAGGGCTTCGTGGGCACGAACATGGTGTTCCACGGCAAGATCATCGGCGTCCCCCTGACGGCGCAAGACGAAGCCGTCGTGCCGGCTTGATCAGAAGAGCCTGAAAAGCTCTTACGCCGGGCCCGAGCCGTAGAGGTGCTGGATGGGGGTTTTGTGGCCCCAGACGACCTGGTCGCGCGTCAGTCCGAAGGCGGCGGAGATGCGGTCGCGCTCCTGCGGGCTGGGCGTCCACCGGCCCATCACGATGGCCAGGACCCGCTGCTCGTCCAATCCCGAGCGATCGGCGAGTTGCCGGGTGTCGATTCCATTCTGGGCGCATAGCTCCTCGATGGATCTGGGGATGTCCGTCATGATCACTTGCCTCCCTCTTGCCGCGGTGGCGGGGCTCGTCACGGGCTCCGGCCGAACTGCGGGCCGTGGCCGTAAATGTGCTCGACCTGAGACAGGTGCCCCCAGGCGACCTGCTCCGGGCTGATTCCGAGCGCGGCCGATAGTCGCTGGCGCTGACTCGGGCTGGGCGTGTAGCGGCCGCAGGCGACGGCCTCGACCACGTGCCTGTCCAGCCCCGCCGCGCCGGCCAGCGCCGCGAGATCGACGTCACGCTCCGCCATCCATTCGGCGAGCTGCTTCACCTGCGCCATGACGACGAGCCCTCTGGGGATGACGGCCAGCGGGCCACCGCCGAACGACCAAGCCCGGTGGGCCGGCCCGCGAGAATGAAGCTGCATTGTACCAACAACGGTCGGGGCGAGACGAGCCTGGTGTTCAGAAGATAGGTGAACATCGGTGGGAAATCGTTGTGGGAATAACGCGGGGATCGTCCCACCCGGTTTCTTGGTTGTTCGGAGGTGCGGTGGTCTGATCGGATCTCCTTGCGGTGAAATGATATGTGGATCCAGATGGGTAGCTTGGAAGGCGTTACGGGCGCGGGACAAAGTGGGACAAAGTGGGACCATTTGAGCGTTTATCAAGCATGTGTACACCGGTGTACTGGGCCGGACGCGTCGGCCGGCCGGGGCACGGTCAAGGGGCACGGTCGGAAGGATGAAGGATGATTCAGACAGGTCCTTCTGGTCGAGCACTCCCAGGAACCGGCCAGAAATCACTTCCCTGATCGGCGACGACGCCAGAATATCCGTGATCAACTCGTCTTTTCCCTTGGCGCTCCCCTCAATATTCTTGACCGCTGTCAAGTCCCGGATCGACGCCAGGATTCGCCGCAGCTCCAACGGACTGTTTATCTTGTGTACTGATCGCATCTTCGTCGAAGTTGGGTTCGTTCGTTTCATTTCAGCTTGGACGCGCGGATGAGTTCGCCCTCGCGGCTCTGGCAGAACGGACAGTTTACGTACCCCAGGCGCGCACCTTCAGCTATTTTTCTATCTATATTATGCGGACGTTCTGCAGATTTGGAGATGTAAGTTTGGGTATAGCCGAACAGAACATTATATTGAGTAGCAAGTTGCGAGATTAATCGCGCCTTCCAGAATGACCATTGGGCGGATCGATTCAGCGCTCGAGTTCGGTCGACAATTCGGGGATATCTCACTCATGGCCGCGTGAGGTATATTCTAAACTTATGTTCACTTCACTGGAGCCCATGGGAGACCTGACTGATGCAATCCATCCGCATTCCAGAAGACCACTGGGGGAGAGTCTGGCGGGCGCTGGTCGCGTCCGGCCCGATCTCCCGCATCAGCGAAGAGCCGATCTACCTCGTGAGTGACCGGCAAGTCCGGCTGCTGCGCCGAAAAAGACTTCCTTTTGCGCTGGTCCATTCCGCGGACGACCACAAGACGGACCTACGCAATGGCTAGTGGCCTGTCGATCTACGATTGACGGATTGACGAGCGGCTCGTGCATCAGAGAAAGAATAGGATGAAGATTAGGATTAGGAAGACGATTAAGAGCAAGAGCATGAGAAAGAGCAGGATTTCATTCGCCCCGTTGTTTCATGATCGGACCAGCATTTCATTGGTGCGTGAATAAGATCTTACTCTTAATCTTTATCGTGCTCTTCATCGTCTTCCTAATCGTAATCTTCCTCTTGATCTTGATCTTGTTGTGAGACTTGTCGTGGCCGTTGTGTCACCGGTCATGTTTACCCGTCAATCGTAGATTAACGGGTCGAGCACACGGGGACGTTCGGTCGTACCAACGGGCGGGGTCAGGAGACCCGCGCCCAGCAGTCTCGCGCCCAGCAGCGGGTTAATCCAGGGTTGACCGCTCACCTGAGTGGACCGGAGGAAAGGATCGCTCAGGTGTAGGCCGGGCAGGAAAGCTTGACCTACCGCCTGGTTTCTTCTGGGGTTCCACTTTGTTCGACCATCGCTCGCGCCGGCATCGACGCCGGACCCCGGACATGGGCTTGCGACTCTTGACCGTGAACGGCGAGGGTGAAGTGCGCACATAAATGCGTGGCGCGAAAAACCGTCTGGTCGCAGCAACTCATTGCAGACATCGGAGTTGCGCATGTCATTGGCAAAGTCGAATCCGGTCGATGGCCTTGTCCGGCCGCGGTCATGGGGAGTGGCCATTCCGTTCGTGCACGGAAGACGGAGAATTGTGCGAGAGGCGCGCGGAATTTAGACACGTCATACGTCTGAGTGAATAGGTGGCCTTGAATGGACGGCGCTAC
Source organism: Isosphaerales bacterium (assembly GCA_044450785.1). Classification (GTDB taxonomy): domain Bacteria; phylum Planctomycetota; class Planctomycetia; order Isosphaerales; family Isosphaeraceae; genus JBIOJM01. Next base: position 4,411 of record JBIOJM010000506.1, read on the forward strand.
GACCGGCCTGCCGCCGCTGGAACGGTATCGTGACTACCTCGTCCTCCTTGCGCGCGTTCTGCTGTACCCGCAACTTCGGACCAAGCTGGATCCGTCGGATATCGCGCACGACGCTTATCTCAGGGCACTTCAGGCGATCCACCAGTTTCGAGGGGACACCGAAATCGAGTTGAGGTCCTGGCTTCGCCAAATCCTTGTGCACACGCTCAACGACCAGTACCGGGCCTTCTCCGCACAAAACCGAGACGTGAAGCTGGAGCGGTCCCTGGAGGACGTGCTGGAGCGATCGTCGGCGCGATTGGAGGAGTGGCTCGGCGTTTCCTCTGATGGCGCTGAAGCCCAACTGATGAAGGAGGAACAGCTCGATCGAATCGCTCGGGCGATCAACCAACTGCCGGAAAATCAGCGGACCGCCGTCGAGCTTCATTATATCCACGGATACACCTTGGCCCAAATCAGCCAGCAAATGGGCCGCTCGCAGAACGCGGTCGGCGCGCTGATCGCGCGTGGAGTCAAAGCGATTCGCAAGACGATGACCGAGACCTCGTAAGCCGCGGAGAATAACCGGGTGTCGCGGAATCGGTAGGGTGGGTCGAGCCTCGACTCGTCGAGGCGAGGCCCACCGCTCTCGGCGAGACACTCCGGTGGGCCTCTCGCCGTGAAACACGGCGTTCGACCCACCCTACAACCGCGCGAAAAGAGGGGGACATCATGCCGGACGACGACAGCGAGTGCTGGGAGCGCGAGCCGCGTCTGCTCGAGGTGGTCAC
>JBIOJM010000507.1:0-5149 GCA_044450785.1 Isosphaerales bacterium
CACCGCGGTGCTGGCGGGCGCCCTAGCCTTCGCCTGGAGCGACGGGGTTCCCGGTGACCAGTTCCCGGCTGCTTCAGTAGGTCCGGCCCCGACCGGAATCGCCGCCTTGCAGGTCTCGGCCAACAACCTGTCTGGCAAACCGGGCCAGGTATGGCAGGCGCCCGTCGTGCCGCCGCCACCTAAACCGCGGGTACCGACCGCGGCCCCCGTGGAATTGCTGATCCCGCTGCTCGACGTCCACCGTCCGGTCGAGAAGATCGGGGTCGATCAATCAGGAGTCCTGAATCTGCCCGTCAATGCCTGGAATGCGGGCTGGTATGACGGCGGCCCGGTGCCCGGAGCTCCGGGCGACGCCGTGATCGAGGGCCACGCCGGATATCCCGGGAAACCGATGATGTTCGGCAAGCTGGACACGCTCCAGCCAGGCGCCCCGATCGTCGTGGTGCTCGCGGACGGAAGCCGGCGCCTCTTCCTCGTGGTTTCGATGGGAACCGTACCCGTCGGCTCATTCCCGCCGGGTTTGGCCGAGCCCTCCGGACCGCCCCGGCTCACTCTCTTCACCTGCACCGGGTCCTTCGACAAGAAGAGCTACTCCTACTCAGAGCGCCTTTTAGTCCAGGCGAGGTACGTCGGCCTGGCCTGAGGTCGTCGCCCCCCAAGCCCGCGGGGGGGAAGTTGCTGACTTTGTTACGGCCCCTGAGCGATCGTGATCGCAAGAGGTGAATGACTAAAATGGCAATTCAGCAACCGGCTCCCCCTTCCGCTCCCGCATACACTCCCGCACCTTCCGAGCACGTCTCGGTGACCGAACGCAGCCCCTACAACTTTCGCGCCGCGGCGGTGGTCGGGTTCATCGTCAGCGTGGTCGACATCTTCATCGCAGCTCGCTTTATCGGCAAGTTGTTCGGAGCGTCGTCGGCATCGGCCTTCGTCAACTTCATCTACCAGGTCAGCGGACCCATGGTGGCCCCTTTCACTGGCATCTTCGGCAACAGCGGGTCAAGGACCAACTTGTTTGAGACCGCGTCGCTGGTAGCGATCGTCGTCTATGCGGTGATCGGTTGGGGGCTCGTCGCCCTGATTCGGATCGTCACCGCACCGCACGGCACTAAGCCGGCAACGTCGTGATGGACCTCAGGTCGTGGCCGAAGAAATGGAACGACGCTGGTTTGCGGCAGATCGTGACCTTGCCCGAGGACTCGCCGTCAAGCCCCTGGCCGATGCTCGGGATGTTGGCGGTTGGTTTGGTGGCAGGGGCGGCGCTCGGTGGATACGCCGTGTCCCAGCGCTCGCAGATGAGGCGTCTCGCCATGCATGCCCATCGGATGGGTGACGAGCTGGCTGCCATGGGCAGCGAAGCCGTCAGGCCCGTCGCTGCTGTCCCGTCCACACGTTCGAACCATCGCCGCAAGGCGACATCGGAGGTTTAGAGGCAATGCCCGGAATAATCGTTTGGATCATCGTCGGAGCCATCGCAGGGTTCATGGCCAGCAAAGTGCTGACCGGTAAGGGTATGGGCCTGCTGTGGGACATCGTGGTCGGCATCCTAGGAGCATTCGTAGGCGGCTGGCTTGCCGGCTTGGCTGGCATCTCGGTTGCCAACATCTTCGTGGAAGTCGTGGTCGCCTTCGTGGGCGCGATCATCCTTCTGGTCGTGTTCAGAGCCCTGACCCACCGCGGAATGATTCACACGTAACAAGAATTCGAGTTCGTATGGCCTCGCTGGACCTACCCTCCACGAGGCCTCTTCTTTGCCCGTCGATGCGCGAACCGGTCGAGAAGGGTCACAAAACGGTCTCTGAAGAACTAGCCCTCATTCAAGTAATCGGCTGGCGACGGGCAAGACAAGTACACAGCACACTGTCCTGTTCGTCATTTTGGGATGGCAAACACCTCGGAGCAGCCTCAGTAAGACGTTCGCATCGGGACGCTCGCTCGACTCTTGGTATGCCGACGCTCATCACTAGATTGAGCCGATCCCCACGGCTCTCGCGGCGTCAAATGCAAAGCGGCGGCGAGGCGTATGCTCTGCGGAATCCCGACGCGGACCGCGTCGCATTCGCTCTGTGATCGACGCTGTCCGTTGTTGGGTGCGGCAATCCCACAATCACGGCCGAGACTTCCAGCTAGATCACGGTCTCGGGTGTGGTTGCCAGCAATCGCACCCGCTATGTTGTCGATCGAGAGCAATGTGAACCCGGAGAAGATATGAAGCCAGGAGAATCGTCGAGGTGACGATCTTGGGGGGAGTGTAGTGCGGGTCACCATGCGACCTCTCGATCAGAGGTCACGCCTGTGGGCGGTCCCCGCGGCCGTGCTGCTCGCCCTGGTCGCCTCCTGTGGATCGGCAACCAGCAGCGCGGCGACGACCCCGACCGCAAGCGCGGAATCGTCGACCCAGGCGTCTCCGAGCCCCAGCAGTAGCGGCGGTTCCTGCCAGCCGAGCACAGGCGCGAGCTTGACCGGATCCACAGCAATGCTGAGTCATAGTGGCTACCCGTTCACGTTCAGCTATCCGGCGTCGTGGACGGACAACACCGGATCAGTAACGGTGACGGTCGGGCCGTTGCTCGATGCGCAGACCTTGACGGCAGTCGGCCTGCAGCCGAGCAGCACGGTGAGTTTCGTACAGGTCGCTGACCCTTCGCTGATGCCGGCGCTCGATGTCTACCGATTCGCGTTGCAGAACGGGGACCTCACCCTCGACACCTTCTACCAGCGGGAGCAGGCGCTGCTCTCGCAGCAAACGGCGACACAGATAGGGCAAGAGGGGCTCTCCGATTGCGTCGCTGGCCAGCCCGTGGATGGCCTGGAGCTGACAGCAGTTGCGGGCGGAGCGTTCCAGAAGAATTGGTTCGCCGTGCGCAACGGGACCCTGTACGACATCCAGTTCGTCGCCGCCAGCAGTGCCGACGCCACGACCCTGGCGGGGATACTGGCGACCTGGGAATGGTCCAGCTGAGCAGCTCGAGGCCGAGGCTTTGCCGGACGACACCATCCACGTAGTGGCCGTTCCGCGTGAGGCGTGGAGGCTTTTTTTCGCGGGTTTAGTACTGGAGCGGGAGACGGGGGTTGTCGTCCCCGGTGCCAAGCACCGCGTCGAGTTCGTTTACCGGCTCGCAAATGCGGGGCACGACCACGATTAACCAGGCTTCGGCCGATGTAGCGATGCTGACCGCCCTGGCCAGCCCCCGCCCGGGCGCCTCATTGAATATCCAGGCCCGTCCCCGCAACTCAATGGCACCTGTCGTTTTAGGCCGCAACCCACACGACGAAGCTGAGGATTGCCTCCTTGTACTGGCCGACCGATCGGGATGTCCCGGTGGGCGTAAAAGGGATCCGGATGCGCATCCGAGTGAAGCTAAAGAGGGGCTAGATGAGATTCCTGGATACATATGGCACGGGGCTAAGCCGCATCCATGACCCGCTCGAGCCAGGGTTGGAGGTGTGACAGGGCCGGGATGTGCTCGAAGCCACGGTCGGTGAAGGGCGTTCCGTCGTAGCGCTCGGCGGGTGTGAGCCAGCCAAGGGCTCCGCTGAGGCGATGATAGTTGTAGTAGCGCGCGAAGCGTGCGAGAGCGGCTTCGGCGTCAGCCAGGCTGCCAAAGTGCTCTGGGTCGAGCACCTCGCCTTGCAAGATCGCCCAGAAGGCCTCGATCTTGCCGTTGGTCCAAGGAGAGCTGATCTGGGTTCGCAGGTGCTGGATATGGAGTTCCTGAAGCCGCTTGCCAAAGAGAGTGAGGACGCCTGGCATCCAGAAGACGAAGGGCGAGCCGTTGTCACTCATGAGCTGAATGGGCTCGCCGCAGAGTTCGAAGCATTCGTCGAGCCACTGAAGAATTGGCCCAGCCTTGGCCGTTGGCAGGATACGTAGACCGATAACGAAACGGGAGTGGTCATCGACCAGTCCGACAATCCAAGTCTTGAGGTAGCCACGGCCCACGAAGTTGATGAAGAAGGGGCCTTTGATGTCGACGTGCCAGAGCTCGTTCGGTCGGTCGCGCTCATAGCGCGGGCCTGGTGGTCTCGGGACCGCGCCACGGCTACAGCCGAAGGTTTGAAACAGATGATCGATATGGTCTGGGCCGACCTTAAAGATCTGGCGCCGGCTCATCTCCGCGGCAATCCGCTTGGAGTTCCAGTAGGTGTGGAGACGGATGGCGATGATGACTGTATCCACCCAGCCTGGCACCTGCGTGCGCAGTCGATGGGGACGGCGCGAGCGCTCCTGGAGTCCATTGATGCCTCCGCTCTCGAACAGCGCCGACCATCGATAGAGCGAGCGTCGAGCAATAGCGAGCTGTTGACAAGCCGCCTCAACGCCAACTTCGCGGGCCAGGCGCACCGCTCGCATCCGCAGCCGAAGGCGCTCGAGCCCTGCTTTCTGAATCTCCTTGGGAGGTCGACCGTTCTGGGTGGCTAGGAACAGGAACCCAGGACCTTCCTGGTACCTGTGTCGACGTGTGCGACGGTGGGGATCGTAGACATGGTCACGTGTCGAGTCCGGCATGGCCGGACCCTAACCGCGCGTGCCAGATCTTTCCAGGAATCTCAACTAGCCGGACCATCTCTAGAACCTTAGCTCTTCAGAAATGAGGCGACGAGCCGCGCGAACGCCACCGGCGCTTCGAGATGCACGCCGTGGCCCACGCCCTCGATCACCTCGAGGCGGGCCTCAGGCACGTCGCCGGCGACCAGGCGAGCCGGGCCGACTCCGGTCAGGGCGTCCTCGGCGCCGACGATCACCAGGGTCGCCGCATCGACGTTCTTCATCACCGGGCCGAGGTCCAGCCGCCGGCCGCAGTCGACGTAGCGGCTGATCGTGGCACGGCCCAGCGGATGGCGGTCCATCTCGTCCAGGATCGCCCGCACGGTGCCGTTTTCGAAAGCGCCGCGGCCGAACGCGTTGATCAGCAGGCCAAGATGAACCGCGTGCTGAGGCAGCTCGGAGGCGGCCAGCGCGGACCAAAGGTCGAAGACCGCGTCCAAGTACGCGTCCGGGGCCGCGACGGGCGAGCACGCGACCAGCCGCCGCACGCGGTCCGGATGCCGCGCCGCCAGGATGATGGCCACACCGGCGCCCAGAGATGTCCGACCAGGTGCGCTCGCGTGACCCCGGCGGCGTCCATCACGGCCAGGACGTCGGCGG
>JBIOJM010000508.1:0-5125 GCA_044450785.1 Isosphaerales bacterium
CCGCGTCGTCGGACCAGGACCGAGGCTTTGCCCATCGAGCGGACGCGGAGCGTCCAAGACGGCATTCCCACGCGGAGCGTGGGAACGAGAAGCCGCAACTCCTTGTCTCGGCAGTAATTGATGCTAATTCAACGGTATTGCCATTAGCCTCCATCGCCTCGCGGCGATAGAGGGGTCGATGCCGAGACGTAGGCAGGGCGAAAAAATAACCTTTACAAGCGTCCGCATCACTCCGGCAAAATCCCGCGGCGACTGGAACTATTCGATCAAACCGCGACGCAAGAATTTGTAAATGTTATTTTTTCGCCCTGCCTAAGAATCATGTCCGTGAAGGAAGGCGGTACCTCACTGTTCCTCTCCTTCGAACTACTTCTTGGCCACGGTGACCTTGAACTCACACGTGGCGTCGGCGCCCTTTGACGGGTGCCCTGTCACCTTGATCGTGAACTCACCCAGCGAGGCGTCGTCCGTTGCCTTGAGCGTGACTTTCGCTTCCGTGTCTCCATGCTTGATCATTGGGCTGGCGGAATCGAGAGTCACTCCCTTGGGCCCGCCGGCGAATTTGAGCGAGACGTCGCCATCGAAGTTCTTGCCTCGCTTGATGCCGATCGAGGCTTCTTTCGTCTCTCCCTGGTGAAGGGTGGTCGACAGATGAGGCACACTCAGATCGAACGTGTTGTCGGTCTCTCCGTAGACGGGTTGCTTCTGTGGCGGGTTGGTTATTCCCGGTCCCCCCGGCGTGCTCTGATTGCAGCCGGCGAACGCAAACAACACCATGGCCAGTAAAACAGCGACTGAAGCCTTCATGGATTATCACCTTTCATTCTATGTGAGAACTCGTTGATTTCTTTCTCCGCCTGATCTTTTGCGTAGCCGTACTTCTTCTGGAGGAGGCCGGCGAGCTGGTTGCTGTTCCCGCTGAAGGTTGTCAGGTCGGCGTCAGTCAGCTTGCTCCACTGTTCCTTGACCATGCCCGTGAACTGCTGCCAGTCGCCCGCGATCTCATACCAGATCATGACGCAGCTCCCATGGAAAAAAACTGTCTGATAGATACGCCTTTGACCTACCTCCCGCCTGGGAACCACACTGGGCGGTACGGGCCGCTGGCTCGGAAGCCGATCCCCGCTCACGCAGCGCTGGGACGTTTTGTCGGGGCACGGTCGCATCGGTCTCGATCATCGTGTTCGTCCCTGGTGACTGCGGGTGGTCCCGCGCCGCCCCGAGCGAAAAAAAAGCCAGCGTGGTCGAATGCCCTGTGAGGTATTCGACCACGCCGGCTTACTCGTCAACGGGCCCCCTGGCAGGGCCAGGTTGCCCTTCGTCTAGTCGTCCGACAACTTCAGATCACGTTTCGCCTGGAGCAACGATCAGTTGAAAAGAAGATCGATTGCAATACTCATTATGACGCGCGGAAGCGGAATAGCTAGTGAATTCTTTTCTCCTCAGTAATTGGACTTATCCCCTTTTCACTCTCTACGGCACGAGCGTCATCGTCGAGGTCATTTCGGTCGTCTGGTCGATCTCCTGGCCCATCGAGGACATCACCATCTCCGTCCGTTGGGTGCCGCGGCTGTTGACGATTCGGCCGGCCTCCGCGTCGAAGGTCAGGCTCCCCTTCCCCTCCTGGGCCCGAATCTTCGCCGTCACATTCTCACCGGGCTCGAGCGTCACTCGACTCTCCATGCCGATCAGCATGAGCTTTGGGTCCTTTGGATCAGGTCCCTGGAACGTGAAAGCCTTCTCCATCACCAGCCTCCCCTGCGGGACGGTCAGCTTGGCCGGCTGGCTCGACCAGCTTTTGCCGGACTCGAGCGGAACCTGGGGAAAAGGGGGCGGGCTCGACTGCATCAACATGTCCTTCAATACCTGTTCGGAAAACGCCTTCTGCCCGCCCTCCTCGAGGGGCAGCGCGTCCCGCAGCTTCTTGAGAGTGGCCTCCGAAATCTTGATGTCCGCGATCTCCCCACTCGGCCTCATCTTGAACAAGAATTCCGCCCCGATCGTGGCCTTCAGTTGCCGCGCTTCCGCCTCGAACGGCTCGGGAACCTCCGCGTCGGGTGTATTCGAGTCGAACTTGAAGGGCATGTAGGGGGGTGCCTCGACCCGCATGCTCAGGCGGTCGATCCGTTGCATGATATCAGCGAGGCCGTCGTTGGAAACGTCCTTGACCGTCCATGTGCAATGGATGGTTTGGGCTCTGGTCTGCTTCCTTTCCCGCCCCATCAACTTGACGCTCATCACAACCTTTTGTTCGGTTGTATATTTCAACACATCGCCTGCCTTGAGCTTCCAGCGCAGGATTTCCTGAGCCCGAGCATCCCTCCCGCAGGCGCCGATCAAAAAAGCGGCGATCGCGGCGATCATCGGCGAATTCCGGAATGCACTTCCGTGCCCAACCGGCCGCGCGGGCTGCTTCCCGATCAAGGTGTTTCGCATCGTTCGATCCTTTCGTGAATGAGATGGCGAGTCCGGCGAACGGTCCATCGTCACCGATCGACTAAATCGAGTGGTGGCCGGCGCCGATCCCCGGCCGGATGCGGATGAGATACGCCAGCGCGGCGAAATCAGAGAGGGCGTGTGTGATGATGACCATCAGCAGGTTTTCGCCCAGAAACCACCACTCCGCGCCCAGGTACAGGCCAAGAAACGCCGCGATCACCATGTAGGTGATCGAAATCGGATGCAGCACGCCGAAGAGCAGGCTCGCCAGGCCCAGCCCCCAGGGAACACCGAACCAGCTAATGAGCCCAGCTTGAAACACGCCTCGGAACAACATCTCTTCACCGACTCCCGCCGACAGTGAGATCAAGGCGATCTCCGACCAAGTGCTGCTCCCCAATAGCGGCATGACCTCGGTGTCGCAGAAATCCTTGACCCGCCTCAGAGGGCCGATCGGCCACCTCAGCATCCCGACGAACATCAAGGTCATGGGAATCGCAGCCACGACTCCCCAGATCGCGTCACGCATGCTCCAGACGAATCGCTCGAGCGGAGGGTGACCGAAGAACCAGCCCAAGGCCAACGATAAGGGTGCCAGGCCGCCCTGGAAGAAGACGGCGAAGATGATGATCACTTCCCGGCCCGGCTGATCTTCCTCAGGCTCCTGGAGGAGGTCTTCCTCCATCATCGACTCCTGTTCCTCACGCGTGGAGGTCATCTGTGCGTGTGCGACTCGTGGCGTTGCTCACCAGGTCTCCATGTGCTCAACACCGCATTTAGACAAGCTAGCGGCTTCTTCCGCGGATGTCGATGCCCTGCTTCGACGGAAGTGCTGATTGGGAAGGATTGAAGGATGGCGGGGCCGGGAGCACGGGAAGGAGTCCGGCCGTGTGAAGGATTCTCCGCTGCGGAGCGCGTCACCGGCTCAAGATCGGCTGCACGAGTGAGTCGCCGAGGCTGATCCGGCGCGGTTGAATCCCGTTTCGGCGGACGACGTAGAGGAGTGCACTTTGGGTCTGGGCGGTTTCGGGCTGCCGCAGCACGTAGAGGATATTGTCGGTCCGGATCGTCTCCCAGTGCCGGGTGCCGACGTTCATGCCGACCAGGATGTCGCCTTTCTGAATGGAAGCCTGGGCCGCCGGGCTGCCTGGCGAAACGGCCTGGACGTAAAGTCCGCCGCGCAGCTTGGGTGAGACCGACGCGACATACTCGGTCGAGACCGGCAGGGTCCGCATCCCTAACAGCCGCCAGACCTCGTCATCGGGATTGACCGGGGCCGGGTTCGCCGTCGTCCCGTCAACCGTCTTCACGTCAAGGTGCATGACGGTCTCGGTGTTCCCGCGACGGATCGTCACCGGCGCCGGATGGCCAGGGCGGACATCGAGCATGCCGCGCTCGAGGTCCAGGTCGCAAGAGACGATCACGTCGCCGACGCGGATCAGCTCGTCGCCGGGCTTGAACCCGGAGGCTTCCGCCGGGCTCCCCGGCTGGACCTCGGAGATCATCACGCGGCGACTTGCCCCCCTGCGCTGTTCGCCGGCCACCAGACCGTGCCAGGTCGACGCCAGCCGCCGCGTACTCAACATCTCGGCGGTAACCCGCTTGACCTCGTCGATCGGCAAGGCAAATCCGATTCCCTGGGCACCGGCGCGGACCGCCACGTTGATCCCGATCAACTCGCCGTCGACGTTGATCAGCGGCCCTCCGGAATTCCCTGGGTTGATGCAGGCGTCGGTCTGGATCAAGTTACGGTAGACTTGTTCGTCCGAGAGCGTGACGTCACGGTGCAGCGCACTGATGATACCCACCGAGACGGTGTTTTCGTAACCAAATGCGTTACCGATCGTGACCACGGTCTCTCCGACCATCAGGTCCGATGAGGTGCCGATCTTGATCGCCGCCAAAGCGTGGTCCGCGTCCACCTTGAGCACGGCCAGGTCCATCACGGCATCGTACTGGAGCACCCGCGCCGGGTAGGTCGTGCCGTCGAAAAGCTGCACTTCGATTCCCTGCACCTTGTCGACCACATGATGGTTGGTCAGGATATAGCCGCGGCCGTCGACCAGGACACCGCTTCCCATGCCGCTGACTCGCGGCCGCTGGTTCTCCTCAGCGGAGAACGGCCAGCGACTGTGCGATGCGGCCTTCTTCTCGCTCGAGATGCTCACCACGCACCGCTGAACCTTCTCGACGGCCTGCACGACCGGCGTCCGACGCGATTCACCAGCCGCCTGGACACCCGACGAGAGCGGCGCCAGGACAATCGCCAATCCAGTGAGACTCAACGCGAATTTCCTGAGCACTCCCTCTTTCCGACTCATCAAGGGCGTTGGCACGGCGGTCGTCCCCTCAGCGAGAGATGGAGGCTGCACTCAAGTCAACCCGCTTCCAGTCAACCCGGCTCCCGGTTCACCCACCTCGTATCGCAGCTCCGGCTTGGTTTTGGATCGGTTACCCCGTTTCCCAGCTTGAGCCAAGTCACCCCGATGTTCCCTAGGTTTCCCTGGTTTCGTAATTATCCGCAGCTCCCTCCTATCTTGCCTACACCGCGCGATAAGGACGGATAGGATTATATCTCGGGAGCAAGGTTGCATTGACAGTTGAGCCGGGAGACCGTTAGCTTACAATGAGGTTGTGCGAGGCGTTGAGCACCCTCTGAGCATGCCTGGTCGTCTAACAATAGGGA
>JBIOJM010000509.1:0-5072 GCA_044450785.1 Isosphaerales bacterium
ACTTCAAAACGCGCAAGCGAGGAGTTTTCGATTATCCTGAACGCGTAGAAGATCCCTCGCTTGCGTCTCGGGTTAGTGTCGAAGCCGGCTCTGTCCGGCGATCAATACACGAATCAACGACAACAACTTGTGGATGCGCGGCCCGTAAGGACCTAGACCTCACCGCTCGGATTCAGGTGCACCCGAAGAGCGTACCTTAAATCGTGGTCAGTGGTCAGTGGTCAGTTTGATCAGTGGAACGAGAATCGCCTGCGCGTATGTCTCCGAGTCGGCCCTCAACGCGTGAATGGGTTAGCAGGGAATGCCAGATCCAACATGAGCAACTGAAACTCGGTGGTGGAACGAATCGAATCGAAACTTCTTTCAACCTCCAATTGTTTGAGATACATGAACCTGGGCGAACCCATCCTGCGTACCGCCGCCAATGCCTCGCCGACCACTTCCCCGCGCTGGGCTCGCCGGGCAGCCGTGAGGTGTTGCCCTTTTCCGCCCAGCAGCACGAACAAATGACAACAGATCCGAGCCTCGATGAAAGACTCGGTGTCCGGAAAGTTGGGCAGCTTCTTGAGAATCCCGAGCGCCCTGAACAGGGAAACAGCGGCCTCGGTTGGCCGGTTCAAGAGTAGTTGAATCTCGGCCAGCCCTTCGTGCTGGCTTACCAGGTGGTCTGCGGATTCTTGTCTCGACCATGGGTCGGAGAGGGCCAGATCGTAGGCTCGTTGTTGTTGCAAGATCGCCTGCTGGTACGCCGCCATCGCGTCCGAAGGGCGTCGCATGCTCGAGAGGACGCCGGCGATATCTTCCCACGTCGCCGCCAGCACACGCATCGAGCTCAGATCGTTTGGGTTTTCTCGAACCATCTTGTCGAAGAAGTCGCGAGCCTGCTCGAGGCTGTTCATGGCCTGGGCATAACGCCCAAAGAATTTTTGACGGGAGCCAATCTGATAATTTGTCAATTCCATGTCAACCCGATAATTGATGACCTCGGGATGGTCGCGAACCAGGCCGATCAAGATCTTTCGGGCCTGCTCGACGTTGACCAGCGATTCGTCCTGTCGGCCTTGAAAGCTCAGGAATGCACCGATCTGACCGTGGACGCGGGCCAGGTCGGCCTGAAACCTGCCGACGGTCGGGTGGTCGTGGACCAGACCCTCCTGGACTTTTCGTGCCTGCACCAGGCTGTCCATCGTTTCCTTGGTCCGGCCGGCATCGATGTGGAGGTTACCGATATTGAAGTAGCAGTTGGCCAATCCTTGGCGATAGGCCGCGACGGAGGGATGACGGCGGACCAGTGTCTGGAAGGCGGCTCGGGCTTGCTGGTAGCTGCGCATGGCCTCTTCACGCTGATTGGAGATGCGCTCGAGGACACCGAGGTTCCTCAGGACGTGCGCCAGCTCGGATTGATACGAGTCTTCGGTGGGGTAATCGCGCAGGAGCCCCTCGAGCAAGACCAGGGCTCGCTGATAGCTCGCCAACGCTTCGCCAGGCCGGTGCGCGGTGCGCTTCGTCAATCCGAGCTGGTTATCAACTCGTGCCAGTCCAAATCGGTAGCGTGGATCGGTGGGATGCAGGGCGGCCAGCCTCTGATAAAGGGCGCGCGCTCGCTCGTTGCTGACGAGCGCATCCTCGACGCGGTTGGTCTCGAGTTGCAGCCGCCCAAGGCTGAGAAGTACCTGGGCCAGTACAAAGGAATACTTGGCATCCTTGGGATGGTCGCGGTCCAGCTTGTTCAGTACGTCGATCGCGTCCAGGTACGCCCGAATGGCATTGGGCTCCGAGTCGATTTCGCCCGTGATCTGGGCAAGACCAGCAACGGCGTCCGCGAACCGGGCCGACGCCTCGGGACGGCTCTCCGCATGCTCCTGGAGGTTTTGTTTGAGCACCCGATAAAACTCCAAGGGTGCCTGAAGGAGCTCAGTTCGCAGGGGTTTCAGGTCCGGGCGGTTCTGGACGTCCAGGTTCAGGCTGACTGCTCGATGGAAGTGTTCGATGGCCCGCAGAGCCACATCGAAATCGCGCTCGGCGCGATCGCGGGCCTGCTCGACTTCGTGGTTCGCCGATTGCAGGTCGCGGATCAGCGCGGCTCGTCGCGCGTTTGCATCTTCGAGCTGCGTGTTCTTGGTGGAGAGCTCACGGTTGGACCAGACCAAGAGCCCCGTGAAGGCCGCGACTGAAAAGATGGCAACGACGCTGGCGATCCGCAGACCCAAGACGATCGTGCGCCGCCTCGCCAGCCAACGCCGCGCGCGATCGAGCGACGGCTCCTTCCACGCCGAGACCGGCTCACCCGCCAGCCAGCTCTCGACGTCCTCGGCCAGCGCCTTGGCGGATGGATAGCGCTCTTCGGGTCGAAGCGCCATCGCTTTCAAGCACACAGCCGCGAGCGCCGGGCTGACGGTGGGGTTGACCTGGCTGGCTGGAGGAAAGGCACCTTCCTCGACGCGCCGGATGACTTCGGTCCGCGACGAGCAACCATGAAACGGCGATTGACCGCCCAATAACACGTAGAGTGTCGCGCCCAGGCTGTATACGTCGCTGGCCGGCCCCACGTCGTCGCGGCCCCCGGCCTGTTCGGGGCTCATGTACTCGGGAGTTCCCAGGGCGGTTCCGTCGGTGGTCGAACTCGAGTCGAACGTGAGCTGCTTCTCGATCGTGCCGTCAAGCGGCTGCCCAGGAGGAGCACGGTCCGTCGGTTTGGCCAACCCCCAGTCGGCGATGAGCGTTTCGCCGTAAGGCCCGAGCAGGATATTCTTGGGCTTCAGGTCACGGTGGATCACGCCACGGCTGTGAGCGTAGGCCACCGTATTGCAAACATCGATGAACCGGCTCAACAGTTGCCGTAGCCGCAGAAGTCGATCGTGCCTCGATTTGGCCGTTCGTTGGTCGATTCGGTAAAAATCGTCGATGGCCTGCTGGAGGGTTTTGCCGCGTACAAACCGCATGGCGTAGTACGGCCGGCCGCGTTCGTCGGCCCCACGACCATGGACGGGAATGATCCCGGGGTGTTCCAGCCGCGCCGTGATTTCGGCCTCGAGCAGGAAGCGGTTCCGACTTCCCGGATCATCGGCCAGTTCCGGCCGGATTTGCTTGAGAGCGACTTCACGGTTCAATTCGCGATCGTGCGCCTCGGAGACCCGACCGAGCCCACCCTGCGCGTGCGTTCTCAAGACCTCGAACCGCGCGTCGGGAGCGAGGGATGGTTTCACCGCGACCGGGGCCGCGGTCGCGTCGATCAGGCGAGGGTCGGCGAAATCCGGGACCGACTTTTCCTCCGCTGGAGACTGCAGCATCGCGACGAGCTCGTCGCCCGCGACATCGAGGGTGTCGAGAGCGGTCGTGCAAGCCGGGCAATGTTCCAGATGTTGTTCGACCTGCTCGCGGACGTGGTCGGGCAGGTCGCCGAGACTGAATCTCGAAAGCACCTGGGCCGACGGACATTCCCGCGGCCCAAGAGCGTGTTTCTCACGACGTATCTCCACCAGGCTTCACTCCGCGTGAAAATCGGCGGGATCGGCGGTCGACCCCACTTTCTCCCCGAGATCGTTGAGAATGGCTCGAACACGCGCCAGGACACGACACTTGGCGATATGGACCGCGCTGTGCGACATCCCCAGGCCCGCGGCCACGACACCCACGCGTTGGTCCTCGAAGACCAGCCGGCGAACCGCTTCGACGGTCCGCGGCTCGAAGCTGGCCGCGGCCTCATCAAATGCACTCCGAATTAACTCGGTGAGCTCGCTCGTCTCCAGCACTCGAAAGTCGCCGGGCGGGACGTCGTAGACGCAAATCTCGCGATCGAAGTCGGAGTTGCTCACGGTCAACTCGCGGCGACGCGCTCCTTTGATGTAGTTGCCCACCTTGTTGTAAGCGATCGCGCGCAACCATGCGCGGAACGTCGGGCCGCTATTCTCTGTCTTGTGAAATTCCTTGATCCGTTGAAAGACCGTTCGAAACACCTCCTGGCAGAGGTCCATTCGATCCTGTTCCGGAACCTTGGCCAAATAGATCTGCCATACGAGGCGGCCGTACAGACGCCACAGGCGTTCGCGACTCTCGCGGTCGCCGCTCCGGGCGCGTTCGAGCAGTGAGCAAGACGTGGCTCCGGGAACCTCGGAGCCAAATCCCGCCAAGACGCCATCGTCCTCGGTGTTCACAAACTTGCTCCCCAGGGGACCGCTGGATACCTCAACCTGATTAAACACCCCGCCATAAGCGGAAAGAATCTGATCTTGACCGAATCGAAACCATTCACCGGGGCCGAGTTATGCAATTCATGGCTGCGATTTCAAGGTTGACGAGCTCAGTCGTTCGCGAACGTCGTTGCGATCGAGTCACAAAGTCTTGAAAGGCCCGAGAAATCATTCTCTCCAGAAGGGAGTTCCCGTGAAAGATAGCTCCCAGTTCAACGGGATCGTTTTCAGTTTTGCAAGCTTCGATCGCTCTCGTGCGGTTTTCAGAAGATTCATCTGTCGACAAAGGTTCGGTTTTCGCGGGAGCGGATTAGTGACAGAGGAAAACCAGTACGTATACTACTCTCTCAGTTCTTCTGCTGATCCTCGAAGTCACGAGGGCCCGGTTTCTCACGAGGAACCAGACCGATCCAGCTTGAGCGGGGGGCTCGCCGTGCGGGCGCTGCTGGATCTTGCGAGGAATGCGCCGATGAAGGCCGCGTGGCGCGGAGTGTCCCAGTGGGTCGCTAGCGGGTTGTCTCCCAGGATCGAGGCAATCGAGATTTGTCGCTCAAAATTGAATTCCATGTTCGGTGGGCCAGGGTCTGCGCGTTCTATTAGGGAAAAGGATGTGGCCCGAATGAGGTGGGTGCACCCCAGACCCGGGGCGACGGTGGAGGTACGTGCCAGGAAGGCAGACTGTGTCCCCTGACCGATCGGTCCGTCGAGCCTTGGCGCCGCGTAGGAATCCGGCAGCGCGGGAATCGGGTGGCTCAGCGTGGGATGGTGAAAAGTTGGTGTTAACCGTACTGGAGGGGCGGTTTCGAGACGCGTGTTTTTGTTGCGCGCGATAGAACGACGGCGCAACCGATCCCTTTCCCCCCCTTGCGAAGGGGGGGCCAG
>JBIOJM010000510.1:0-5067 GCA_044450785.1 Isosphaerales bacterium
CCCGCGCGCTCTTGCGGGTCGGCAAGACGACCTTGGACTCGGACCGTTTCCCATCCCTGACCCCGGACTGCCCGCAGGTCCACCTCTTCGAGCGGGAACTCGCCGAGCAGTACGGGGTCCGTCCCGAAGGGCATCCCTGGTTCAAGCCCGTTCGCTATCACGCCTCGTGCCGCCCCGGCCACGATGCCTGGGACAGGAAGCCGGGCGAACCGATCTTGATCGGCGTCACCGATTTTTACCGAGTCGAAGGCGACGAGATCCACGAAGTCGCGGTCGGTCCCATTCACGCTGGCGTCATCGAACCGGGGCATTTCCGCTTCCAGTGCCACGGCGAGCAGGTCTTCCACCTGGAGATCTCGCTCGGCTACCAGCACCGTGGGGTGGAGCGTGCCCTCGCTGGGGGACCTGGCAAGCGCACGATCCACCTCATGGAGCAGGTGGCGGGCGATACCTCGATCGGTCATGCGATCGCTTATAGCCAGGCGGTCGAAGGCCTCGCCGGCACTCAGGTTCCCATCCGTGCCCAGGTGCTGCGCGGCGTCGCCCTCGAGCTCGAACGACTGGCCAACCACACCGGCGACCTGGGCGCGCTGGCCACTGACGTCGGGTTCTTGCCGACCGCCTCCTTTTGTGGTCGCCTCCGGGGCGATTTCCTCAACTTGACCGCTCTTCTGTGTGGCAGCCGCTTCGGCCGTGACATGGTCCGGCCGGGTGGGGTCCGGTTCGATCTGGACGGAGCCCGCAAGCAGCAGTGCCTGGAACGCATCGACGCGGCGGTCCGCGACGTCGCCAATGCCGCCAGCCTGCTCTGGAGCTCCGCGTCGGTCCAGGCCCGGTTCGAGGGCACGGGAGCGATCTCTCAAGACACTTGTCTGGCCCTGGGAATGGTCGGCCCCGCGGCTCGCGCCTGCGGACTGAATTGTGATGTCCGCCACGATTTCCCCACCGGCATCTTCCGGTTCGCTCTGTTGCCCGTTTCGTCCTGGGTCACCGGCGATGTCTTCGCCCGTGCCTACGTGCGCTGGCTGGAAATCCAGCGGTCCGTGGCATTCATCATCGACCAGTTCCAGGCGTTTCCCGAAGGGCCTACTCGCGCCGACGTGCGACCGTTGAAACCCGAACATCTGGTGGTTTCGCTTGTGGAAGGCTGGCGCGGCGAAATCTGCCATGTGGCCCTGACCGATGGCAATGGCCGGTTCTCCCGCTACAAGATCGTCGACCCCTCGTTTCACAACTGGATGGGCCTGGCAATGGCGCTGCGAGACCAGCAGATCTCCGACTTCCCGGTGTGCAACAAGAGCTTCAACCTCTCCTACTGCGGGCACGACCTCTGAGCCGAGGGACCGTCCATGTTCAGTATCATTCGGGAGCGCGTCCGCCAGGGCCACCGCACGATCGCCTATCCGGCCGCCAAGCCGCCCCCGCTCCCCGATCGCTTCCGCGGCTCGCCCGTGCTCGATGAATCGAAGTGCCCCGACGGCTGTCGCGCCTGCGCCCTTGCTTGCCCGACCGACGCCATCGCTCGCGACGACCAGGGCCTGCTGTTGGACCTGGGCCGGTGCCTCTTCTGCACCGACTGCGTCGATGCTTGCCCCGAAGGCGCCATCCGCTTCACTCAGGACTATCGCCTGGCCACGACGACCCGGGCGGCCTTGGTCCTGCGGAACGCGCAGGAGCTCGAGCTGGCGCAGCCCCTTGAGCAGAAGATGCTTCGCCTTTTCGGCCGGTCGCTCAAGCTCCGCCAGGTCAGCGCCGGCGGCGATAACTCGTCCGAGGCCGACCTCAACGTCCTGGGCACTATCGTCTTTGACATCGGGCGATTCGGTATCCAGTTCGTCGCCTCGCCTCGCCACGCCGACGGACTCGTGGTCACCGGGCCGGTCACCGAAAACATGAGGCTCGCGCTGCTCACGGCCTATGAGGCCGTCCCCGCTCCCAAGCTGGTGATCGCCGTCGGCGCCGACGCCATCTCCGGCGGGATCTTCCGCGACCATCCCGAGGTCCACAATGGCGTCGAGGGCTTGCTGCCCGTCGACCTGTTCATCCCGGGGAACCCCCCCCATCCCCTGACGATCTTGGACGGCTTCCTGCGCTTGCTCCACCGGCTCGAGCGGAACGAGCCGCGGGCGGTTCCGGCGACCGCGCACTCGGATCCCGCACTCATCACCGGGGCCTCTTGATTCCTCCATTCTCCGCTCAATCAAGAAAGGTGGCCACCGTGGCACAGATCGAGGCAAAGATCGACACCGAGGTTCCACGTGGCACCCTCCGCAATCTCGGCCGCTACGCGCGCCACGACGTCCTTTCCGGGTTCCTGGTCTTCCTGATCGCTCTGCCGCTCTGCCTGGGCATCTCGCTGGCCAGCGGCTATCCGGCGATCGCGGGGGTGTTCACCGCCATCATCGGCGGTCTGATCACGCCCTGGATCAGCGACTCCGAGCTGACGATCAAGGGGCCCACGGCCGGCTTGATCGTGATCGCCTTGGGCGCGATCACCGAGTTCGGCGAGATCTACGGGCCGGAGCGCGCCTACCAACTGGCGCTGGGGGTCGGTGTGGCCGCGGGCGTGCTCTAGATACTCTTCGCCTTGACCCGCTCCGGCATCCTGGGCGAGTTTTTCCCCATCACGGTCGTGCACGGAATGCTCGCGGCCATCGGCGTCATCATCATGGCGAAGCAGGTTCACATCACGATCGGCGTCGACGACGTCAAGGGTGAACCGTTCGAGCTGCTCAAAGCAATCCCCGAGTCCCTGACCCGGCTCAATCCGGAAATCGCCTTGATCGGTGTGGTGAGCCTGTTGATCCTCTTCCTCCTGCCCCTGGTGCGCAACCGGTATGTCCGGATGATCCCCGCACCGATGCTGGTCATCCTGGTTACCGTCCCGCTCGGGATCTACTTCGACCTGTCCCACGAGCATACGTATTCCGTCGTTGGTCACGACTATTCCCTGGGTGAGAAGTACCTGGTCACGGTTCCGAACAACCTGTTCACCGCAATGAAGGTCCCGGACTTCGCGGCCTTGGCCACGCCCACCGGCTGGAAGTGGGTGGTCTACTTCGCCTTGATCGGCAGCCTCGAGTCGCTCTTGAGCGCCAAGGCCATCGACCTGATCGACCCCTGGAAACGCAAGGCGAACCTGAATCGCGACATGCTGGCGATCGGCGTCGGCAATACGGTCTCGGCGAGTCTCGGCGGCCTGCCGATGATCTCCGAGATCGTCCGGAGCAAGGCCAACGTCGACAACGGGGCCCGGACCCGGTTCGCCAACCTCTTCCACGGCCTGTTCCTGCTCGGGTTCGTCGCCCTGGTTCCAGGCCTCATCCACCGCATCCCCTTGGCCGCGCTCGCCGCGATGCTCGTCTATACCGGGTTCCGGCTCGCCTCTCCTCGTGAGTTCATCAACGTGTTTCGGATCGGCAGGGAGCAGTTGCTCATCTTCCTGGCGACGCTGATCGGCGTGCTCGCCACCGACCTGCTCGTCGGCGTGGCCATCGGGATCGCCGTGAAGCTGGCCATTCACCTGATCAACGGAATGCCGCTGCGTTCGTTCTTCAAACCGTTCCTCGACATCGAGCCGCGCGACGATAAGACGTGCATCATCCACGCCGGCGGCTCGGCAGTCTTCAGCAACTGGATCCCGTTCAAGCATCAGATCGAGGACATCGGCCTGGTCCAGCGGTTCAATCTGATCATCGACCTTTCGGAGACCAGGCTCGTCGACCACAGCGTGATGGAAAAGCTCCATGAGCTGCAGGGGGAATTCGAGCAGGAGGGGTTGAGCCTGGAGTTGACCGGTCTGGAGTCGCACAGCAAACTGTCAGACCATCCATTATCGACGCGACGTCGTCGGTAGGTCAGGCTGGAAAGCCTGACCTACCCGTGAGCGATCCCTTCCTCCGGTCCACGTTGGTCAGAAAGGTACCTGATGAACGACGAAGGAGGGCAACACCTGAAAGACACGGAAGAATATGTTCTTCCCGGTCGGCGGGCGTCGCCATTCTACGAGACGGAACCGAAGGTCCGTGTGCACGTCGAGGTCGCTGGGCGGTCTCATCCGGGTAAGGTCCGCGAGAACAACGAGGACAACTACCTGGCAGTGCGGCGCTACCGGGGCCGCGAGGTGCTCTTGACGAGCGTTCCCGAGGAGATCCTCGAACCGACCGAGGACCACGCCTTCACGTTCGCCGTGGCCGACGGCATGGGGGGGTGTAACTTCGGAGAGCTGGCCAGTCTGATCGCGGTGCAAACCGGCTGGGAGCTGGGTGGGGGCGAGATCAAATGGTCGATGAAGATCAACGATCGCGAAGTCGAGGAGCTTCGGCAAAAGGCCGAAACCTTCTTCCAACTGATCGACGATGCCTTGCACGCCGAGGTTCGTGCATCTCCCCGCCTGGCCGGCATGGGCACGACCTTGACGATCTGCTACTCGACGGGCCCCGAACTGTTCGTCATGCACGTGGGCGACTCGCGGGCGTATCTCTACCGTGATGGGGTCCTGCGGCGGCTTACCCGAGACCACACCCTGGCGCAAAGAATGATCGACACCGGCGTCGCCGAGCCCGGGTCGAGGGAGGTGAGGAGGGTGCGACATGTGTTGACCAATGTCCTGGGCGGACCAAACAACAACGTCACCGTCGATGTCGAGCATTTTCGAATCTGTGACGGAGATACCGTTCTCCTCTGCACGGACGGGCTCACGGATATGGTCGCTGATGACGACATCGCCCACGTGTTGGGCCAGCACCACTCCCCGGCTGATGCGTGTAACGTCCTGCTCGAGCTTGCGCTCGAAAGCGGTGGGAAAGACAACGTGACCGTGGTCCTCGCCCGCTACCAGATCGAAGACCCGTCGGGGCAGGCAGACAAGCTCTGAGGGTGTCGGGGTTCCGGGGACACCATACTTAACTCCGCTCGTGAATAATTGTAGAGTCGAGGTGTGGCGCGGTGGTTTTAGGCTCGGCCTATCTGTGTCCGGCCCTTTCGGTTGCCGGTGCCTCACTAGCCTCGCCATGCTCCGTTTCCACACCCCGCTCATCAAACCGGGCGTGCGGTTTTCCCGCACCC
>JBIOJM010000511.1:0-5065 GCA_044450785.1 Isosphaerales bacterium
ACCTGTGGCTACGAAAAACACTGAAAAACCAACTCCTCTCGCAACCATGAGAAATGCCGGGGGCCTGGGGGAAGTTTGCGCCTCCTCGAGTGCTCCAGCGGGGAGAGTTCATGGGGAGTGTAGGCCTTTCCCCTCGACCGGGTGGTGATGAGCGAGAAGTCTCTTTTTTTCTTGTTTTGATTTTCACTGACTACTGACTGCTGAACACTGAACACTGAACACTGAACACTATTCAAGGAATCGACTCAAGAGGATGTACGAATTCTGTCGAATATGATGAAGCGGGAGGATTTCCTGACTCGACGGCGCACGGTGGAGCGAGGACCGTCGTCCAGGCCTGATGGCCGGAGTGGGAGGCGGGATGCCGGAGCGGCTCTTCGTTGTCGGACATGCCGCGGTGACCTGTCTGGGTCAAGATATGGACTCGACCTGGACGGCGCTGATCGAGGGCCGGTCGGGGATTCGGCGCCACGCCGCGCTCGGAAGGGAGTTGTTCCTTCAGGATCTGGGAGGGATGGTCGACGGCTTCGGACCGGGGTCGGAGTCGGAAGATCCGGCGATCGCGAAACTTTCGGCACGTTTCCTCCATCTCTCGATGGCTGCGGCTCGGTCTGCGTACACGGACGCCGGGTTGGATCGACTGGACGGCCGGCTCGACCCGCATCGCGCGGCGGTCGTCATGGGCTCGGCGTTCGGCGGCGTCGATCTGCTCGAGGCCGAGCACGATCGGATGACCAGGCGTCGCAGTCCGGCGGTTAGCCCGTACCTTGTCCCGGCGATGATCATCAATCAAGCCGCCGGCCAGATCGCCCAGCATCTCGAGCTCTATGGTCCCAGTGCGGCTCCGGCCAACGCCTGTGCCTCGGGAGGGCATGCGATCGTTCTGGGTGCGATGTTCCTGCGATCGGGAGCGGCCGACGTGGCCCTGTGCGGTGCGGCGGAGAGCGCGTTCACGCCAACCATCGTCAACGGATTCGCCACGATGAAAGCCCTTTTGGGACGGAAGCCGGGCGATCGCTCGGACCAGGATCCGGCCCAGGCCAGCCGGCCTTTCAGCATCGACCGGTCGGGCTTTGTACTGGCGGAAGGGGCCGGCGCGGTCGTGCTGGCGACGGAAACGGCCAGCCGCCGCCTCGGTCTGAATGTTCAGGCCGAGCTGGTGGGATGGGCGACGAACTCCGACGGCCACCATGTCGCCATGCCGTGTCGGGACCGCATCGGGCGCTGCCTCGCGACCGCACTTGCAAATGCGTGCTTGAAACCCGAGGTGATCGACTATTACAACGCGCACGGCACCAGCACCGTCTTGAACGACCAGGTCGAGACCCAGGTGCTGAAGGATGTCTTCGGTGACTTCGCACCGCGGCTGCCGATCAGCTCGGTCAAGGGAGCGCTGGGCCACAGCTTGGGTGCGGCCTCGGCCATCGAGGCGGCCGTGGCGGTCCGTGCCTTGCAAGAGCAGACGATCCCCCCCACCATCAATTTCTTGCCGGACCCCGAGCTCGATCTCGATTACGTCCCGAACCAGGCTCGGCCCGCCCGGCTCGATCTTGTCTTGACCGCGTCGTTTGGATTCGGAGGCACGAACAACGCGCTGATCCTGAGGAGAACGTCCTCATGACCACCACCAACCAGGCAAGCTTGATCGCGGAAGTCGCCGGAATCGTGCGCCAGGCCGCCAAGATCCCATCCCGGATTCCGATCGGTGCGGATTCGCGGCTGGTCGAGGATCTGTCGATCGACTCGCTCGACCTGGTTGGGGTGATCCTGAGTTTTCAGGATCATTTTGACATTGTCATCAAGGAGGAGGATGTGCCAAACTTGTGCCGGGTCGCCGACCTGGCGGCTCATCTATCCGCACGAAGGGAATCGACTCGCTCTTAGCCGTCGCCTGCGCGGGCATCGGGGTTCCGCGAGCGGTCGTCGGAGCAGCGAGGCGAGATTGGGTGGGGAGATTCGTCGATGGAGCGACGGGGGCTCAACATCCGCAAGCGTTTCCTGAAGGCCGTCTTGCCGATGATCCGGACCTTGCCTCTTCCGGTGGCGTCGCGGTTCGTTTCGGGCATCGGCCGGATGGAATACCGGTTGAACCAGGGTCTGCGCCAGACCTTTGACGATGCGGTCGCCCACGGTCGATCCGTCCTGGATTGCCAGTGGGACATTCATGAAGTCAGCCGCGAATTGGCCGGCAATCACGTCCTCTGGAGAACCAGGGACCTGCTCTTGGACGGAGTTGCCGACCAGCGCGCGCGCAGCATGTTCACCGTGAACGGCAGAGAGCACATCGATGCCGCGTACGGCCTGGGGCAAGGGTGCATCGTGCTCGCGAACCACTTCGGAGCGCATCTCCTCCCGGCGCATTGGCTTTTCCGCGAAGGCTTTCCCGTCCGCTTCTTCATGGAACGTCCCCGGCATATCTCGCGGTTCATGTCGCGACACTTCGACACCGACGGTCCACTCGGACAGGACAAATTGTTCATCTCGCGCCAGGGCGTACCTGCCGATTCGGCCGGTTCGATTCTCCGCGCAGCGCGTGCGATCAAGGCGGGATTGCTGCTTTATCTGGCGGGCGATGTCCGCTGGACCGGACGGCTGACGGAGTCGGCTCGCTTCCTGGGCCGCACGATGCGCTTTTCGACGACCTGGATCGTTCTGGCCGCGATGACCGAAGCACCGATCGTCATGGCGTTCGGCCGGATGGAACCTGACGGCCGTTACCATATCGAGTTCCATCCGGCGTTTACCATCCCCAAGGATGCACCGGAGCCCGGAAAAACGCGCGACTGGCTCCGGCATTTCCTCGAGATTCTGGAAGATCAGGTCCGCCGGTATCCGAGCAACAGCAATGACTATTTCTTCTGGGGCGAGTCAGATGAAGAGGTCGCTTAGTGCCCGAAACCTGGGCAGCGCGCGTTTTCCGCTTCCGACTCATCCTTCATCCTTCATCCTTCATCCTTTCCGCCGCCGGCATTGGCCCTGGCTGGTCCTGGCTTTGATGGCGATCCCCGCTGTGTGGCACGTGCTCGACTTCGATGAGGACGTCGACACCGAGTTCCCCGCGGTGGTTCGACCCACCTTCAGCCGCGTCCCTCCCTCGGCCTATCGCCTGGCGGAGCCGGGAGACACGCTCGACCGGATCATGATTTACATGTCCGCGGCCAGTGTCGTACTGGCGACGGCAGGGCTATTCCTCCACCGCGGAGCGGGGCTCTGGCACGCCGGGCTGGCTCTGAGCCTGGCATGCCTTTGGTACAGCGCCACTCCGGGCCCAGCCGTTGACGGATGGTACGGCCTCGGCTGGAGAAGCATCTTCGACCCTCGCGCGCCTCTGGACGTTCGCGCCGGGCTGCTGCTTGCCGCTCTTGCGCTGGCGAGCGTCGTCGCGGTGACGATGTTTCGTCGAAGACATCATCTTCGCGACCTTTGGGCCCACGCCCAGGACAAGGGGACGAGCCGGCTCTGGGTCGCGGCCTTGGTGCTGGTGATTGCCCGGCAGTTCGAGGTCCCCGGCGTCGAGCCTGAGGGTTACTGGCCTCGCTGTGCCATGATCTTCGGATTGCTGGCTTTCGACCTCGGATTGGTGATCGAGCTGGCTCCCGGATTCCGCACGACGGCTCGTCCCCTCCTGGTCCTTCCCTTGTTCTTGCCCGCCTGGCTGGTGTTGGTGGTCGCGGGAATTGCACTGACGTGGTATCACCGCCCCCTGGCCCGCCTCAAGGTGGTTGAACCGGGCCGAATTTACATCAGCGCCATGCCCACCCTGCGCGGGCTGAGAGTGGCTCAGGCCCGTCATCCCTTTCGCACGATCATCAACTTGTTCCCGGAGGATACTCCCCAGGGCAGTCCCTTGCTGCCGGATGAGTTGAGATTTGCTCGCGAGCACGGAATTCGTTACGTGGGCAGCCCCTCTGACCGATCGGAAGACGCCTCGAACGCGTTTCTGGACCAGACGCTCGCCCTGGCCCAGGATCCGTCCGCCTGGCCGATCCTGGTTCACTGTCACGGGTGCATGGACCGTTCTCCGGCGTGGATGGGAATCTACAAATTCGTCGTCAAGGAACGGCCGCTGCGCGAAGTCATGCAGGAGATCGAGCGGCACCGGGGATATCGGCCCAAGGCTTCGGTCATCTTGCTCTATAACCGCGTCTTACCCCCCCGCGCTGGCGAACGGTACTGGACGGACCCCACTGCGGCCCTGCTGCGTGAATGTGCCGCGGGGGCCCTCGAAGAGCCGCCACGCGTCACAACGAAATCCGGCACGGCCGCTCGACCGGCGAATCGCCGGGCTCACTGACGATCGAGCGTGATCAGTCGGTCTTCGCGGGCCCTGGTGAAAGCGCCGGATAAGCGATCCATGCGGAGCTGAGGTGCGAGCTTGCCCACCTCGCTGGTAAGCGTCTTGGTCGACTTCGGCCAGCGGGTCGAGTCGATGAGCTTTTTGCCCACGTATAGCGTGGCCTCGGCTCACGACTTGCCAGGGGAGCTCGACCGCTGCGCCACACGGGAGCGATCTGGAGCAGGGCGTTTCCCACCGCCGAATCTTCCGGCGCCGTCACGGGCACTTCCTGGCGGTTGGCGCTGGACGTTGACCGGAGCGACTCGAGGGCCCACGGCAGACCTGGTCCGACCGATTGCCCCCATTTGGCGTGATCGACCACGCGCGGCAATTCCGGCGGCCGAACCAACGGCGACTCGCGCAAGCCTTCCACCACCACGTCGAGCACGCCCCCCAAGATCCGCGGATAGTCAGCCTGGAATGAACTCCAAAGCTCGTCCGCGGCGCGGCGGCTCGCGGGAGCGATCGGCGGTAGGTGGAGGAATACGGTACGGTCGACCACGTCGCCGGGCCGCACGAAATCTTCGGTCCCGTTCAGGATCACCGGACGCTGGGCGTAAATGACGCGCCGTTCGTCGCTCGTGAAGAGCGAGCGGCTGGCGAAGCCCCCGCCCAACGCGAGCCGGCGGACGCAGTCGGAGAGCCAGTCGGCGATCGCGCTGATGTTCTCCGCCAGTCGGCGGTTGTCCCGACGTGAGTGGCAATGGCATCGGGCCCGTGAGCCTGGGC
>JBIOJM010000512.1:0-5032 GCA_044450785.1 Isosphaerales bacterium
CAATGTCGCAATAATGACAGAATGAACGCCAATTCCCCAAGCATGCACGTAGCCAGAATTGTGCGACACTACAAAGGCAAGACTTACGTCACCATCTTGCTCCGACGCTCCTTCCGCGACGGCAAAGCCGTCAAGCATGAAACCCTCGGCAATCTCAGCCATCTCCCCGAGCGGCTCATCGATATTGTCCGCCGCTCCCTCTTGGGCGAAGAGTTCGCCTCCACCGACGAACGCTTTCGCATCCTGCGCTCGTTGCCGCACGGCCACGTCCAGGCCGTGCTCGGCATGATCGCCAAGCTGGGCTTGGACAGCTTCCTAGCCTCCAAGCCGTCGCGGCAACGCAGCCTTGTCGTCGCCATGATCGCGGAACGCGTGTTGTTTCCTGCTTCCAAGCTGGCCACCACCCGGCACTGGCGCAGCACCACCTTGGCCGAGGAGCTCGGCGTCGCCGATGCCAGCGTTGACGAGCTGTATCAAGCCATGGATTGGCTGCTGACGCGCCAGCAGGCCGTCGAGAGCCAGTTGGCGGGCCAGCATCTCGCCGAGCGCGCGCTGGTGCTTTACGACGTCTCCAGCAGCTTCTACGAAGGCCACACTTGCCCGCTGGCACGCTATGGCCACGATCGCGATGGCAAAAAGGGTTTGCCCATTATCGTCTACGGCTTGCTCACCGATGGCGACGGCCGGCCCGTGGCCGTCGACGTCTATCCCGGCAACACCGGGGATCCCAAGACGGTGCCCGACCAGGTCGACAAGCTCCGGGAGCGATTCGGCTTGCAGCGTGTCGTACTGGCGGGCGATCGCGGCATGTTGACGCAAACGCAAATCGACAACCTGAAAGCCCACCCTGGGCTGGGCTGGATTTCCGCCCTGCGCAGCCAAGACATCCAAGCGCTCCTGGCCGACGGCTGCTTGGAACGCTCGTTGTTCGATGAGGTGAACCTGGCTGAGATCACGTCGTCGGACTTTCCGGACGAACGCTTGATCGCCTGCTACAACCCGCTGCTGGAGGAGCGACGCCGGAGCAAACGCACCGCCCTGTTGGAAAGGACCGAGAACGAGCTGACGCGCTTAGCGGCCGCCGTCGGCCGCCGCACCAAGAAGCCGCTGACGCAGACCGAAATTGCTTTGAAGGCAGGACGCGTCGCCAATCGCTGGAAGGTGGCCAAGCACTTCCATCTGACCATTGCCGATGGCACCTTCCGCTGGGCCCGGCGTCAAGAGGCGATCGCACGGGAAGAACAGCTCGACGGCATCTACGTCATTCGTACCAGCGAGCCGAAACGGCGCTTGTCCTCGGCCGATAGTGTGCGTTGCTACAAAAGGCTCGCGTTGGTCGAGCGTGCCTTTCGCTCGCTGAAGGGGATCGACCTGATGGTGCGGCCGATCTATCACCGCGTCGAACCCCGTGTGCGGGCGCACATCTTCTTGTGCATGCTGGCCTACTACGTCGAATGGCACATGCGTCAGGCCTGGGCGCCGCTGTTGTTTGCTGATGAAGAACTGGAAGAGGATCGCGCTACGCGCGATCCGGTCAAGCCGGCCAAGAGCTCGGCAACCGCCAAGGCCAAGAAGAAAACGAGGAAGAACGCAGCGGGCCAGGAAGTACACAGCTTCCGCACGCTACTGGCGGAGCTAGCCACTCGCTGTCGCAACACCTGTCAAGTGACCGCCGCGAGCACCGCGGCCAGCTTCGAGCAGCTCACCGAGGCCACGCCGCTGCAGTCCGAAGCTATGCAGCTCCTGGGCGTGTAGACAGAATCCGGAAACCAGTAATGAACATAACTACTGTAATTATAGTATATTACTCCTTTAAGTAGCATCGAACTTCGGTTTAACGGAAAGCAAGGACCGGCCAGGAACGCAGAGCGAAAAGTTCCATTGCTGTTCGAGGTCGTTCTGACTTCCGGTTACTCCTTTGGCCGCCGGTCAGACCAGGGGGCCAGTGCCTCAATCGCAGCCGCCAGGCGCAGGACCAGGCCGTCGGCGCCGCGGCGGCCTACGAGTTGCAGCCCCAGAGGTAGCCCCTCCTTCGTCCATCCGCACGGGATCGATATTGCCGGCTGGCCGGTGAGGTTGAACGGCCACGTGAATGCCCAGCCTACCTGTGGGTCAACGTTCTCGCCGCGAATCTGCTCCGGCCCCAGCGGCAGCTTGGTCGAGAACGGCGGCACGGCGAGGGTCGGCGTCGCCAGCACGTCGCAGTCCTTCCAGTAGTCCGGGGCCGACTGCTCCAGGAACGTTGTTACCTGGGCCTGGGCCCCCAGGTAGTCGCGGAGCGTCAACTTCAGCCCCGGCTCGATGAAGGCGGCGAAGGTGTCGGTCAGGAGGTCGCGCTTCCACTTGAAATCCGCCTCGTCCTTGATGCCGGCGTCGGCCAGCGCGGCGGCGCGGAAAATGGCCCGGAGCGCGTCAATCGGCGCCCGGGGCAGCGGGTCCTTGCGGGGGACGACCTTCACGCCGCGCTTCTCCAGCAGCCGGGCCGTCTTCTCCGCGGCCTCCTCCACCTCGGCCTCCACGGGGATGCCGGTCGGTCGCGGGTAGAACGTCACCTGGAGGCCGCGCAGGTCGCCCTCAAGCGACGACTCCTTCTCGCCCAGGGCCGGCAGGGAGAACGGGTCGCGGTCATCAGGCCCGGCCAGTACCCGCAGGGCCAGGGCGGTGTCGGCGATGGTGCGGGCCAGGGGCCCGATGTACCTGGCTGGGCATCTCTCCACAAAACACAAATCCCGAGCGATGGCACCGGCCTTGCGACAGGTCGCGACGCCCGCTCCCCGAGGTTACGTCGATGCCAGCACCAGCAAGACCACGAGAAGAACGGTCAGGGCTAGTAACCCGAAGGCGCCAAGGCACCAGAACACGATGAACCAGATGATGTCGGCGACTCGTGGCAGCTCGTCAATTGCGGGGCGGACACCATCGAAGGCTAACCCGTCCCAGGCACGCCGCACAGGTCCGAGCGGATCCTGCACCAGGGCACAGGAGTTATCGAAGACAATGGTCGCCCGTCGGCCCTTTTCATACGTGGGCCATTCAGGCAACCCGCCGTGGCCAGGGTTCCCTGTCTTCGCAAAGGCCAGCCAGGCCTCTTGCATCGCATCCGAGAGCGCCGCTCGATCCGGGCCGCACCCGGTCATGTAGTGGACGCCGGCAGCATCCAAGTTACCGAAGACGAAGGGCAACTCGACCGCGTGGGGGGCGCCGAGGCAGCCGCCACGTACCGGTGTCCGCCAGGTGACCAGGTACACCCGGGTATCGGGCCTGTGCAGCGACTGCGCTTCCGCCAGCCGGATCTGAGGCATCCAGAAAAGCGCGTCGCCGACCATGGCCATTGTCAGGTTGCCCCCGCGCAAGTCAGGGCGGGATTGGCGGTAGGCGTCGCGTACGTCGGACGGCACTAAGCCCAGCGAGCGCAGCCACTGGGTCAAAGCGCTTGGCGGGACCCAGGGCAGTTTCGGGTTGTACAGCCTCCATAACCGTAACTCATCCAAGGTCGTACCCGTCAGCAGTGTCACACCGGCCGCTTTCCCAGCCCGGACCGCATGGAGCGGAGGCTCCGCGAGGGTCTCCCCATCGACAACTGGGCCGAAGAACATCTCGCCGAGGAAGTCGGCGCTGCGGACGAGCCGCGCCTGGGCTGCCAACATTTTCTGCATCGGCAGGGCCAGTAACTCACCGACGTTTGTCGCCCCGGCCAGACGCATGAACTGCTCGGTCACCCGCTGGGCGAAGCCCTTGGGACGTACCATACTCGGATGTCCGCTCATACAGATCGCTCGACGGAATAGCCCGTACGCCTGCGGGCACCCGAGCAAACAGCCGATACTGATCCCGCCGGCGGATTCTCCGAACACCGTTACGTTCTCCGGGTCGCCCCCGAAATAGTGGATGTTCTCGCGGACCCAGCGCAGCGCGGCGATCTGGTCGAGCAGCCCACAGTTGCCGCTTGCGGCGAACTCCTTCCCGCCTACCTCACTGAGGTCGAGGAACCCGAAGGCCCCCAAGCGATAGTTGATGGTGACGAGGACGACGTCGCCGCGCTCGACGACTCGGCAACCCTCGTACCACCCCCAGCGCCCTGAGCCGATAATGAAAGCGCCGCCGTGGATATAAACCATGACCGGGCGACGTTGACCGTCTGACGCGGGAGTCCAGACGTTCAGCGTCAAGCAATCTTCATCGCCGGGGGCCAGTACTTCGCCCCACATGAAGTCGAGCACGTCTGGGTTCTGCGGAGCCGGCGGCCCGAAGGCGGATCCCGGCGCGACCGGCGAGTACGGTATCGGCTCCGGAGGCTGGAACCGTGGTGCGTGAGCGAATCGGATACCGCGATAGACGGAGATGCTTCTCCCGGTCATGATTTCTCCCCCGTCAAACACGGCCGGCCTCTACCAGAAGATGAATCAGAGAACGGATCAATGTGCATGGGTGGTACTCGGTGACCGTTACGACAACTCGACGACCATTCGGTAGTGGGCATGCACGCCTGGGATTGTCAAAACCTCGGTCCGGACCAGCGGCCGGAACCCGAGGTGTTCGTAGAACCACACCGCCTGCGTCGAACTGTCCACATCGAGATGACAGGTCCGGCAACCCTCCGTGCGACCCAGCTCCAACGCCCGCTCCATGAGCCGTCGTCCTAATCCCCTCCCCCGCACCGACGGCGCGGTTGCCACGTTCTGCACGTAGAAGGCATCCTCGGGAAGCGGCGGGAACAGGAAAGCTGCCGGGGATTGCACCAGGTCGATCCCGCTCAGCCGGGCCGAACCGAGCCGCGCCCGAGAACCCGCGAGCGACCAATCAATGGTGGCTTGCCTGCGTGAGGAATAGGCCACAAGGAGACCGACGACTTCTCCTTGTCGGCGGATCACGTGACTCATCGTGTGGCTATAGATCCCGGGATCGGCCCGCCACTCGCACTCCGCTATCGCGGCCCAGAGATCGAGATCCCCGCGGGTGTACCAGCGAAACAAGTCCGCGTCAGTCCCTGCGATCAGGTAGGCTGCTCCCGGGGCGTCATCCGGGTGGGCGG
>JBIOJM010000513.1:0-5019 GCA_044450785.1 Isosphaerales bacterium
GGCTTCCGCTTCAACTTCATGAGAATTCAACCTCACCTAAGAAAGCATCCTCCGCTTGTCGCCATGAGTTGCATTCGTAGGGCAGTATAAAAACGATGAGAAGGCAATCTCGACGTCCGAGGGGGCTGTCCTCACCCCCCCAGGCCCCCCCCGCGCAAGAGGGGGACAGGGGTCGCGGGGCTCGCGGGGGTTGCGCAACAAATCGCGGACGAACGCCTCTCCGCGGCAAGAGCAAGTTTTCATCAGCCCACTCACGCTTTTCCTCAACACCACGTGCCTGTAGAACTCGCGGGCGAACTCGATCGCGCTGGCATCAGCCATTGGGTTCCCGTGCCCGATAGCCGCCGATATTCCCCCGTCATTCGTTAGCCGGTCGCAAAGCGAGGCCACGACGTTGGTGGCCGACCAGCAGGCGTTCAGAAGAGCGAGCTTGACGGGCGAGCCCTTCAAGAGGCGCACGATGCGGTTCGCCCGGACCAGCTCGCCCGAGCCGTCCTCTCTCTCGAACCACAGACCGTCCATCTCCCCGTGGCCAAGGAAGTGGAGCACCCGCGGCTCGCGCCGCCTCCGCTCCAGCTCCGGTGCCGAAAGCTCCTTCTCAAGTTGCGCGTATGTGGGCGGGAACACTCGGCGCATGCGGATCGGGATCGCCGACCGGCGCACCATGTCCTCGAGCCTCGCCAGCTCCACCCCCAGGTTCAGCGCCGGCCGGAGATCCACCGGCGCCGCCGCGACGACCAGCACATCCAGGTAGTCCGGCTTTCCATCTCGAGCCCCGGCCATCATGACCCGCCCGACCACGGAGGTCGATGGTTTATAGTGATGCAGGATTGGGGAGTCTTCTCGATGGGACTGTCTGGCGTATGTCAACAGAGTGAGATGCGTCACTTTTTCGCCGTCCGCCGACTGGACGACCGTCTGACCGCCGGATTTCGTTCACCGCCGGCAATCGCCTCCAGCTCGGCGAGTCGCTTCTCATCAACGTCAAATTGTTTCACCCGCCGCTCGTACGACCCTTGCGTCTTGGTGCAGACAAGCGTTTGCGGTGATCCCACTCGCTCGGTGACGTGTGTGAGATCGCAGCGATGCTTGTCGGTCTGTTGGTGCAAATGCTGGCGGCGATCCTTGCGGAGTGGGAAGCGCCCGACTCGCTGCGCCGGATCGCGCAGGAACCGGGAGAGCGCGCCGCAGTCCTCGCACTTGCAGCCGAGCTTGGCGTCGCGCGTCCAGTCCTTCGGGGGCTCGATGGGCTGGGCCGTTGCCGCACGCAGCTCCGCGAGGCAATGCTGCAAGAGCCGGGAGGCGGCTGGCTGTGCCGCGGGGACCTTCGGGATCCACTTGTATATTGCCTTCACGTCGGGAATGAGCACCTCGTGAAAACCGTAATTCCGCTTGTCCGTCAGCACGTGTGCCAGAAACCGATCCAGGTGCTCCGTCGCCGAAATCGTGGTGAAAATGCGGACAACGCTTTCCACAACTCCGGTGCGTTGTTTCTCGTCCCGATACCACGCGACGCGCCGCCCTGAATCCCAGCGCTCGATGACGGGCGCCAGCTCGTCGGCGAGGGAATCGCAGACCGCGCGGCGTTCTTCCGTCAATGCCGGAGAATCGCAGCAGAGGGCTTCGCAGATCGACACGATTTGCTCGAGTCGCGCGAAATGATCCTCTGGCTTCTGCTGGGCAAGGAATCCCCGGAGTGCGGCCCCGAAGGGCCCCCAGCCGAAACGCCGACACAGCCGATGGAGGGCTTTGCCTTCGGAGCCGTCGAAGTCCTTCGGCAGAATGTCGCGGATGAAGCGCTCGACGAGTTCCGCGGTACCGACGCGTTCGAGCAGCTTCAGCATTCGCCCCGAGCACGATGAATCGCCGCCGGCGATGCGCTGCCGAGGTTTCCAGTGGCCGATGATTTCCTCGGCAAACGTGCGGCAGGCCGCGAGCGAGGCGGGCTTCTTGATGCTGGCCGCCATCTGCTCGAGCGCGGGAACGGCCGACGCCTGGCCCTCGCCCGCCAGGATGCCGAAGTAGCGGCTGCGCGGCCAGATCACGATGACGCCCTGACGATACCAACGATCCATCGAGACACCTTCGTTGCCCGTTGCCTCTTGAATCTCCTGCCGGACGGACCAATCCTCCTTGCCCTCCTCGCTAAGAACTTCGTTCTTTTCGACGTGCATTTCGCCGAAGGGCTGTTTACAGCCGTCCAGATCGAGCCAGTGATCGAGCGACAGCTCTTCCTCTGCTTGGGATCGAGGCCGGCTTCGGTGTACTGGTGATTGAAGGGGATTGCAATTTTGTTGAGCTTGCTCGACGGATCGGCGAAGAGTTCCGCGAGCAGCTCGGTCGCTTTCTCGACGGCGGGAGCATTTCTGGGCGCGGAAGGCTGCTTCTTTTTTCCAGCGATTGCCAGATTGTAGACGAGGCAGATCCGATACCCGGCGGTCACCGGCGTGATCTCGTGCTGGCAGTCAGCGTAGAAAGCGGCGTATTGCGTCTTGAATTCGGCGTCCTCGCCACCGAAGTCGCTCGTCTGCGTTTGGCCGTCGTGCGTAACGACCAGGGCCCCCCCTTCGTGGCGCGACGGCAGGCACACGACGAGCGTGGCGAACATGCCCGGCGTCTTCTCGGTGTCGCGGTGGGGTGCGAAGAAACTGCCCTTTTCGTACACCAGTAGTTTGTAAAGTTTCGGGCTTACCTTTTCACGGATGCCGAACTCCAGCTTGATGGCATCGACGATGGCCGTCACGTGCGTGCTCCACTCGGCATTCCGGAGCGAAAACTGGGACGGATCGATCTGCCAGACGCGGCGGACGTTCGGATCGACGATCGTTTCCTCGCCGCGACCATAGGGAGCCTGAGTTGCCTTGGCGATGAGTCGCTTGGCATCCGCCGCCGAAACCGGAGAGCCGATCGAACCGACCCCCTTGACCTCGAGTCCCGCCAGCACCGGCGTCAGACTGCCGGACGTGGCAAACCGGGACGATTCGCCGAGCGCTCCCAGAAGTTTCTCGAGTGTTTGCCTCGCATCGGACATGACTCAACCCCTTCCGCACTGCTGCCTGAAGTCAATCGAACACATCATTCATCGGTCTGCCCTCGCCTCGATCAACCGAGGCGCGGCTCTCCTTGACGGCCCGGATGGTCTCGAGCCGCTCGGCAAGCGCAAAGAGCCTCTGGTAAGACGCGGCGTCCAGGACCACCAGCTCGGCCTCGCCGTTAATCGTCAGCACGACGGGGTTGCCGATGGAGACACACCGTGCGCGCGACCAACGGCCTTCAAACTACCATCGCCCTCGGCCCGTCAACAGGGACGGTCAGACATTCTCGCTCGAAATGTCGCTGGGGATGACCTTGCCCATGCCGCCCCAGGACGAACATCTCCCCGATCAGATCGAGGCGCACGTCCATCAGGCCGGTCTCGAAATCCAGCGTAAGCTCTTCCAAGTCCTGATCGAAAAGGCCGACCAAGAACTGGTCCTTCAGCAGCGGCACGGCAAAGGGGGCGCCGGCATCCAGCGCCGGGGGACACGCCCCCACATGGGACGTGTCGGGACGATGCAAGCACCAAGGGATGAGTTGGTCGCCCCAAGGAGTGCCGGCCTTGGCGGCCTTGGAAGCCGCGCGGCGCAACGGTGAACTCGACGATGTCCTGACCGAATCTTCCCTATTTCGGGTTGTGTCCTGCGGTCGTTGAACAACCCGGCGATCCAACATGACGAAGTTTCGGCGTCGAAGACCGTACGACTTGAAGCCTATGGGTTTGAGCGCGCTGAGATTCCGTTAACGAACAGTCGGATCAACACCTACTGGTCCGTGGGTCCTGACACAATTCCCAAAAACGCGCTCGTCCGGCGGCTCCGTTCAAATCATCGTATCGAAGGCGATCAAGTTTTCAGGCCGCCCGTGTTGTGGTATACCGCAGCGCCGCGGATGCGAGGCGTTACGGTCTCACGCACGCCTGGAGATCCCTTGCGGACTGACTTCGCCAGCCTCGGTCCTCCATGAGATGATATTCACCACGACGTCGCACGCGCGGCGGAAATGAATGGTGCCCAAGCGTTCGTTTAAAAGTGTGTGGAGAAACTTTGGATGGTACATTGACTTGTCAAAAAGTGGCGTTTAGCATTGACATTGTCGTCACCAATTCCCGACGTTTCGTTTTGGAAGGAGAGTCTCATGTCCGTTCGAAGAGGAAAAGTGAACCATATTTCATCGGCGTCCCCCGCCAAGCCGGCGGGCTTCAAGGGAACCATCCGAAAGGTCCAGCGCTACGGCTGGGTTCCTGACCTCCCTGACCAGCGCGACCACACCTTTGCAGTCGCGGCTCCCATCGTGGCGAGCATTCCCGAGACCGTTGACCTTCGGGCTCAATGTCCAGCGGAGGTCTATGACCAGGGACAACTAGGCAGTTGTACGGCCAACGCGATCGCCGGGGCCTTGGAGTTCGACCGGATGAAGCAGCAACTGACCGTTTTCACTCCCTCACGGCTCTTCATCTACTACAACGAACGCGTTATGGAAAACTCTGTGGCATCCGACAACGGCGCCCAGATCCGCGATGGGATCAAGAGCGTGGGTACCCAGGGAGACTGTCCGGAAACGGAATGGCCATACGATATCAGTCAGTTCGCGGTCCAGCCGCCCCAGTCGTGCTATGACGACGCGGTGAAGTACAAGGCGGTCCAATACCAGTCGGTAACCCAAAACCTCGCCGACATGCAAGGCTGCCTCGCGTCAGGCTACCCTTTCGTTTTCGGCTTCACGGTCTACGATAGTTTCGAGTCAGCCGCCGTGGCGAAGACCGGTGACGTGCCGATGCCGAAATCCGGTGAGAACATCCTGGGCGGCCATGCGGTGCTCGCGGTAGGCTATGACAACGACGACCGAGTCTTCATCGTGCGCAATTCCTGGGGCGCGGGGTGGGGCGACGCGGGTTACTTCTACATGCCCTACGCTTACCTGCTCGACGACAATCTTTCTGACGATCTTTGGACGATTCGCCTCGTCCAGTAACGTGTGTAA
>JBIOJM010000514.1:0-4926 GCA_044450785.1 Isosphaerales bacterium
GCCAGGCGGTTGGTGTCGTGAAGTAACCCCGCCAGGTTGTGGAGGAGGTTCGCAACATCGCGGTTGTCGGGACCGGATGACGCCTCGTCGATCGCCAGCGCCCGCCGGAAAAGCGGCTCGGCCTCGGCCGGGCGGCTGGTGGCCTTAAGCAAGACTCCCAGGTTGTTGAGGTCGCAGGCGACGTCGGGGTGGTCGGGGCCGTACGACGCCTCGTCGATCGCCAGCGCCCGCCTGTACAGCGGCTCGGCGTCGGCCAGGCGGTTGGTGGCCCGCAGCAACTCTGCCAGGTTGTTTAGGCGGAGGGCGACGGTGGGGTGGTCGGGGCCGTACGACGCCTCGGTGATCGCCAGCGCCCGCCGGTACAGCGGCTCGGCCTCGGCGAGGCGGTTGGTGGCCCGCCGCAACGACGCCAGGCGATCGAGGTCACGGGCGATGGTCGGGTGGTCGGGGCCGTACGACGCCTCGTCGATCGCCAGCGCCCGCCGGAACATCGGCTCGGCCTCGGCCAGGCGGTTGGTGTCCTCAAGCAACAAACCCAGGTTGTGGACGGCGGTGGCGACATTCGGGTGGTCGGGGCGATACGCTGCCTCGGCGATAGTCAGCGCCCGCCGGAACATCGGCTCGGCCTCGGCCCGGCGGTTGGTCGCCTGGAGCAGTAACGCGATGTTGTTGAGGGCGCTGGCGACGTCGGGGTGGTCGGGACCTTGCGATGCCTCGGCGATCGCCAGCGCCCGTCGGTACAGCGGCTCGGCCTCGGCCAGGCGGTTGGTGGCCTGAAGTGACGCCGCCAGGTTGTTGAGGCGCGCTGCGTAATCGGGATTATCGGGACGCGTTCGCTCGACGGCGCGGCGGTTGAGACGCTCGGCGGCGGCGAAGTTGCCGAGATTCCCCAACGGGCCGGCCACATGTTGGGCAAGCCAGGGTCCGTCGTCGCCATCTCGCTCCAACCAATGGTCGGCGCAGGCGGTCAGGGGGGCGAGTTCCCAGCGGTGTTCATGGTGGACCCAGCCTTCCCACAGGAAATCGGCGCGGGCGCGGATGTGGGCGAAAAGGGGACGCTCAAGGTCCGTGACCCGGTCGCCGCCTTCCAACCGAACGACTTCCTGGACCAGGCGGTGGATGCGGGCGACCAGCGGCGCGCCCTGAGCATCTCGCACTCCGGTGGGCTGGAGCAGGCGGACACTGAACAGCCGGCGCAGCAGGGCCTGCCACGGGTCAGGGTAGCCGGGGGCGGCATCGCTGCCGAGCTCGGGGAAGCGCTCGGCCACGAGCGCTCGCAGCCAGGGGAGAGCGACTTGGTCGGCGGGGAGCAGTGCGGCGTGGTCCAGGGCCAGACGCGCGGGCTCGTCCAGCCGCTCCAGCGTCGGGCGCAGGGTGACCCGCAGGCTGGTCTCGCCGTGCAGGGTACCGCCGGCCGTGTCCCTGGCGGTGCCTTCCAGGCCGGCCAGGCCCTCGGCCTTCAAGCGGTCGCGGAAGCCGGCAAAGGTCACGTGATCGGCGACCTGGCCGAGGTAAACGGCCGCCGCCTCGACTGCCAGTGGGAACCGCCCCAACAGGTTCACGATTTCCCGCGCGGCCTCGCGGTCGGTGGCGTCGCGAAAGGTCCGGCCGGGCTGAAAGCTGGCGAGCAGCTCCAGCGCGTCGGCCTCGGGCAGGTCGTCCACCGGGAGGAACGCGCGATCCTGCTGGGTGCCGAACAGCTCCGATTCACCCAGCCGAGTGGTGGCAATCAGATGCAGCCACTCGGCGCGAGGCAGCCGCGCC
Source organism: Isosphaerales bacterium (assembly GCA_044450785.1). Taxonomy (GTDB): domain Bacteria; phylum Planctomycetota; class Planctomycetia; order Isosphaerales; family Isosphaeraceae; genus JBIOJM01. The sequence continues at coordinate 1,765 of JBIOJM010000514.1, forward strand.
ACCTGCGCCGGAGCCAGCAGCTTGGACTGATCGACGTTGTCCAGGATCACCAGCACGCGAGAGGGCGTGACCGCCCGGGCCCGTTTCTCCAGCTCGCGGAGCACGCGCTCGAAGCCGAGGTCGAGGTCCTTCTTTTCGTCCTCGCTGAACTCGAACTCGAAATCGCGGACGCCGGCCAGCGAGACGAACGCCGCGCGGAGGTCGTCGCGGCCCTCGCAGCGGACCTGCCAGCGGCCGGCGGCGTACTCGTGGGCAAACGCGTGGGCGTACTCGGTCGCCAGCGCGGTTTTGCCCATGCCCCCCAGGCCATGCACGGCGGTGAGCACGCCGACCTTACCCAGGCCGACCTGCTCGCGGAGGCGGCGAAGCTCGATCGCGCGACCCTGGAAATGCTCGTTGTGGCGATCGACGTTGCCCCGGGCCGCGAGGCTCTTGTTGATCCGATTCAGCCGGTCGTGGATCTGGCGGTTGAGCTGGTCCATGCGGTCCCGAACGGCGGCGTCGCGGAGCGCCTTCTCTCCCTCGTGGAACCAGGGCCGCAGGTCGACGTGCTGCCGGCGCCGCAGCTCCTTGACCCACTCGGCACAGCGAGCTTCGAAGTCGCGGTCCTCCCACCCGGGCACGTCCACGAAATAGACCGGCGCCACGCCTTCACCCAACAGCGCGCGGGCGATCTCGTGATTGAGGTACTCGTTGAACTCCCAGGCGCAGTACTCGCTTTCGAGGTATGCCGGTGAGAGGCAGACCAGGAGCAGACGCGATTCGCGGAGGCCGCCCAAGATCCTGTGCCGCCAGTCGTCCATGCCGAGGATATCGTGCTTGTCGAAGAAGCGGCGCAGTTCCTCGCCGCTGAACTGGCGGTAGTCGTTAGCGATGTGCTCGACTAGCTCGGTGACGCGGCCGTCGGTGTTGTCGCGCCGGGAGTAGCTGACGAAAAGGTCGTAGGGCATGGGAGTGGGCTCTTGTCAACGTGCAGGTCGCGGAGCGCCCAGTATATGAAGATCTTCACGGCAGTCCACTCGCTCAACTTGATTCGAAGAGCAGGGGAATTCCGGTGCTTCCTCGAAGCCGCCGTGGACGGCGATGGCACGGGACAGCGTACAATGCTGGCGGTTCGCTAAACGGAGGACAAGGCGCCATGACAACCGTTGATTTTGAACCTCTCTCGGTCGCGGTCCCGCTGCGTGAGGAACCGCCAGGGGTTTTTCGCGTTGGCAAGAGTCGCGTCCTCCTGGAACTGGTTATCCATGCCTTCAAGGACGGTGCCACGCCCGAGGCCATCGTGCAGTCCTACGACACGCTCAGCCTCGCCGACGTATACGCGGTCGTCACCCGCTATCTTGCAGCCCCGGCCCCGTTCGAGGACTACTTGAAGAAGTGCGATGAGGCTGCCGAGGAAACTCGGCGGAAAATTGAGTCAATCCAGGGACCACAGGGCAATCTTCGCGAGGTGTTGTTGGCTCGAGCCAAGGCGAAGGGACTGCTGAGTGATCAAGCTCGCCAGTGACGAGAACTTCGACGGCGACGTCGTGCGCGGGCTCCTGCGCCGAGTGCCGGAACTGGACCAGGTCAAGTATTTCCCGCTGTGACGCGCTACGTTGCCTCCACGCAGTCCTCGGTCGTGGTAAAATGTCGTAAGGCGCCGGGCAACGAGGTTCCAAATGCGTTCCCCGAAGCGGGACGCGTCGCGCTTCGGAGAGGTGAACAGAGATGACCGAATTCCGTGCTTACGAGGAGTTTGTCAACTTCATCGCCGCCGGGCCATCCTCGCAACTCGTCGCGGCATTTCAACCGTCCGACACGACCCGCCAATGCGTCGCGGCGCTCGTCGCGCGCGAGAAGACGACCGGCCTGACCGCCGAAGAAACGTCGGAGCTCGACCATTACCTCCAGCTTGAGCATCTCATGCGACTGGCCAAGGCCCGCGCGCGGCGGCACCTGATGCCATGAGCCAGACGTACATCCCGGTCGAAATGCGACGGCTGGTCGTTCTCAGGGCCGATCGGCTCTGTGAGTATTGAACGAAGTCGAACGCCTGATTGAGCGACAGGCGCTCCGGGCGGCGGGACGGTATCCATCGGCCGCAGCTTCGAGGCGAATGTGAGCCCGATTAAGAGAGAAAAGGGCTCGGGAAGGTTTATTGATGATAGGCTTCTCGTCGATCGCCAGCGCCGCGCGATGCCGCAGTCAGGCCTCCGCGAACTCCGGCGCGATCTCGATTGGCTTGAGCGTGGCGAAGTCGAAGTCTTTGAACCTCAATCGAAGCTCGAGACCTTTTGTGAAGAGAATCGAGTGGCGAAACTCTTTGCCTCGATCTGTGCGGATCAACTCGACTTCATCGTATTGCCACGAATGGGAGATCCCCCGTGAATCGTGTAGGTAGAACTGATCGAGTAGCTCCCGGAAGCGCTCTGGCAGTTTCACTTCGATTTCGTGCAACTGCCGCAAGTACTCTTCTGAGCGCCCTTCGAACTCCTGCTGAGCGGCAAAAGCGATGCCGTCGTCCGCTGAGCCGAACCGGTCGATCAAGTCTGGTGTGAAGAACTTCATGGCTTCTTCCTGGATCGAATCAAGCAGACTGGCCCTGTGCGGACGGGCGTGAATTCTATCGAGAGCCATCGAGTCGGTCCAGCGTCGGTTCAACATCAGATCGTCCCCGAACCGCTGAACGTCGAGACAATCCGAGATGTGGTGATGAGTCTGTGAGCCGGCCTGGCCGCCGTGACGGGGCGAATGGGGGGCTCGGAGGTAAAATCGTCATCGATCCGATTACTGCTGCTGCCCGTGAGACAGTGTGGGCGGGACGAGGCTGGGCTGATAAAAACTTGGTCTTGAACGGCTCCTGACAGTCCTCGGCCACGGTCAACTTTTGTTGCGCTCCAAGGAAGCGTTTGTTGTGCGCGGGTCTCCTGACCCCGCACGAGCGCTTGACCGGAGGTCTCCTTCCTTCCGAGTGTGCTCTGCGCGTACAGATGCCTTTGATGACAGGGCCTACGATGAGCGCGGAACACCTTCGCTCGGGCTATTGAGCGTCAGGTTAATGACTTCACAGGGATCCCCCCCGCGTGCCGGAAGCCAAACACCGGCGGCTAGCGCCGTGCCGCTCAGATATCATGCGGCCTCCGATTCCGCCAACCCTCGCACATCGATCTTGCCGGTGAC
>JBIOJM010000515.1:0-4870 GCA_044450785.1 Isosphaerales bacterium
GCATCATCGAGCCGGCGTGGTTTTCGCATGCGCGTATCATGCCCGATTTCTCACCTTGAGGAGAAGGAGGAAACCCTAGCAATCAAGGGGGTTCGAGGCACTCAATCGCGATTTTCTACCCACTCGGTTGGGAGAAGAGCCCCAATACGTGCTGTCGGTGGCGTCAATCGTTTGCGGCGAAGCGTTGTCGATGTAGGCACCGTTGGTGCCACCGAATTCGTTGGGCGCGGCTGCACCGAGCGAGACGGTCCCGGCACCGCTGGCGATGTACAGGTCGTCAGTGCCACCGCGGAGGGAGTTGCCATCGAGGCTGCCCGAGCCGCCGTTTGCGAATTCGCAGCCGATGTTGCCGGCCGAAATGTCGTTGCCAGCAGCGGCGCAAGTCCCGCCGATGGTGGCGAGGCCGGCGACCTCGACGCCGGTTCCGCCGCCGCTGTAAATCCCGTTGTCGGTGATGGTGGCTGTCCCAGACGACTCTACCAGGACGCCGTAGCCGCTGTAGTCGTCAATGCCGTTGCGAGCGCCAGCGCTCGTTCCGCCGATGGTGGCGTCGCCGCTGACTACAATGCCGTCGCCAAAGCTGCTGGTGAAAGGCTCGGTGCTAATGGTGTTGCCGGTGATTGTCGCCGAGCCAGATAAGTCCACGACAATTCCCCGTCCCCCGCTGTTCGGTTCAATCTGGTTGCCGGTGATCGTCGCCGAGCCCGACGAGTCCACCTCGATACCGTCGGTGATCCCGTACACGTTGACATAGACTTCGTTCGAGGTTCTGTAGGCGAATGTGGTGTACCCGCCGAACCTGTTGCCGCTGATGGTCGCCGAGCCCGAGGGGTCCACCACGATGCCAGTCGTGAAGCTTGCGATCGTGAGATCGGAAATCGTCACGCCGGCGACCGAGGAGCCGACGGTGAAACCGGTACCCGTTCCGTTCCCGAGAATCACCACCTTGTTCGCGCCAGGGCCTTGGATCACTTCGGGCCCGTCCGATTCGGCCAACACCAGCGTGCTGGAGACGGTGATTTCCCAGGCATTGCGGAACGAGTCATAGCCCGGATCTGTTGTTGGAATGTTGAACTGGATGATGCTCCCGGCCGAACCGGGGTTTGAGTTGGCCTCGAGGATGGCATAAGGCAGCGAGCCCAGGCCGCTGCCGGCCGTGTTCACGACCGTGAGGTTGACCGGCACCGACACACCGCTGGAGGTGAAGTAGTCGCCCGCGATCGAGACCGGATTTCCGGTGTTGTTCTGGATCGGGTCGCTCGTGCCGTCGGCATCGATTGTATTTCCGCCCAGATCGGTGGGCGTGCCCAGGTCGACGCTGCCGCCGTTGATCTGGATGGCAGGCTGGTCGTAGCTGCTCGATTGGTCGATCGTGCTGTCACGCACATTGAGGCTGCCGCCGTTGACCACGATGGTCGGAGCGTCGGTCGACGTCGTCGCCGTCACGTTCTCGAGCTGCGCCATGCCTGAGTCGACAACAAGCGCGGGCGAGAGCCCCCAGAGGAAGATGGGGCCCCCGACATTGCCGTGCAAACTGACGGCACCTGACGTGTGAAGGTCGTACAGCGTGGCGCGACCGCTCGCCGGCCCGTTCAAGGTCACAGCAACGCCCGGGGGTGCCGTGACTTCGATCGGGATCGTGCCGCCGAAAATGCTGTTGTGGTAGCTCGCATTGGAGAGGTCGAGCGTGACGCTGAGGGGAGCAGGGTTCTGGCTGTTCTGTGTGACGGCGCCAACTGCCGTCGCCGCCGCATCAAGCGAGGCGGTCGAGGTCGTCTGCAACTCAATGGAGGCACCCGATCGAGGCGCCGTGTCGACCAGCGATTGAATGACCGACTGGACAGCGGGTTCGTCCGTCGCATCCTCGGCCGTCAGGACAACGCTGGTTGCGCTGACTGTGGGGCTGAGGAGCACGCTTTGTACGGCGAGTCCGCTCAGGCTCGTGAAGTTGCCGGAGGTCGCCCCGGCGGTCAAGACCTGGTACGCGCTACCAACGTTCGGCGTATAGCTGCCGATGTCGGTAACTTGGAGCGAGCCGCCGAGCGAGGCCGTGCCCGAGACAGATAGCGGCTCGTAATCCGACGGGGGACCTTGGAGCTGCACATTCAGAGTTCCGTCGTAGTGCTGGGTGTAGTCGCCGGTGATCGTTGGGGCGCCCAGATATACGGTCAGAATCTGGCCTTCATTGTAGACGTTGCCGACGATCTCGCCGGACCCCTGGAGCGTGGCCGAGTCGACGTACAGGGTGCCGACATTCGCCGAGGTGCCAAGCGTGACGGTCCCGGAATTAACAAACGACCCCGTGCCGTCACCGCTTCCCACGACCCCATCACCAGCGAAAGTGAAAGTCGCGCCAGAATCGTTAACGATGAACCCGCGAGAGTCCAGTTCGACGTCGGCGACCGCGGCCGGCGCCATAGTCACCGCATCCTCGTTAAAGAACTCGGTGCCATCGATGAAATCTCTCGTCCCGTTGAGGTACATTGTCCCGAGGTTCCAGAATTGCCCACCTGTAAGAGTGATATCGCCGAAGGCATTGAAGTCCTGGTTAGACTCATTGACGACCACGGTGCCAGAACTGAGGTAGATGGTAGCGCCTTCCGCGTAGCCGCCCCCGCCGGCGATTTCGAGGCTCGGGCACTCGACCGCGTTCTCGCCCTCGAATTCCAGTCCGTCATTTGCCTGCACGACACCCGATGTGTCGAGTTCGCTCCTGTACTGCATCCACAGATACCCGTTGACCACGAAGTTGTAGCCGACGGAAGTCGCGGTCATAGTGCTGATCAGCGTGGCTCCGGGGTCGAGCGTCAGCAGGTCCAAAGTCAGGCTCCCAGCCGCGGCGGTGGGGATGCCTCCGGCTGGTTCTACTGAGGATTGCGGCTGCTCGAAGCTGACCGTGCCATCGCCGAGGACTTCCAGGTACCCGAGGTTTTCGACCGTCCCGGTGAACGCCACGTTGGCGACCAGCGTACTGGCCGTCGAGGAGAAGGTTCCGGCGTCAGAACAACCTATAAGCTCAATTGTGCCTGAAGAAATGACTCGCGATGGACTGCCCAGGCTGCCGCCGTCGAGACTCAACGTTGTCTGCGAGCCGTCGAGGAAGCTCCCTGTCTGTGGAGCGGAGGAGAGTCCGAGATTGAGCGTCCCGGCCATTACGTCGACCGAATCGCTGTTGGTGAAGGGAACATCGACCGTGATGGAGCTATATGTCGAGGTGGAGCTGAAGAAGTTCCCAGCGTTGTTGAACGCGGTTTGCGAGCTATTCCCAATTGCGACTACGGCAGAGGCTCCGGTAGTGCCCTCCGCGGTGAAGCTCGCGCCGTTCATGTTGTCGATGCTCGCGCCGCTTGAGAGAGTCATATTGGTCGTGTTGACGACGTCGCTGAAATCCCAGGCGGCTGCGGCATAGTTGTTCAGCGTTACCCCCGTAAGCTGAAGGTTCCCGCTTATGCTCATCCCTCCGTAGGCATCCACAGTACCGGAACCCGCCAAGGCCGTCGTGTTCGCGTCGCCGGGGCTGAGTGTGAGGAGCCCGTTCACGGCGAGCGTCCCCCCCACGTCGAGTGACGCGCTGGAGAGCGCCAGGTTGTTGACCGTCACGGATCCAGACGTCTGCACGACCACCCCCGGCCCCGTGTAGATGACCACGTCGTCAGTCGCTCCGGGCACCTCGTTCGTGCTCCAGTTTTCAAAGTCGGCCCAATTGGAATTGCCCCCGGCGCCGGTCCACGTGGCCGTCGCGAGGAGCGTCCGGTCTTCAAGCCGGCTCAAGACCGGCCGGAAAGCACGACGGAGCACGGGGGACGAGGTGCGTAGCGAACGGCGGATCTTCCGGCGCATGGGGGCTTCTCCTGGGTTGAAGATGCGGATCAAGGATCAAATGAGAAAGTCAGCGGTTTGGGCGCTCAAATCCAGCGCCCGGGGGATGTCGGGGGCCGGTCGAGGTTCGGCCTGCCGGCCGGCCCCGCCGGCCGCCTTGCTTGCTTCCCGTCCCTGTCTGGCGGCAAACGCGATTTCGCCTCGGCGGCGCCGACGGTATACTCCAGTGGTTGTCCGGGATTCCTTCAGGAGCGACAGTGATGACCTTGACCATCGAAGCCATCTACGAGAACGGCGTGCTCAAGCCGGCCCAGCCTCTGCCGCTTCAAGAACACGCAAAGGTGCGCATCACCGTGCAGCCCTCCGTGAGCCATGTGCGCCGATCGGCTGGTTTGATCGGCTGGACCGGCAGCCAGGAAGACGCCGACTTCGTTGCCCTGAGTCCCGAACTCGATCCACAAGAAGACGCATGATCTATCAGGCCATTCAGGAAGTCCCCCTGTTCGCCGTCCGGATCCTCTCCATCGACCCTTCCTGGCTGGATCTCGCCGCCGAAGCCAGTCAACAAACCGGGCTTTTGCATAACGATGCGTTGATCATTGCAGCGATGCGTATCCATGGACTTCCCAATCTTGCCGTGGTTTGGTGATGCTGCGGTCTCGGCGCGCAGACCGAGCGCCCGGACCCATCGGGGTCTTTTGCTTAAGAAGGCGACACATCACGAAGAAGGCCGGCGACCTCACGTCCTCGCACCACGGTGCCGGCTTGTGAAATTGCGCCTCTGCGTCTTCGCCGCGAAGCGGCAGTAACAAATCAGCCCAGGGCAACGCCCTGGGATGCGGAAAACATCATCGTCCGTGCCATGAAAGGGCCCAACACAGTGTTCATTCCGAGCGGTACCGTTCTTCGCCTCCCACGGAGGCACTGAGCCTGTCCTTGTCACGCCCTTTCAGATGTAACGATTGAATTCAAGGGCGTCGGGAGTGATGACGCCCGAACTCGGGAGGTTCATTCAGGACGCGCGCGGATTCCTCCAGTTTGGGTGCATGGA
>JBIOJM010000516.1:0-4869 GCA_044450785.1 Isosphaerales bacterium
CCGCCTCCCCTGCGGCGACCGGGGCCGGGCGTGAAGTCGTCGCCGAATCCCGTGGCGACCGCGCCGAACCGCTGCCGGAGGAACCCGGCGTAGGCCTGGAGCCCTGCGTCGGCGGCCTTGTACGGCTCCTGTACCCACCAGGTGAAGAGCGGGTCATATCCGTCGTAAAAGCCGTACCAGGCGCGGAGCGTGTTCCGCAGGCCATCGACGGCGGCCAGGGCGCGGTTGGCCGTTTGCTTCTTCACTCGATCCTTGCTCTTCGACTCGCGATCCTTGCCGCGTCGCGCGTCGTCGATCTCCTTGGTCAGGCGGTTCAAGGTCCCGGCGACCTTCGCCCAGTCCATCGGCTTCAAGTCCCGCCGCGACGCGTCGAGGTCGATGATCGTGCGCGCGAACGGTACCAAGGGCGCCGACTCCTCGTTTTCTCGCGCCCGGAGATCGAGCTGCCTGAGCTCGTGCGCGAGGTGGTTCTTCATGAGCAGATAGTCGACCTTGCCGTCCTGGGTCAGCCGGTCGAAGTCCAGACTGCCAAGCTGGTCCAGCCAGGATTTGGTGAAGTCTCGAATCCGGCCATCGCGGAGCGGCGAAGCGGCTGGAGGCAAGGACCGCAGCAAGCTGCCCCGGTCTGACGAGTAGCGCTCGATCGCCCCGCGGAGCTCGCTGCGGTCGCCGTTCAAATCCTCCAGGTCGAGGGACGCACTCGCGGATTCTTGCTTGATCGGCCGAGATTTCGGTGAGGATCGGTCGGTCGAGCCGACATGACTGGCGAACGCGTCGCGGGTCGAACCGGCGCGGTCCGGGGCCTCGCCGCCAAGCAGGTGGCGCGCGAAGAAATCGCGCAGCCGCCTCTGGCCATAGGCGCCACCCATGCCGTGGTTCGCGTTTGGCACGACTACCAGGTCGAAATCCTTGCCGGCCTTGATCAGCGAGTCGACCAGCCGCATCGTCGACTCGGGTGGAACGTTCGTGTCCATCTCGCCGACGATCAAGAGCAGCTTGCCCTGAAGCCGATGGGCATTGTCGATGTTGGAAGACTCCGCATACCAACGTCCGACCGGGAAGCCCATCCACTGCTCGTTCCAGGACGCTTTATCCATCCGGTTGTCGTGGCAGCCGCAGGCCGAGGCCGCGACCTTGTAAAACTCGGGATGGAACAGGACGCCGCCCGTCGCGTTCTGGCCACCCGCCGACGTCCCGTAGATCCCGACACGGCTGAGGTCGTACGAGGGATCCGTCCTGGCGACGGCCTGATGCCAGAGGATCCGGTCCGGGAAGCCGGCGTCCTTGATGTTGTGCCAGCAGACGTCGTGAAACGCCTTGGAACGGTTGGCAGTCCCCATGCCGTCCAGTTGGACCACGATGAAGCCCAGGTCGGTCAAGAACGAGAACCGGCTGGCGGCGCTGAACGATTTCGGGACGAACGAGCCCTGTGGCCCGGCATAGATCTGCTCGATGACCGGATACTTCTTGTGCGGGTCGTATCCCTTGGGCCGGCAGATGATGCCCCAGATATCGGTCTTGCCGTCTCGGCCCTTGGCGACCTTCACCTCCGGCGGCTGCCAGCCGCTGGCCTTCAAGGCCGAGATGTCCGCTTCGTCCAGCTTGCAGACCAAGGTTCCGTCCAGAGCTCGCCGCAGCTCGTGGACCGGGGCCATGTCCACGCGGCTGTAGGTGTCGATCAGGAACTTCCGGTCCGGGGAATACTGGACCGAGTGCGTGCCGTTGCCCGTCGTCAGCGCCACCAAACCGGTGCCGTCGAAGTTCACGCGGTAGTAATGGACGAAGTAAGGGTCCTGGTCCGCATTCTTGCCGCCGGCGCGGAACCAGATCTGCCGTTTCTCCTCGTCGATTCGGTCGATGCCGCGCACGACGTATCGGCCGTTGGTAATCGGGTCCTTGACCTTCCCCGACTTGACGTCGATCAGGTACAGGTGCCGCCAGCCGTCGCGCTCCGAGACGTAAATGACTTCACCGGTTTCGTCCAGCCAGGTCACGGTGCCGAAGTTGAAGGCTTCCCGGTGGGCGGACCAGATGAACGTCTCGCTCTTCTCATCGATGATGTTTCGAGTATCTCCCGTATGTGAGTCCACCTCGATCAGCCGGAATCGCTGGTGCCCGCGGTCGGTCTTCTCGTACGCGAAGTGACGGCCGTCCTTCTCCCAGTGCAACCGGGGCGATTCGAAGTCGATCCGGTCGACCTTGGGCTTGATCGCCTTCTTGCCCGCCACGTCGAACAGGCTGAGCTCGTAGGCAGTGAACTTGTCGCCGGGCAGCGGATAGGGGCGGGATCGAAACTTGGCCCTGCCGCCCTCGGGCGGCGACGACTGGATCAAGAAGACTTCCTTGCGATCTCCCGGCTCGATCCGACACGCCACGAGTGTCTTCGAGTCAGGAGCCCAAGCGAGCCGCCCGTACGCCAGTCCCGCCTTGCCGTCCTCGCTCAGCCTGATCTCCTCGAGCTTTCCTTCGTGGCGAACGAAGACATTGTGGTCCTTGACGAAGGCGGTCCACTTGCCGTCGGGGGAGCGACCCGCCCCACCCGGCCGATCCTCATCGTCACCGCGTTGGGCCTGCCGGCGCCGGGCTTGACTTGATGCCTTCTCCACCGCGGGAGCACTGCTCGCGGGGGTGGCATCGGCCGCGCTGGTCTTGGAACACTCGTAGGCGCCCAGGTCGCACTTCCAGGTCTGTTCGCCCACACGGAAGTGAATCCGCTTCCCATCGTCCACGAAGTCGATGGCGTCGAACGGCAATCGATCGGCCTTGATCGCCTCGCCGCCAACCGCCTTTGATAAGGCGAGCGCAAGCTTCTGGTGATCGAACGCCGGCTCGCGTGTGCCGCTCTCCGCATTAACCAGGATGAATTCGCGGGCGCCTCCGCGCAGATCGTTGCGGTACCAGAACCGGCTGTTCTGATGGAACCAATGGGGTGAGATGCGAGCCTTGAAGACGCGCTCATCGCCCGCGCCCGAACGCGGACTTTGTTGTGGAGACTGGGGATCGTAGAAGGGATCTCCCGGCGGCGGTTCGAGCCCGTCCTGGTCATCGCCGGCAGGCGCCGCGGCGTGCGCTGCCTCCCAGGCGCCCTCAGGTCCGTCAGCCCAGGACCGAGCAACGAAGCCGGCGGTGGAGATCGCCAGCAAACCAAGCCATGCGACCAGGAAGGCGCGTCTCGAATTCCACATGGGTAGGCTCCGGGATGATGACCCTCATCGGCCGTCGGTGTACTGGGAGTAACTCTGGGTGTGACGACCCTGGATCCTCATCTGGGCTCGCGCATCCCGCACGAGATCGGCCCGCTCACGGGCATCCTGGCCGTCACAGGTATTTCGACAGGCATACTGTCGATCAACGAGTATCGCACGGTCAGGGCGCACACGCCACAAGGCACTGTGAACCGCCTGTTTTGGGCGAGCATTTGCGTCACAAGCGTCACACCATTGCTGGGATTTGAGTTACGTCCGTGACGCTTTTTTCTCCGTCAATCCGCTCGTCGGAGCAACGTTCTATGTCACTCACACTTACGTGTGGTGACGCTTCTGTTATCGGACGATTTTGAGATTCTTGATTCAGGCCTTCCTCTTTTCCCTCGGCTCTCCCCGGCTGTTCTTCCCGCTTGTCAAGTCCCGAATCAACGCCAGAATTCGCCGCAACTGCGACACACTCTTCATTTTGTATAACGATCACGCTGTCATCGAATTTGGCTTCGTTCGTCACATTTTGGCTGTTTTCCCCCCGTGGCGGGCTCATCCGATCGTCGCTGTCCGCCACCGCGTCCGCATTGCTCACGTCGCGTGAGGGACCGCGCGGAAATAAGTCAGCGAATGCGGCGTCGGACGGATTGCCAATCCGACCTACAAGATTTTGCGTTAATTCACGCGCGATGCCTGTGTTTCCCGCCGCGTCGCCGGTACCCGCATCAAGCTCCGAGGCCGCCAGCGGGGTGATACCGTCCGAAAGGGCGACACTGGCCAAAGCGCTGGTGCCGTCCGAAAGGCTGACACCGTCCGCCGTCGGCGACGCCAGAACATCCGTGACCAACTCCTCTTTTCCCTGGTCGTTGCCCGGCTGTTTTTCGGGCTTGTCAAGTCCCGCGTCAACGCCAGAATTCGCGGCAACTGCAACAGGCTCTTCATTTTGTATAACGATCACGCTTTCATCGAATTTGGCTTCGTTCGTCACATTTTCGCGATTTTCCCCCCGCGGGCTCATCCGATCTCCCGCACCGTACGAGCCATCAGGAACGTGATCCGAAGCATCCGCTCCCGGTGCCCACCGTCCAAAGTCCGCAATCCTCCGCCCTTCGTCCTTCGCCATCATTCCCGCGTACTCATCCTTGCGGTCTCGGCCCTCCGCCCTCTTCTTGCCTTGGTATTTGCGAAACGTCTCGACCCCTCGGACGAACGCGCTCCAGCATTTCATGTGGTACGCGCGAAGGCGCTGGCCGTCGGGGCTCTTATCGACGCTGAGGCGGGTGAATGTCCGTTCGGCGTTGGCGTCGGCGCTGGCCTCGTGCTCTGCGAGGTTCGCCTTCAGTTGCTCGATGTTCCGATCGGCCAGGTCGGTCAGGATCTGTCGGCACTGGGCTGTGTCCTTGATGCTGACCAGATCGGGCCACTGCGCCCTCACGTCCTTCCGATAGCGGGCGAGGGCCGTCGTTCCCATGTCGCTCAAGAGGTCGTCAAAGGGGCTCTCCTCGACGGGATTGAGGGCATGGCTGGCGACGAAAATCTCGGCGACGCGCCGATCTTCGATCGCGTCCAATGGCTGCCGGCCCAGCAGCCGAATGGCCTTGAGCCGATCGTGTGACTGCCAGAATTTCCCGGGCTCCAGTTGCGCTCGCAGGTCCTCCCAGCATCCAAGCATGAA
>JBIOJM010000517.1:0-4860 GCA_044450785.1 Isosphaerales bacterium
CCCCGACCCCGAGTGATGCACGAGGTTCTGCTCGCGAGGGCAGCCGTGAAGCGTTCACAGGGGAGACCACGGGCCAAGTATTGAGCTGCGAAACGGGTCTAATTCCCAGGTGCCGATCTCATTCTGCTGAAGAGAAGGCAACATCATCCCATGGCGAATGGCTTGCATGGGACGAACCTCGCGCAGTCGTAGACCTTGCGCACGTGGAGAAGTTCTTTGCACGGAACCTGGGAGGTCTCACCCGTGCCCGGACTTGTGCCGGGCCGGCTCGGGAAGGCAAAAGCCGCACGCCGAGCATGTACGCGGATGAGAAGTCGGATGAGGTCGTAGTACCGAGGAAGCGACCGAACAAAGGAAGGCAACTTCCGGCGGAAGTCGTGGAGGGAAGGGCCTCACCCGAGGGGAACAGCCGACAGGCGGCCGTGGTTCGGACACTGAGCCGAGATACCACGTCGATCCGATTGGCGGCTGTGCGCCGGAGCGCGGGCGGTGTCCACCGCAGGCGAGCCGACGTTCGACCCGAGGGAGGAGCCCGGTGCGTTAGTAGCGCACGCCGGGATCTGTGCGGGGGGCGAGGAGCAATCCTCGTCCCTACCGCGACCATCGGCGACGCGCTTCTGCTGTGGTGCACAGCACACAGCTTTGACGTTGGGACGATGCGGTCCCTGAACACCTTAGGGCGGGCAAGGCCGTCATTCGATCGGGAGAATTTAGTCGAAAAATCGCCCTTCTTTCACCGAGCGATCAGGACTTCGCGGCAGCCCCAACCCTACGGTGCGCGCGTCATGGAACGATCGCGCTCGCAACACGGACGGCTGGCGGCCTTTCAACGGACCGCTCCAGCCTTCGACGTCGGGAGGACAGGAGGGCATATCATGAAAAGCTTCTTAGCGGGAACTGTTTGCGCGTGGGTGAAGGCGCCGAAGGTCCTTGCGCTGGCGATGCTGTCGATTTTGGCTCCGCCGGCCTCGGCCGAAACGATCGACGTTTCCGACAATCACGGCGGCTCAGTCGCGGAGTACAGCGCGCACTGGAGCGAGCTGGCCCAGCGCGGCGTGAACGTGCGCATCGTTGGCCCTTGCCAATCAGCCTGCACGGTCCTGCTGGGCCATATTCCGCGCGGCCGCATCTGTGTAACGCCCGATGCAAGCTTTGGCTTCCACCTGGCGCATTTGTCCTCGGCGACCGCGACCTTGGAGAATGCGTATTCCTCGGACATCAAAGGCTGGATCAATCAGCATGGCGGGCTTACGCACGATTTCATCTGGATGCGCGCGCCTGACACCTATCGCTATTTCCACAAGTGCTGACGCACCATCGAAGAATGGTTCAATCGTGAGCGGGCCGAACCTTCAATCGCCGAGCGAAAGCGCGACGCGAATGCCGTCATTATAGTTGCGAACGGCAGTCGGCGCGGGCGCGCGCGTTGCCGATCGTACCCGACGAGAGCCCGAGGCAAAACTGCCGCCTCGAATGACCGCCTCCTCGCAACTTTTGGACCGGACGAATGCGGATCCGTTGGTCGGGATATCCGATGGGGTCGGTGTCCAACAGTCTTCGACCCATTCCCAGGCGTTACCATGCACGTCGAAAATTCCCCATGGATTGGGCCGCAGGCTTCCTACCGGGACGGTTCCATAAGCTACAGTTTCACTGCGGCACGCATCGTGCCATCCAAACTGCGAGCTGAGATCGGCGAACCTGGCATAGGCGCACAGCTCGGTTTCGTCATCGCCGAAGCTGTACCTTGTGCTCGTGCCTGCCCGCGCGGCGTATTCCCATTCAGATTCGGTCGGCAGCCGGTAAGGCTTGCCGGTTCGCCGTTGCAGCCAGGCCGCGTATGCCTGTGCGTCATACCAGTTGACGCACACCACCGGGTGCGGTCCTGCAGTATCGAAGCCAGGGCGGCGAAACGACGCCTCCGCGTCGCCCCAGACCGGGGAGTCACGATCGAACCCGACGATCACACGGCAATGACTACCGACGGTCATTCCGGTTTCGGCAACGAAACGAGAGAACTGGTCGACCGTGACCTTGAATTTGCCGATCGCAAATCGTCCGGGGATGGCTACGCGCCGCGGCAGCCCCTCGATGGTCTGGCGGCCGATCTCGCTTGCGGGCGAGCCCATCATGAACTCGCCGGCAGGCAACGCGACCATCTCGGGGCAGTCCTCGCAGTCCTTGAAGACGGCGCGCGGCTGCGGATCGCCGACGCTATCACCGGCCACCTGGACATGGCTCGGACTCGCCGCTGAAGGCGGCCCAGCCAGATGATGCATGGCCCACAATGCCCCGCCGACCAGGAGAACCACCGCGGCTGCGAGCGACACGCGAAGCTTTGTGATCGTCCGCAGAGGCTGCGGCCAGAGCTCGACCTGCGATCCCTCGTGCGGCATCGGCGGCGAACCGCTCGGCGATGAGACGCTCGACGGGGGTTGCGCCTCCTGCTCCGACACGGCCGCGTCGAGCACATAACCGCGGCGCGCCACCGTCTTGATCAGGCGGTGGTCATTGTCGCCTAGCTTGCTGCGCAGCTCCCGAATGCATTGGACGATCGAGTCGTTGGTAACGGCAACATCGCCCCATACCGCCTTGTGCAGCTCGTCGAGGGCAACCAGCCGACCGGCGTTCTCGACGAGGTAACATAGAACCTCGAAAGCCTTGGGGCGCAGCTCGATGTCGTGGTCGCCCGCGCGCAGAAGGCCGCGCCGCAAATCGAGCGCGAAGCGCCCAAACACCAGAGTCCTGGGCACGATCCGGTCCATGAACCCCTCACGGCACGAAAGTCGTCGTTCTATCGGGGAATTTTAGTCGAAAAATCGCTGCTCTGTCACCACACGATCAGGTCTTCGCGGCAGCTCCCCCGACTACCATGCAGGAAAAGCGATCCCCGCTCTTCCTTGACAAACGGGAGACTACCATGACGACCAAGACCAACCAGTCCGCCCTCGCACTGACGGCGGCGATCTTCACCGCGACGCTCCTCGCCAGCACCAGCATCCCGGCCTACGCGTCGGAACGTGCAGGCGGGTCCCACTCCGTGGGACATGGGCCCATCGCCCCGCCGCATGGCGGCCAGAAGGGCGGGGGCACCCTTGTTTCATGCAGTCCTGGGACTGGCTGCACCGAGACTCAGGTCAAGGGCCCGACTGTCTACCACAATGTGCCGGGCACCCCGACCGTCTACCATAGCGGGACAGAGCACGTCGTCAACGGCTTCGGGACGGCCCCGATCGCCAGCCCAGTCTCTGGCCCTGTCAGTGTGGTGCCGCCTCCGACCGTCTACCACAGCGGGACAGAGCACGTCGTCAACGGCTTCGGGACGACCCCGACCTCTGGCCAAATCTCCGGACAAGTCAGTGGCGTCGTCGACGGGGCGCTTGGCAAAGGCACCCCCAGCTCCGGCACGACCTCGATATCCGGTCAGGTCAACGGCGTCGTCGACGGGGCGCTCGGCACGGGCAGTACTACCTCCGGGTCGACCCAGACCTCCGGCACTGTGGTCGGCACGCTGAATGGCGGCCACGGCATCATCGCGAATTGCGTTTTGTTCGGGTGCAAGGGTACGACACCGACTCCGCCCACCGGAGGCGGTAATCCTCCCAAGCATGGGGGCGGCCACGACGGTGATCACGATCACGGCTACCCCGGGATCGTGATCGAAGGCGCGCCGGGCGAGGTCGTGGTTCCGGCGCCGGTGGCGGCGGTTCCGCTCGTGGCAGCTCCGGTCATTGCGGCTCGCGCGCCGGCGGCGGCTCCCCAGGTCGTGCAGGGTCCGTGCAATTGCCTCACCAAGCAGACCTTGGCCGACGGCAGCGTCCTGTTCCAGGACATCTGCACCAAGGAAGCCGCCATCGCGGCCCCGCAGTCTGCGAGCGTGCGCTGAGGCACGTCCCGGCAAGCTCTGCCGCGGACCGCATCCGTAGAGAATGCCGGTCGCGCGTCAACGACATGCGCGACCGGACCAATCCAAAGTGCAGCCTGATTCCGGGGAACCGGCCTGTGACGTGACCCGCCCATTTCTCGAATGAGGCCTTCGCTTCGCCCGCGTAGTCGTGGTTGCTGTAGACGCCCACAAGCGGCTTGGTCTTCACGCCGCTCTTGTGTGTGCAAGTAGCAGGCGGACGGCAAATTGCTGCCTTGCAATGATGCGCCCTTCTGGCCCATCACGTCGATTCTTGGATTGGGCGACAGGTCCGCTCTGGAAGGGTGACCGGACCGTCCTGCGAAATCGGGGGCTACCCGCCCGTGAGGCATAGCGCAGGATCGCAGGTTATCGCAGATTTACCGATTGGAGCGCGCGGTGGGTTGCGGCATCATAGGGCTATGGCGAAAGAATATTGCCCATCTTCATCGTGCGCCGTGGAAAGGCGCGATCACCCAGTGGGGAACAGACCCACCCGGCAACCGCATGTCCGGTTCGCTGGAGGGCCAATTGAAGCGATTCCAACGCGCGGTCTGCTCCACGCTTTTCGGTCTTTTGCTCTTGTGGGCCGGACCTTCGTCATCTCAGCCGAACATTGTCTTTTCGGTTTCCGGCGACCAAGCGCTCATTTACCCCGCCTCGATCCAATATCTTCCCGATGAGCATACGACGATCATTCCGGCCGCCGGGGCTGCCTCTGCTCGTCCGGCGGGCGGGCAGCCGGGCCTGCATTATTTCTTCGTGGCGATGTCCAACCAAGTCGGCAACGCCCACTATGGCGACGCTTTTGTGCTACAGAGTTCCGATTTCCGGCACTTCGTCTTCCCGCCGGGTTTCGGGAATGCCCAGCACGGCAGTGCCGTGTTTTGGCCTGCTCATCCGGCCGGCGGAAGCTGCGCCTACACAGGCGTGACCCACTTCGATGAGCAATACGC
>JBIOJM010000518.1:0-4844 GCA_044450785.1 Isosphaerales bacterium
AGGTTGTGGTGGCCTTCGGAGATTGCGATCTCCGGGAAGGCGCGATTGCTCCCCTCGTTGGCCAGCAGGAACGTGGCGATGCGGGTGGAGTCGGTCTGGAAGGCAAGGACCATCATGTCGTACATGAGGCCGATGTGTTCCTTGAAACCGGCCGGGATGCCGGACGGCGTCTCCACGGCGGGGTTCGGGACATCCTTGAATTGTTCGGCCCCTTCGATGCGGCGTTCGATTTCGCGGACGCTCGCCACATATTCATCGAGCTTTTGCTGGTCGCGGCGGCCGAGCTGTTGTCCCAGGGCGCGGGTGTCGTCGCGGACGAAGTCCAGGATCGACCGCTGCTGCTCCCTGCGGAGCTCGAGGTTCTTGCGTCGCTCACCCGGCGAGCCGGCGCCGAAGAGGCGCTCGAAGACGAGACGCGGATTGGGCTCAGGCGCCACGGGCAATGTGGGTGCGCTCCAGGCCAGATTGTACTGATAGGCGCAAGAATAGCCGGAATCGCACGAGCCGGACTTACGCACACCGTCGCAGGTGAGCTCCAGGGACGGAAAACGGGTGAGATGCCGGACTCGCTGGGCCGCTACCTGGTCGACCGAGACGCCCGCATGGATGTCCGCGCCGGCGGTTTTCTTCACGCGGACGCTCGTCAGGAACGTGCCGCTGGCACGCGCATGGTCGCCCGGCCCATCGAGCCCGGCGTAGGCATTGACCTGGTCCAGACCGCCCAGGACCTGAACGTGCTGCTTGACCTTTTCGAGCGGCTGCAAAGTCTTGCTGAGCGCTAGCTCTGTTCCTTCCCCCTTCGGCCACCAATTACCCTGGTGCACGCCATTGGGAACGTAGACGAAAGCCATTCGCAACGGCGCCCCCGTCGGCGAGGCCGCCAGCGCGGCACCCTTGCCGGCAGCCGCGACCGAGCTCGAGGAGACGAGGGAATCGAAGGCGGGCAGCGCCAGGGATACACCCACGCCCCGGAGGAATGAACGCCGGCTTGAACCGTCATGCGCTCCGGCGGCGACAGCGTCGTTGTGCGGATGATTTTGTTTCATGGCTTCGATCGTGTCTGAAGACTGAGTTCTCTCGACCCGGTCGATTCGGCGGTCAGGGCGGAGACGCTCCGCCGCTTCTGGAATGGCGCCGATTCGATCACGCCCATGATCAGGGCCGAAAATCGCCCTTGGTCCCGATCCATTCGCTCCACAATCCGATCCACGGTCTCGACGTCATTATAATCGAGGCCGCGCCCTAACGCGTAAGTCAGTAGTTTTTCGGTCAGGCAGCGGTAGAAATCCAGGGGGTGCCGCTCTTTGAGGACCCGCTTCAAATCAACGACGTCGTGGAAGGGCTCACCGCTGATCAACCGCCCGGATGAATCGATCGGCTGGCCGCGTTCCTGGTCGCGCCAGATCCCAAGGGCGTTGAAGTTCTCGAGCGCCAGGCCGAGGGGATCCATCCGGGCATGGCACGAGTTGCACAGGGGCTTGGCGCGGTGAATCGCCAGTAGCTCCCGCCCCGTGGGCTCGCGCCCCTTGAAATCTTTCTTCGACTCCTCCAGGGCCGGGACGACCGCCGGTGGCGGAGGCGCCGGAGCTCCCAAGATGTTGTCCAGGATGAACTGGCCCCGCTTCACCGGCGAGGTCCGGGTCGGATTCGAGGTCACTAACAAGATCGAGGCGTGAGTGAGCACGCCGCCACGGGGACTGTCCTTGGGCAGAGCGACCCGGCGCATCTCTCGGCCGGTGACGTCCTTGATCCCGTAAAGGCCCGCCAGCTTCGCGTTCACGAACGTGTAATCACTGTCGATCAGGTCGAGCACGCTCAGGTCTTCGCGCGCGATATGAGCAAAGAGCATCTCGGTCTCGCGCCGCATCGCCCGGCGTAACTCGCCATCCAGCTCGAACCGCGTCCGGGTGCCGCCATCCTGCCGGAGCACCGCCCGGGTATTGATCGTGAAGCCCTCGACATCCCGCACCTGGAGCCACTGACCCACGAAATTTCGGGTGAGCGATTCGACACGCGAGTCCTGCCGCATCCGCTTGACCTGACGCGCCAGGTCCTTCCTGAGCTCCCCGCGGCCGGCCAACTGGATGAGCTCCTGGTCGGGCATGGTCGACCAGAGGAAATAAGAGAGCCGTGAGGCCAGGGCATATTCGTCAATGAGAGGATGCGTCGGGCCCGGCCGATTCGCGGTCGGCTCGGTCGCTTCCACGCGAAACACGAACCGAGGCGAGGCGAGGACGGCCACGATGGCCCGCGCCATTCCCTGCTCGAACCGCTGTCCTGGCTGTTGATAGATCCCTTCGGCGATTGCGACCAACCGGTTGAGCGTCCGGTCGTCGACGGGGCGCCGGAAGGCTTTGGTCGCGAATCGGCGCAAGAGCTCGCGGGCGTACAAGCGTCGCTCCGGATCCGTCTGGGGAGGTTCGTCCTTGAAGAAGAAGCGGTCGTAGTTCCGCGACCGCGTCCAGTGTTTGGGATCCAGCGGCCCCTGGACTTTGACCGAGACGATCCGAAAATCCACCGACGTGCGCTTCTTTTCGGGCGGGGTCAGCGGCTCCAGCTCGAAGCTCAATCGATGGTCGCCCCCAGGTAAGTGCTCCTTGAAAGACGAACGATACGTCTTGCCATCCTGCCAGGCGTAGGTTTCGCGCGCCAGCTCGCGATCGTCGAGCTTGACGATGACCGTACAGCGGCCGGGATCGAACACGAAAGCCCCATCCACCGCCAGCTCGAGCGCCAGCACATAGTCTCCCGCCGGCTCCGCGCTGAATGAACGAGACACCTTGGCCTTCTTGTAAAACGTCAACCGGTCGCCGTTGCCGGCGCCATCCGGCACGCGGAACTCCACCCCCCGATACGTCCGTTCTGGAACGAGCCGCGAAACGGTCGGAACCGCAGACGCCACAATGGATTCCGCCGCCAGCATGTACTTTTCGAGCAGTAGCGGCGAGACCTTGAGCACATCGGCGATGGTATCGAATCCATATCCCGTGTCGTCGGGTGGAAACTCTTCCTCCGCCTTGAAATCGAACCCGGTCAGGTCGCGGATGGTGTTGCGATATTCGACTCGGTTGAGGCGGCGCAGAGTGATGCGACCCGGATCGGGATCCTTGGGGTCGTTCCCAAAAACGTCGCGCTTGATCCAATCCGCCAAGAGTCGGACTTCCTGCGGAGACGGACGCGGCTTCTGGGGGGGAGGCATGATTCCGGAACGCACGTTCTCGAGCACGGCCCACCACAGGTCCCGCTTTCCCACAAGAGCAAGGTCGGACGCGAAACCGTCGAACGCAACTCCCCCCTTCTTCGCCCCGTCGGCATGGCAGCGGTAGCAGTAATCGATCAGGATCGGCTGGATTTCGTCTTGGAACCGGGTGACCGCTGGGGTTTCCGCGCCCGAAGCGCAGACCCCGAATACGAAGAACGCAAACACATTCAGTATCCCGGCCCACGCCGTACTTCGACGTGCAGAGGCCCCGATGGTGCCCACCTGAGTACGCAAACGTTTTTTTCTCGAAAAGGAGGGAACATGCATGGAGGGAGTCGTCACTCTTCGGCGGAGCGACCAGAACGACACAAATCCATTCTACCCACAATCACCCGGCGGTTAAACAAAAATTGTAATCTGGCCGCTCGATTGTCGAAGGTCTTCGCTACCATGAAATAGCGTCGGCGAGCGAGGGAGCGGACACAAGTCTTTACAATTTGAGCTCGCGGACCCAGATGTTGCGGAAACGCACGGGGTTGCCGTGGTCCTGGAGAACGATGGGCCCTTTGGGCCCGTGTGGCGTGTACTTGCCCACGGCCCGATAGGCCATCGCGCCGATCAACGGCGTATGATTGTGCACCAGCACACCGTTGTGCAGCATCGTGACGTAGGCCGGCGTCACCAGCGAGCCCTCCTTGAACCGCGGTGCGGTGAAGATGATGTCGTAGCTCTGCCACTGGCCTGGTGGGCGGGCGGCGTTGACCAGCGGCGGGTACTGGCCGTAGATGGCGGCTGCCTGGCCGTCGGCGTACGTCAGGTTTTGGAAGCTGTCGAGCACCTGGATTTCGTATCGCCCGAAGAACAGCACGCCGCTGTTGCCCCTACCCTGGTCGCGACCCCGGGGCGGCACCGGCGCGGCGAACTCGAGATGGAGTTGGCAATCACCAAACTCGTCCTTGGAGGAGATCTCTCCGGCTCCGCGCTCGATGATCAGGGCGCCTTCCTCGATTTTCCAGCCCGCGGGTCGTTCTCGCCGGCCACGCCAGTGTGAGAGGTCCTTGCCGTCAAACAAGATCGTGGCGTCGGATGGCGCCCGGCCGGCCTCCTCCTGCGTGCTGCACGTGCCGGGCGTGATGACCGGGGGACGCGGACGGTCGCCGTCGTGGACGTGCCACTTACCGCCGGGCAGCATCGGAGTGTCCTTGAAACCGACCTTGGGCTGATCCTGCCCGACGCCGAGCGAAGAGATCGCGGTCAAAGCCCCAACGGTCATGGCGAGCAAAGTCGATTGTCGTCGAGTCATGGTGATTTCATCTCCCAGAGTTCGCAGCGATCCCGATTCGTTATTCATTCCAACGTACGTGGTCCGCAAAGTCGAGGCACGCCTCCCCATTCCGCGTTGCTCCCCCGGCAGGAAGTGAGGAGCGAAAGAATTCGCTCCGTTCCACGCTGTGCCAGCGAGGACATTCAGTGCGATCGTTCGGCGTGAACGAAGCGACCGTCCCGTCCCGCGGACTTTTCAAACGAGGACGTGTGGGCGAATCACTGACCCTCGCACGGCTAAAAAGATCGACCGTATCAAAATTTTAAAAATCAAACGGTTCCTGATTCAACTTGGACGCGGACATGGTAGAATCAGGAT
>JBIOJM010000519.1:0-4780 GCA_044450785.1 Isosphaerales bacterium
CGACATCGCGGCGCCGTTCGGTACCACCGTGACGGCGGCGGCTCCTGGCGTGATCGTGGCCGTCGGTCATACGAGCATCGGCTACGGCAACTACGTGGTCATCGGCCACGGCGGCGGGATCATGACGCTCTACGGGCACCTCCTCGAGACCGACGTCCTGGTCGGAGATGTGGTCAAGCGCGGACAGCGGATCGGGCTCGAGGGTTCGACGGGCTGGTCGACGGGCCCGCACGTGCACTTCGAGCTGCGCGTCAACGACTCGGTGGTCGACCCGATGGCGTACCTGCTGCCGGCGAGCTAGCCTCGGTCGGCGGCGTTGGCGAAAGCGTCGATCACGGCGAGCGTGGCGGCGGGCTGTTCGATCTGAGGTAAATGGCCGGCGTCCTTGATGACCTCGAGGCGGCCGTTCGGGAACGCGGCCGTGTAAGCGGCCCCGTAGGCCGGGGTCACGATGCCGTCGCTGTCGCCCCAGATGGCGAGGGTGGGAATTCGGACCCGCGCAAGGCGGCGCATGAGCTTGGGGTCGTACATGTCGCCGGCGAGGGCGCGCATCGTCGCCATGTTGGCCTTCGTGCGAGCGGCCTGCTCGGCAGGCACGGTCACAGGGTCGATGTAGAAACGATCGGCGTCGTGCCAGGCGTACTTCGCCACGCCTCGTGCGTCGAGCGCGAAGAAATCGCGGATGGGGTGAGCGTCGACGTTGATTCCCGTGGCGTCGATCAGGATGAGACCGGTGATCCTGCCGGCGCCGTCGCGCACCGCCATCTCGGCGCCGATCCAGCCACCGAGCGACGAGCCGATCACGAGGACGTCGTGTAGATCGTTGTCTTCGAGGTAGTGCAGGTACGCCAGGGCGAGGTCATCAATTCCGGAGAGCCATTCAGGACGTTCCGTACCGTTCCAGCCTGGGTGGGTCGGGGTGATCGTGTGCATCGTTTCCGCCAGGTGGTTGGCGATGCCGGCGACCGTGAAAGGACCTCCACCGCCGTGGAGAATCAGGGCCGGCCTTCCCGTTCCGGATTCGGTAAGCGTGATCTCGAGGTTGGAGCCGAGGGCAGCTGTGCGAGTCGTCGGTGCAGGCATGCCGGCATTCTATATCAATATCCTTATATATGCAAGCTTACTTACTGGTATACTGTGCATGTGCCCGCTGACGTGGAAACTTTGGGCAGGGCCGTCAAGCAGGTCCAGTACCGGCACCACCGCGCGCTCGACGCGCAGCTGGCCGCCGTCGGGACGACGCTTGCACAATGGGACGCGCTGCGAGCAATCGGCAGGACCCCCGGCGCCTCCGCCCACACGCTCGCCGTCGAGACGTTTCAAAGTGACCAATCGTTTGGAACGCTTGGCAACCGGCTCGCTGCCCAGGGCCTGATCACGCGCCGCGCCGGGCGTGGGCGCCGGATCGAACACCGTCTGACCACCGCCGGCAAAAAGGTTCTGCAGGCCGGCCATCCCATCGCCATGAAGATCTTTGCGGCCTCGTTCGCCCAACTCTCTGAGAAGGAACGGTCGACGCTTCTCGACTTGCTACTGAAAGTCCTGAGAAGTGACGAAGCGTTGCGCCGGCTTGAGCCGGGCGCCCGTTAGCGGCGCCCGGCCCGTCTCGTTTCGACTACTGCAGCTCTACGTTGAGAACCCTGGTGCCCCATGGGCGCCGGCCGTTGGTGGTCTGGCTGGACTTCGGCGGCATGTACTCGGTCGCCATCCACACGCTGTCGGAGGCTGGATCCAGAACCGCCCACGAATAGTCGCCCCACCGCTGCGGGGTCGCGTTATACGGGCCCGATCCGGTGGCCGCCACGACCGGAGTGCCAAACGTTGATTGATCCTGGCTGAGGGTGACGTACGCCGCGCTCGGGAAAATATGAGGCCCTGCCAGCGTGAAAACCATCGCCGCGCGGCCCTGGCTGTCCGCCGCCACAGCCGGGTAGAGCACGTTCGCGCCCGGCGACGTGACGTAACCCTGGCCTGTCACGGCGGCACTGTTCAGGGTGCCACCGTTCACCCGCGGCTTGACACGGAACCAAGCGGCTCCGGCCCATGGCGAGGGGTCGCCGCTGTTCAAGATCGTTGTGTCCAGCTCTCCCCAGATCTGTCCACCGATGAACTGGGTTGACTGCATCCGGTCATCGCCAGAGTCGAGCCTGGACTTGGAACCTTTCTGCTTTGCCTGGGGCGGGATCGCGTAAGCCTCGCTCCCGACGACGAGGCTGGACAGGGCCGGCGTGCCGCCGCCGCTGACGCTGTCGACGCCGGTGAGCGCCCAGACGCCGATGCGGTTGTCTCCGGTCCCATTCGGGTCCAGCGAACTGAGAAAGTATTCGGCCGGGGCCGGACCAAACGTAAGCGCCGGCTGTACTGAGAGCGCCAGGTCGCCATCGATGGTCAGGTTCGGGTAGGTGACGACGTGCACCTTGCTGCGGTGGTTGACCAGGTCGCTCTTCGAGATGGCGTAGATCGTGGCGCCGTCGAACTGGGGTCCCAAGATCGAGAACTCATCGGTGGAGATGTAGATGTTCGAGGCGTCGATGCCTAGCCGCGGCTGATCGCCGAAGCAGGGACAGCCGGAGCTCGCCGGCGCGCCGGCATCAGTGGTGTCGATGCGGTACACGGACCAGTTGGTGGTCGGGTCGCCAGAGGTGTTGTATGCGATGTCCTCAGTGGATGCGGTGCCCGCGTCGTTGATGAAGAGGACGGAGGCGAACCAGGTGTTGGTCGCCGCGTCGTAGTGGCAGCGAGGATCGCTGGTGAAGGCGGCGAAATCCTCGTGGAACGGCGCATTCACGTTGGTGGGCCCGGCGAGCGAGTTGCCTTTCGTGTCGTAGACCCGAAATGCTGAGTTGACCATCTCAACGACAAAGCCGTTGCCTGCGCAAAGGCCCTGGTCGGGCGGCTCAAAGGTCAGGCCGAAGTTCGTGACCTGGCTGTCGAGGCTGCTGACACCGTTGAAGTTCGCTGCCAGGCCCCCTCCCTGGCCACGGACGCTTGCACCTTGAGCGGTCGGCGCCAACGCCGAGGAGGAGGGCGCGGCGGTCGCGCCGTTGACAATCGATGACGTCCGATGCCGCGCCCCGTGCTCTCGGCTGTTCGCCGAAGCAAGAGCCGGCGAGGCGAAGACCGACCAAATGACCGCCAGTACGGCGGCTACTGTGGCTGAGCGCGCGATTTTACGTTCCAACTTCATCTATTCCCCCGTGATAGCTGACGCGGCCGGGGCGAGTATAAAAGCGCCCGGCGCCTAAAGTCATCTACGAACGTGATTACCCGGCATCACGAGACTGCGTGGTGGAAATTCGGTGTAAGTGCACCCAGCTTTCCACAATAAGAACCTTTTGATCTCTCTTAACGGAGGCCAGATCGAGCTGACCGGCCAGCACGCAAAGGTCCGTTGAGATGGTTATCGGCATCCCTCCTCGGCCACTACTTCAGCAGCCGGCGGCGACGAGTTCCAGACGTGTGCCTACACAGTTGGGGACAAACGAGTTGGCGAATACCCGCGCCATCGCGTGCTGCGCGCGCCAACCAGTGCAGTGGCCGGGGACGATCCAGCTTGGTCTCAGCTCCAGCAGGTCAGCGCAAACGCGATCGATCAGGGGCTCGAATAACGGGCCGCTCAAGTGGAAGCCGCCAATCACAGCGCAGACCCGATCCTCGCCGGTCAGAACGCGCGCGTAGCGGGTGGTATTGACCACACCGGCGTGACCGCAGCCGGTAATCACCACGAGTCCCTGATCACGGACGTTCACGACGATCGCTTGGTCGTCCAGGACCAGTGGGTCCGGCTCCCAGTGATCGCTGCGCCAGGCCTCCTGGAACGGAAATCCCGGTTCATAGCCAGTGACTCTGGGCACCTCGCCGGTCACGAGCACCGAGCCGTCGAGCAAGAAGCTCGGCTGTCGGTCCTCGACGATCGTGAAACCGACCCCTTCGAGGGCCGCGCGGCTCGTGGTCGGCAACTCGATCGGATCGCGGCCGGGGAACACCGCACGACGCCGGTTCCAGAACTCGGGATGGATGATCACCGGGAGGCTTGAACGGCCGAGGTACCGGGCCAGGCCGTCCAACCCGGCGGTGTGATCGAAGTGGCCGTGGCTGCACACGATACCTTCGACATCCTTCGGATCGATGTCGAGTCGGCGCATGTTCTCGACCATTCCGTTCGGACTGACGCCGAGGTCGAAGAGCAGCTTGTGTGTGCGGCCCCGCCGCGACACTTCGAGCAGCACGGAGAATCCGTGTTCGGCCACCAACTGGTCCGGGACGAAGCTGTTCAACATCGTCCCGGTGGCAAGCCGGCCCTTGGTCGAGCCCGGACCTGAGCGGTGCGCCGGGGGCTGCTCGGGCATGAAGACGTCGTACACGTTTTCGACAAGCGTGGTGACGGTTACGGCGTCGGCCGGTTCGAGTGGAATCCTTGTCACTGCGGTCTCTCCCGGCGAGGAGTGTCCCATGAATGCTGCTCTTGGAGCACGCGACCACAACCACTATGGAGTCAATCCCAGCGCTCACCAAGCAGAACAAAAGAACCCGTACCGGCCCCGTAGTTCTCCCATGGCGCGGCGACTTCCGGCCCACAACCATGGACACCATCCTTCAGGAGGTGAACCAATGGAAACGGTACGGACGGAAATCACGACTCTAGGGCGTGATCGGCGGCAAGTAGGTCCAGGTAATGCATTGTTGCGGAGACTTACCTGGGCAATCGTTGGAGCCACCAGCATGCTGGTGGTCACGGCATGCGGGTCTGCCGTGGTGAACGGTCAGGCGGCGACTGAAG
>JBIOJM010000520.1:0-4778 GCA_044450785.1 Isosphaerales bacterium
GAGCCGCCGGTCTGCCGATCAGCTCAGCCCGGAGAGAGTCATGAACTTAAACGTCACTAATCGCCGATAGAGATCTTTTGAACAGATACGCTCAAACCTGGTGTCCGAATTTCCGCGATCAAACGTCATGTCGCGTGACAGGGGGGTGATCCCGGCACGATCAGTCACGCGGTTAAAGAAATCATTCATGACAGCTCACCTGTTCATTTCACTGGGCGTTTGCCCCTTTTGATTCGAGAGTGGGAGGAAACTGCTGGATCATTCCCCCACGGCCCACGATCGCTTCGATATCGTCGAGCTCGACCGGCAAGAATTCAGTGAAATTCTCGTATCCAGTCTCGGTGATCACGATGACGTCCTCGTAGCGGTAATAGAGCCGCTCTTCCGGCACGCGCAACTGCGGGTCGATCGAAAAGACCTGGCCTGGCTTGAGGACGCCGCGGGCGTAGCCACCGTCGTCGTGCACGGCCATGCCGACCGGATGCGAGAAGACCCCTCCGCCCGAATTGACAAGCTGTCGCGCAGCCTTCTCGTAGATCGGCTTGGAGAACTTGGTCCGCGAGAACACCTCTTCCATCGCCGTCCTGGCCTCGGCCTGGACGGCCCTCGGAGCCACGCCGGGCCGGATGCGCTTCAGGATGCAGTTGCGATAATCGAGCACGAACTGGAGGACCTCGCGCTGGACGGGGCTGTACTTACCGGACACCGGCCACATCCGCGCGATGTCGCTGGTGTAGTAATGGTACTCCGGCGCGAAATCCATCAGAACGAGGTCCCCGCTCTTCAACTGTTCCGTGTTCCGGTAATAGTGCATATTCCAAATGTTGTCGGTCCCCGCCGCCGTGATGGACCGGTACCCTTCCAGACGTGCTCCGCCCGCGAGAAAGACGTAGCGGGCCGCGGCGTCAAGCTGATATTCGAACACGCCCGGTCGTGAGCACTTCATGGCCTCGATCAGTCCTCTGCCGGCGAGTTGAGAGGCACGCCGGATCAAGGCGATCTCGCGAGGACTCTTCACCGCGCGGAGCTCATCCAGGATCGGAGTCAGGTCACGGACCTCGACCGTCGGGAATCGAGCTTTCATTAGCTCGGCGAAGTGCGCCTCGCGCGACGGCCGGCCGTCCCAGGGATCCCGCTTGATTGCGGCGTTGGCCGAACGCAGCTCGCCCCTGCACTCGGCATTCCCCTCGGCCGGTGCGAATGGTGTGTAGATCGCCGCCGCCGAGCTGCCCATCAACTTCCGCATCCACTCTTCGGTCATGCTCTTGGTGCTCGCGACCGCCCCGACGCCCGTCAACCGTTTGACCAGATCGGCGTCATCGGCGGCGATCACCTTGCCCTCGGCGGATTCCATCCGCGCATCGCGCGGCGGGAGCAGGAGAGTGACTTGCCGATTTCTGCCATCGAGGATCAGATAGGCATGCGGGGTCTCGATCCCGCACAGGTGGTAAAACTCGTTGGACTGCCGCGGCACCAGAAAGCCGGTCGCCTGGGGCGCGCCCTGGACGATGGCGACGGCATGATCGCCGATGCGGTCGAAGACCGTCTTCCAGCGCGCCTGGAACTCCTCGGGTGGGAAATCGGCTTGATAGGGCGGCGGCGGCTCTGCCCACGACGACGACGGGCAGACCAGGATCGCCACAGCCAGCCACCACGATCGTGAGCGCATGTTGGTCGTCTCCCTGCCGTGAATCCACCCGGCTTCACAAGCCGAGCTCGATCGCCCTGCCCGTGAAAACAGTCGAACGCGCCGGCTGCGCCGGTGCCTTGTGCACCTCGATCCGGCGTTCGAGGGGCGAGCGCATCCGAGAGCCGTCCGCGAGCTTGATCGACAACCGGCCGCCCCGGTCATCCCAGCTCAGATCGATACCCATCCAGTCCCCCGCGTGGTATCCGAACGAGAGGCCGTCGTCCTCGTAGAGGATGAAACGGCCGTCGGCGCCCGGGTAGACGCGCAGGGTCAGCGGGCCGTCAACCGCTTCCGCCGTGTATTGTTTGACCGGGCCCAGGGGCAGGATCGATCCGGCTCGAACGTACAGGGGCAGTGTCTCGAGGTCGACGGGCCGGTTGATTTCATGCCCACCCTCCACCGCCTCGCCGGTCCAGAAGTCGTACCAAAGCCCGCGCGGCAGATACAGCCGGCGCGTGACGGCACCTTTCTCAGTGACGGGCGCCACCAGGATGTTCGGGCCCCACAGATACTCGTCGCCACGGGCGCAACCCGCCTGGTCGTCGGGGTCGTGAAGCCACAGCGCCCGCATGATCGGCAGCCCCGTGAGACAGCCCTCCCGGACGACGCTGTAAAGGTAGGGCAGCAGCCGATACCGCAGCTCGAGATACTTGCGGCAGATCGGCTCGACCGCGGCGTTGTGCAGCTCACCGGGATCGGGGTTGGCGGCGTCCCCATACGTGCGGATCTCGTTTGGGCCCAGCTCGCCCGTATTCCAGCCCCACAGAAGCCGGAGCTTCCATGTCCGCCCGTGTGAGCGAAAGAGCGGGCAGAACGCGCTGAACTGAAACCAGCGGATGTACAGCTCGCCGGTCAATTCCCTGGTGGGAACAAATCCGCCGATGTCGGTTCCCCAGTAAGGGATTCCGGTCAGCGACGTGTTGATCGCGACCGGCACGTGTGCCTGCAAGGTCGCCCACGTTGAGATGAGCACGTCGCAGGGAAGCTTTTTCTCGCGGAAGGTCCGGGCTTCGGAAAGGACTTCATCGCGGCTGGCGAGAGTCCGATGTGACTGCTGGTAGCCGAGCGCCCAGAGCGGTGGCATCTCGGGATGACCGGTCAAGCGTGCATACTCCGCCATCATGCGGGCCGGCTCGCGGGCCGTCACGATGAAGATGTCCAGCGGCAGCGCGGCCGCCCCCCGCGCCGGCGCGAACACCCCTTCCGTCCCGGTGAGGTCGAACGTCCCAGCGGGCTGATGGATGAAGATCGCCCAGCCGGCGGTGCCGATCAGCCACGGCACGGGCACGCGTCCCCCGTGAGTCCGCAGCCGGTATCCCCCCTGACCGTTCCGCATCCGATCGACCGACCCGCGCCGGTCGAACTGCGGGCCGCCCTCGCCCAACCCAAGAATCGGGCCCTCGCCCAGGTGAAAGGCAAACCCAGCGGTCTGGGCGTCGAACCGAAACTGCTGAACGAGCCGCCCGTTCGCCGCCACGATCCGGACGGTGAGAGGGTCCGCCGACACGGTGACCCGCGCATCACCGCAGGCGACCGAGCGGGGCTCGGCCAGAGACGTCAGGCGAACGATCGGAGCACCCCAGTCGCGCTCGACCAGCGAAAGGTCGGCGGAGACCGGCTGGGACCGCCCTTGCTCAACCGGGACGATGCTGAGGCGCACGATCTGCTCGCCGACTGCGGTCACGGCGAGCTCGACCGGTCGTCCCGCGATGTGAAAGGTCGCGTCCGGCGCGGCCGCCGTGGAGGCGCCCAAGAGCGTCGTTGCTCCCGACACACCCAGACCTAAGAGCGCCGCCCTGCGTGAGATCGACATTTGTGTGAACCGCTTTCAAGTCTCTAGGCGACCGGCGGATGCAAATTCACCGTAGGACGGATTGCCAATCCGTCCTACAATCACTCGGCCGCGGGTATATTTCCATCTGCCGGTCGCCCTAGTTCGCACGGCCCAGGTGGTCGAGGCTCAATTCCGACCGGTGTTCGAGCCGTAGAACTTCCAGGCCGGTCTGAAGTCGGTCGTCAGGCTCCGATCGGCCAGCAAAGCCCGGACCATCTCGATCGGGATACCGTTCTCTTTCAGGATCGCGTCATGAAACGCGCGGTTGGTCATCTTTCCCGATTCCACGACTTCGCGATGAAGCGCACGGAGCTGGAGTCCGCCCAAGAGATAGGCCGCCTGGTAGAGCGGGCCGTACGAGGTCGTGAACGATCGGCGCACCTCGGCCGTCGCGTTGTCACGCTCGTGCCCGACGCGGTCGACCAGGAAGTCGATGCATTCCTTGGGCGTCATCTTCTCGAGATGGAAGCTCAGCGAGAAGATGATCCGGGCGCACCGGTGCATCCGCCAGAAGAGCATGCCGACCCGGTTCTCGGGCGACCTGGCGAAACCCTTGTCCCAGAGCAGGAGCTCCCAGTAGAGTGCCCAGCCCTCGCCCCAGAACGGCGTGCTGAAGAGGCGCCGGTATGTCTTGTAGCGCGAGGTCATGTAGCCCTGGAGGTGATGGCCGGGTATGACCTCATGGAAGACCGTGGCTCGGGAGAAGTGGATGTTGTTGCCCCTCATGCTCATCATCTTCGCCTCGTGGGGCATGGTGGAGGTCGGAAATGAGACGCTGATCGTCTCGCCGCCGGTGAAGAACGGGTTCACGAGCTGGCGCTCGGGCGACATCATGGCCATCCGCCACGAGTCGCGGCAGAGCTGGGGGATGGTGACGAGGTCGTGCGCATCCATATACTCGATCGCCTCGAGCGCCAGGTCGCGGATCAAGGCCGGCTGTTTGCCCGGGTCCACGTAGAGGGTCTTGACGTGCTCGAGGGCCGCGCGCCAGTCATCGCCCTTGCCCATCTCGCGCGCGGCCTTCTTCAGCTCGTTCTCGCACCACGCCAGCTCTTTGCGGGCGATCTCGATCAATTCCTCGGGTGAGTAGCTGATCATCTCGTATGCGAGCTCGGAGAGCAGTGCCTCGCGCCCGATGGGGTTGCCGACGATTTCCCTGTCCCGCGCGCTCGCCGGCTCGGGAGCGCCGCTCTGGCCGACCGGGCCAGGGCCCGGTCCGGGCGCCTCTTCGCGTCCCCCGCCTGCGCCTCCACC
>JBIOJM010000521.1:0-4757 GCA_044450785.1 Isosphaerales bacterium
ATATTACGCTTGTTTTGGGCCTAGTCGTGCGAGGGACAGCGATACTCCACAACGTGACGAACCGGGTGCATTTAACGTGCACGCCCGGATCTGTGGGAACCCAGGGCGGGTAACCGCCCTGGGTGACCCGGCCCCTGGACGTTGTAGACGCTGGACCTCGGCGCGGAGCTCCGCGACTTCCTGGCGCAAGGTCCCTACCAGGATCATGAACTCCGAGGAGGAGCCGATCGAGCGACAGACTTGTACCAGTTGGCCGTCCATGACCACCTTGGTTTACCCAACACGGCAGAAAAAGAGAAGGGGCTGGTTCCCCTTCATCCAGACCAGGAAGACCGGCCAAATGACGTTTCGTGGATCCGAGAGACTTTCAGTCAGCCAGGACGCGGGCGTAGGTCAGCCTCTCCAGCCTGACATCGGGTAGTAAACCTGACCTACGTAGCGGACGTCACCGTCCTCAGGTTGGCTGGATTTTTCCGGGGACGGACCTTCCGAAATCGCCAAATGGGATTTAGGAAGGGTTCGGCGAAGCTTTACCTAACGCGGCGAAGCCGCAACCAAAAAACTGTACACTATCATCACAGCGCTCTCAATCACAAAAACCCCTTGCCGGCAAGCGTGAGCTCGGTGTTCGCCGTGCACTACTGAACAACATGCGCGCACGGCGCAGAGAAGTTACAGAGTCAGAGTCTAACGCCGCTCAGGCCCGCGCCGAGATCACCGTCAGCACCTCGTCAAGGCAATCCACCAGAAAGTCCGCGTCATCGCGCGTCAGGCACATCGGCGGCTTGATCCGGAGCGTGTTGCCGGCAATGCCCCCCTTGCCGATCAGCAATCCCCGCTCCTTGCACAACTCGAGCAAGTCGGCGGTCTCGGCCGTGGCCGGTTCCTTCGACTGCCGGTCGCGCACCAGCTCGACACCCAGCATCAGCCCCATGCCCCGGACCTCACCGATCAGAGGCTGACGCTCCTCAAGTTCGAGGAGCCTGTCCTTCAGATGGCTCCCGACCCTCAGTGCGTTTTGCTGGATCCCCTCGCTATCGATCACCTCCAGCGTGGCCAGCCCTTGGGTCATCGAGACCGGATTACCACCGAACGTGTTGAAATGGACTCGATTCTTCATGACGCGGGCGATCTCGGGCCGGGTGGTGCAGGCTCCTAACGGAACGCCGTTGCCGATCCCCTTGGCCATGGTGACAAGGTCGGGCGTGACGCCCCAGTTTTCGAAGCCCCAGAAGGCGGTCCCCGTCCTGCCGAAACCGGTCTGGACCTCGTCGGCGACACAGAGGCCTCCGTGCTTGCGGACGATCTCGTAAACGATCTCGAAATACTCGCGCGGGGGCGTGACGGCCCCGCCGACCCCCAGGATCGGCTCGGCGATAAAGCAGGCGACCTCACCCGGCGTCTCGTACCGGATCAGGTCCTCGACATCCCGCGCACACTTCACGTCGCAGCTCGGATAGGCCAGGCCGTAGGGGCAGCGATAGCAGTAGCCCGGCGTCGCGTGTTTCACCCCGGCGGTCGGGTTCGTCTTGAACTTCCAGGTCCCCTGCGCCGTCAGCCCCATGGTCGCTTGCGTCCCGCCGTGGTAGCCGTTGCGAAGGCTGATGACATCCGTGTTGCCCGTGAACTCACGCGCCGACAGGATGGCAATCTCGTTCGCCTCGCTGCCGGAGCTCGTGAAATAACTGACCGACAAGTCACTCCCCTCGGGCATGTGCTCGGCCAGCTTCTTGCCCAGTTGCGCGACCGCGGGATGGAGATAGATCGTCGTCGTGTGCTGGAGCCGGCCGACCTGCTCGCGGACTTTCTCCACGATCTTCGGATGACAGTGCCCGACCGAGACGGTGACGATCCCGGCGAAGGCGTCGAGGTATTGCTTGCCGGTCTCGTCCCAGACGTACTGCATGTGGCCCTCGGCGATCAGCAGGGGCTCGCGATAATACGTGATCAGCCCCGGCGTGAGGTATTGACGACGCATCGCGAGCACTTCTTCCCGCGACGGGCCGTCATACGGGGCCGGTGTGTGTGAGGAGATCGGCAGCGAGAGCTGAGCCACGGTCCCCGGCTTGGTTCCAGTGGTCGACATGCGTGTTTCCTCTTAGAGCTGGACGATCGCCCCGTAAGTCTCGGGGCGCCGGTCGCGGAAGAATTGCCAGGTGTTGCGGACCTCGCGGATCAGATCAAGGTTCAAGTCGGCGATGACGATATCGTCGCTGTCGCGGCTGCCGACCGCCAGCATCTGCCCACGTGGGTCGCAGAAATAGCTCTGGCCGTAGAACTCGCCGATCCGCCACGGCTCCTCGAACCCGGGCCGGTTGATCGCTCCCACGAAATACCCGTTCGCCACCGCGTGTGCGGGCTGTTCGAGCTTCCAGAGGTACTCGGAAAGCCCGGCCACCGTGGCCGAGGGATT
The DNA here is from genome assembly GCA_044450785.1 of Isosphaerales bacterium. Lineage (GTDB taxonomy): Bacteria > Planctomycetota > Planctomycetia > Isosphaerales > Isosphaeraceae > JBIOJM01. Next base: position 2,414 of record JBIOJM010000521.1, read on the forward strand.
GAAAACAATTTCCGCCCCATTCAAGCCCAGACAGCGCGCCCCTTCGGGAAAATGCCGGTCGTAGCAAATGTAGACACCGATCTTTCCCACCCTGGTCTCGAAGACAGGATAGCCGAGGTTACCGGGACGGAAGTAGAACTTTTCCCAGAAGCCCGGCGGACAGTGCGGGATGTGCATCTTGCGGAACTTGCCGAGGTAGCGCCCGTCCGCGTCGATCACGGCCGCCGTGTTGTAGTAGACTCCTGGGAGGTCCTCTTCACAGACCGGCACAATGAGCACGAGCTGGTGGCGAACAGCGAGTTCGCACATCAGCCGGGTGGTCGGACCGTCAGGAACGGCCTCGGTCATCTCGTACCACCGTGATTGCTGCTCGGCGCAGAAGTAGGGACCGTAAAAAAGCTCCTGCAGGCAGACGACCTGCGCTCCATTCTCGGCGGCCCGGGCAATCAGGGCGACGTGCTTCTCGATCATCGCCGCCTTGATCGCGGCGATCGGCGAACTCGCAGGCTCGCAGAGCGTCGCCTGGATCAAACCGCCTCGGACGATACGCGACATGATGACTCCTCGAGAATTCGGCGTTCGAGATGTCGACGATCCTACAGGAACGGGCCATCCCGTTCCAGTGTGGCCGGCGCGGGGACCTGGTGGGTGGCGGGAGAATCCAGGCGGGCGAGCTCTGTTGCACGTGGGTCTCCGGGCACCCGAAGGGTCGCCGCCCTCCCAGGGACCGAAGGTCTCCCGGAGTCGGCGGTTTCCCCCGAGGCAGCAGACCTTCGGTCGGGCGTCTCGGCGGGGTCGGAGACCCGCGCCGAACAATCACGATCAATTCTCGGTCTTTTTTCATTGACTTTTGCTAGAATGCAGCTATAATGTGAAAAGAGATCAGACATTACGTAGACAGTTACCTATGCACCGGTTCCACAATGGGTCCAGACCGATCCAGACGACCGATTCCCAGCGCGTCTTGCCGCCGTGTTGGCGGCAATTCCCACAATCTTGGACTCGACCCGGCTGCGCCGGGTAACGCTAAGTTAATTTCAGATATGTATATGTTAATGCGCGTAGTTGTAAAGTAGTAAAGTGGATCAGTGGTAAGTCCTGGAGGGGCGGAAACCGTCGTCCGCGGCACGGTTCGCCGGCGCGAACCCGGCACGGTCCGCCGAGCGGACGCCCGCCGGAGGATTGCCGAACCCCCCGCCCCGCAGGAGACGAGGGAGCTAATCATGAACATATTCAGAGATGATTATTATATCACTGAACAGCCCCCTCCTTTCCGGCATCGAATGTTGCATGCTATCGTGCACCCATTCAAACTCGTTCCCCAGCATGTCGAACAACCCCAGGTCGTTCGGCAGCAAGCTCCCGCACGACCAGGCGTGCTCTCGGCTGTTGGCCTGAGACCAGGCATACTTGCCCAGAAGCTCGATGGACAGGCCGAAGTAACGGCTGGTCACCGTACCCGAGCGGCAGGCGAATTCCCATTCCGCCTCGGTGGGCAGCCGGTAGCCGGTGCGCTGGAGTACGTCGGCGGGAATCGTCATCCCCGCGTCGTACTCCCCCCGCTCGTTGGGCAGGTAACACCACTGGTCCTTGGGTAACCCCTCCTGCTCGCTCAGCCAGTTGCAGTAGTTCGCGGCAATATACCAGGTGAACCCGATCATGGGACCGTCCGGGTCGGGGCTGTACTGGTGCACGAAGCTCGGGGGCAATCCGAGCCGTGTGTTGGTCCGCTCAAACCTCTGCCATTGCTCGATCGTGACCTCCCTGGCGGCGATGGCGAACCGGCGGGGGATCACCAGGCGGCTTGGCCTTTCCATCTGGACATGACGATTCGGCTCCGCCGGCGGTGACCCCATGCGGAACTCGACCGGCCCGTCGATCACCGCGAACGTCTGCCCCTGGCCGTTGACGAACCAGCGGCGGTCACCCGGGTCCTTGATCTTTGCCAGCTCGGCTAGGGAGGCCTTGAGCTTCGCGTCTTGCTTCCATTGCCGTAGAGTCCACTCGGCGGCGCCGTGGATGCCGGCGTCGGGGTCGTTGCGGAAGAGGTCGAGCAACCGGGCGGTCAGCGGCTCGCGTTCGCTCGGGGAAAGCCCATCGATCGCGTACGTCCGCAGGGCCAGGATCAATGCCCGCCGCATCGAGATCTCAGGGTGGAAGAGGATGGCGTCCATGAGCCGTGGAGCGTCAGAGGAGGCGTTGCCCAGTGTTGGGCGCGGGTCTCCGGACCCCGCCCTCCCCGGGACCGAAGGTCTCCCCGAATCGGCGGCTACCCCGGAAGCAGGAGACCTTCCGTCGGGGCCCTGGGCGGGGTCGGGAGACCCGCCGCCACCGCTGTCCAAGG
>JBIOJM010000522.1:0-4710 GCA_044450785.1 Isosphaerales bacterium
GACGAGGCAATCCCAGTCGTCCGGCTCCTCCCGGCACATCCATCGGGTCGACTCACGATCGTCGCCCATCCACGGGGAAAGGCCGTTCTCGCGTCGGCGTCGGGTGAGCCGTCGGCGCTCGCGCTCGCCTTGCTGTCGCTCGGTCAGAGTGTCGTCGGGTTCGATCCTCTCTTCGTCGGCGAAGCACTCGATCCGGCCAATCCGGTGTCGCGGCGCCCCGAAACGGCTCACTTCACGACATACAACCCCATGGTGGCCGCCGACCAGATGCAGGATGTCGCGACCGTTCTCGCCTGGGCCAGGTCACAGCCCGAAATCGTTGAAGTCAGTCTGATCGCCCAGGACCTGGCCGGCCCCCAGGTCTTGCTGGCGCGCCCGGCCCTGGAAGGGTTGGCGCGGACCGTCATCGAGCTCAAGAACCTGCCTGACTCCCGGGATCCGAGCTCGTTCCCGGCCGGGCTCGACCTTGCCGGCATGTTTCAATTCGGCGGGTTCGAGGCCGCGGCCGCGCTCGTGGCGCCAGCTCCGCTCTGGATCCTGGGCAATTCGCCGCGGTTCGACGCCTCATGGATGAAGTCAGCTTACGAATTGAGTGGGGCCGGCCACGTCCTCCGGACCGAGGCGCGCGATCCCGGCCCCGCAGAGATCGCGCGCTGGGTTGATCGCGGTGAATGATCGGAGCGGCTCGCGGCGGGTCCGGGCCGCTCTGCACGTCACAACGCCCCACGACGCTCCAGCGACTTGTAATGCAGGAACGAGTAGATCACGGGAATGAACGCTGACACGATGAGAACGGCGAATGCGGCGACGAACGGAGCACCCAGGACGATCATCCCGAATCCGATCACCCCGGCGGCGACCCACACCCAGGCCGCCAGCCGATGGGTGTCGTTCCACACGCGATCGCTGGCGAGAGTCCAGGGCACGCGGACGCCGATATAAAAGTTCTTGCGCACCTTGCCGATGACGTTGCCCAGCAATCCGAAGAACAGGAACAGGCCCGCGATGAAGGCGCGGCCCAGATCGAAGGTCGCTTCCTTCGCCACCGTCTGATGGGTCACGTACAAGATCACCCCGTTCATGTAGCCGAATAAGCAGGTGCAGAGAACCATGATATACAGATACGTGGAACGAGATGTATCCACCTCGAAGTGCTTGGGCGACAAGGCCGGCAGGAAGTAGAACAGGACCAGCATGCCGGCCATCATCGCGGGGAACAGGAAGAGCGTCCATTTGCCCCCGTAGCCGTCCACCTCGCCGCGGATATTCCAGTGGGTCGGGATCTGTTCCGGCAGGCTCGAACTAAGCCAGGCGGCGGCGCCCGCCGAGATCGCGACCAGGAGAATGGCGATGATCCAGTAAACGCGTGTCATGGCTTGTCGTTCTCTTTCGTATTCTTGAGGCCGAGATGGTCCCAGAGCCGGGTGAGCACATCTTCGAGGACCGTCGTATTGAGTGAGTAGTAAATCTGCTGGCCGTCGCGCCGGCTCTCGATCAAATCGGCCTCCTTGAGGATCGCGAAGTGGTGCGACATCGACGGCTTGGTCATGTCGAACGACGACGCGAGCTCGCCGGCGGTCCGTTCACCGCCGGACAGCAGCCGGAGGATCTCGCGCCGCGATGGGTCCGACAACGCCTTGAAGACCGCATTGTAAGCCATCATCTTCCATCCATTCGCCGGTAGGACGGATTTATTTAGAGGATCATCTAACTATCTGGCGGGTGGTCAGCCTTGTCAAGGGCGGGCCGTTGGTCTGTGCACGAGAGGATCAGAGTTTTTCCAGCCTCGACAACCAAGCGTTGAAGTGGGGGCACTTGGCTCGAATCACGTCCAGACCGATGAGCTCGGCCAACTGTGGTCCCATGACGGGCTTTGCGTAGTCGGGAAGATGAGCGATGATTCGTTTGCTGGGAGCAGACTGCTGTCCATCGTCGATCCACTCGGGCGATGTGTGAGCGTCGGCGATGGCTTGTAGTGTGGCAATCTCTCTCCTGTGGTGGTCATAAAAGAGTTCAAAAAGAGAAGGTTTAGAGAAGAGGTAGGCCTCGTACTCATGTAACTGGATGTAAGGAATGAACCGCGCGTCGCGGATGTCCATTGAAAAGGCTTGCTCAAGAAACTCGACCCGCTTGTCCGGCAAATGGCGTAGTTTCTCAACTTCATCCAGACCCGGAAACTGGCTGGGTATCCCATATAAGTCGATCATGGTGGTGAAGAAGACATCCTTGGCTTTATCCTGAGCCAGAAGGCGAAGTATGTCGTTCTTCATCGGTATGTAGTTGCGACCGCCTCCGCGATGGACTCGCCCCTTCTTCTTGGCGTGGGCGATGAGGATGGGACGATGCAGGTACACGCCGGAGTTCGCCAGGTGTGGCTTGAGTACCGTATCTGCGAATGTCTGCTCGGTCGGTCCTTCGCCGAAAAGGTAGAGGCGTGCCATCAATGTGGGCCTCCGCCGATGACATTCTTCTCCCAGACTTCGCCGAGGCTATATTCATCCAGCCACGAGTTGAGTGACGACGAGTCTGGTCTTCTGAACACAGACTCCTTACCCTCTCGGTCCACGACGACGACATCCTCAGGATCAAAGTTGTCGAGAAACGAGCTCGATTGCGTGCTTATCAGTACTTGAGCGTGATGGGACGCCTTCTCGAACAGTGAGGCGACTACGTTCAGGGCGTAAGGGTGGAGACCCAGCTCTGGCTCATCGACGATGATGAGACGGGGGAGTTCGGACTCCGGTTGAAGGAGGAGCGTGACGAGGCAGATCGCCCGTAAGCTCCCGTCGGAGAGTTGGTGAGGACCGAAGATCTGATCTGACTCCTTCTCCCTCCAATTGAGAATGATGTCCTTAGCATTCGAGCCGGTCGGCTCAAGGGCGAAGTCATGGAAAAACGGGGCGATCATCCGAATCGTGTTGACGATCCGCTGGTAGGTCGTACTCTCATGCTGGTTTTGCAGGCGGTAAAGAAAGGCGGCCAGGTTTCCTGCGTCCGGCAAGAGCGGCCGGTTATCGCCGATATACCCGAATTGTCGGATGCGAGCGGTGGCCGAGGTGTCGTGAAAGTGGTATACTCGAGAGTTGTTGAGCAGGAAGCGCAAGGCCTTGGCTATCGCCCCCCCTTGATTCGCCTCGGCGCCGATCCGGGTCTCCTGATGGCCTGCTCCTAGAGAAACGACTTTGGGGTTTCCCAGCCGGCCGGCTTCCAGAAAGCTTAGTGTCTCCTCGGCAAAGACCAGCGTGTCGCCCACTGCATAAAACAGTCGCATGTCGTACGTGTCCCAACCATTTGTCACCTCGAACTCTAACTGCGCTTCCAATTGGAGCGTGACCTTGGGGCCGTAATGCAGAAGCGAATGGGCGCGACCCGCCGTAGCGATGTAATCCTGGAGTCGCTCACCCATCATCTCGTTCAGCATCTTGAAGAAAGAGACGAGGTTACTCTTGCCAGCCCCGTTCGCCCCGATCAGGACGTTCAGGGGGCGCAGTTCGAGATCCATCGCCTTGATGGACTTGAAGCCTTTGAGCATCACCCGTCGAAGCATGTCCATGAACTAACTTCCTCCACAGCCTGCGTCTCGAAAACCGGGTATTCGGCCTTCTCCCCGATCATACGACCTTTCCAACTGTTCGTGCGAGTTAGATGGGAGCGGGAAAGGGTTTTGTTTGGCTCAGGTCTCCTCGAAATTGATGGGTTGGCGTGGGCTCCTCGCCAGGGCGTGGACCATCAAGTCACTGACGGCGGCTTCGGGATCAGACGAAACGAGAAGCAGCTTCAGGTGTTCCGAACGGGCCAAGCCTGCCGCGACCGCGTGGTCCAAGAGCGCGAGCAAGGGGTCGAAATAGCCGGCGACGTTTAGGATTCCCATCGGCTTCCGATGGAGCCCGAGCATCGCCCAGCTCAGGGTTTCGAAGAATTCCTCGAAGGTCCCGATCCCGCCGGGCAGCGTGAGAAAAGCACTCGCACGTCGCGCCATCATCGCCTTGCGCTGGTGCATGTCCGCCACGACGTGCAGCTCGGTCAATCCATCGTGTGCGACCTCCTTGACGGCCAGCGGCTCGGGGATCACACCGATCGCCGTTCCGCCTCCCTCGAGGACCGCGTCGGCGACCATCCCCATCAGCCCGACTCGGCCGCCACCATAGACCAGGCCGAAACCGTGACGCGCGAGTGCGCGTCCCAGGCTGCTGGCGGCCGCGGCGTACTCAGGATGGATCCCGACCGCCGAGCCACAGTAAACGCAAATATTCTTTTCCATAGAGGGCGGTTATGATGGGGATGGGATCGGCTCATTGCCGCGGAACGCGGGCTCTTGGCCGCTCGAGTCGGTCGCATCAGGGAGGCCCTTGCTTTGTCGCCCGTAATGTATCACACTGTGGCTCGGGTGGGCGAGATCGTCGAAGGGCGCGGGATTCCCGTCGAGATCGAGGGGCGGATCATCGCGGTGTTTCATGAAGGTGGCTGCTATTACGCGACCGACGACACCTGCCCCCACAAGGGCGCTCCTCTTTGCGACGGGATCGTGTTCGATCAATCCGTGACATGCACGTGGCACGGCTGGCGATTCAGCCTCCAGGATGGCCGATGGCTCGACAGCCCCTATGCTCGCGTTCGTATCGGAACCTATCCCGTTCGGGTCGTTGGCGACGAGATCCAGGTCGCGGTCGGCTGAGTTGAGGGTGCACGGCTCGAACCGCCCGCGGCCGA
>JBIOJM010000523.1:0-4666 GCA_044450785.1 Isosphaerales bacterium
CACTGTGGTTGCCGAGGTAGACGAGGGTGGGGAAACCCTCGGCGACCTGCCAGGCGAGATTCGGCGCCCAGATGAGAAGGGCGATCGCGATGGCGATCCAGGGGTATCTCGTCCGCAGCTCACTCCGCAGCGAAGGCGTTAGAAGGACGGCGAGGCCGATCCCCGCGATGAGACCGACGATGGTGTACTTGACCTCGAGCCCGATCCCAAGCGTGATGCCGAGGTAGATCCAGTACGTTGGCCGCCGGTCCATGACCAGGCACAGAAACCAGTACAGGGAGAGCATCCACGTCACCTGGTCGAAGGTGACCGTCTGGAAGACCCAGTTCGAGCCGAGCAGGAACGGCGCCGCGATCGCCGAGAGCAAGGCAACTCCCTGGAGCCGCAGGGAGCCACCAAGCCGGCGGACATAGAGGCCCGAGAGCGCAACGAGGAAACCGCCGAGCAGCGATGGGAGCAATCGAAGGGTCCAGGGACTGACCCCGAGCAGTCCGGTCTCTAGGCGGGCGAGGAGGGGAACGAGGGGCGGGAAGTCGACATAACCAAGCGCCGGATGCCAGCCGCAGGTGAGGTAGTAGAGCTCATCGGTATGGAAACCAAGCGTGCTGTTGGTTGCGAGGTGAAGGGCGATGACGCTTGCCGCGGCGCCTCCGTAGACAAGCATCGCCCCACGCGTCCACGTGGATCTCGAGTGCGACACTGATCCCACCGGGTGATTGTCTCGTTAACGAGTCTTCTAGGCCTTGACCCGCTCCTCCGAGAGGTTGCGCCTCCAAAGGTCCAGCGTCCGCTCGAAATGGTGCTCGGCCGCGTCGCGGTTGTACACGGGGAGGTCGGCCATCGCGAATCCGTGCGCGGTCCCCGGCAGCCGCTCCACAACTCCCTTCACGCCGTTCCGGCGAAGTTCCTCGCGAAACTGGTCCACGATCTCCGGTGTAGCCGTGCGGTCGGTCTCTGCAAAAGCGAAGTAGAGCTCGCCGCGCACGGTTGCGAGGTCGTGGTGCGGTGAGTCGGGCCTGTCATTGATCGGCGCCCCAGGATGGATTCCGGCGGCCGCCACGAATTCGCCGGGGAGCGCCGAGGCGGCGCGCAGCGCGGCGCCCGCCCCGAGGCAGTAGCCGACGCAGACCTTCGGTCCCGAGCTGGCGGCGGGGTCTGAGGCGATGGCAGACAGGACTGCCCTGGTGTCCGCGACCATGTTCTCGGGCGTGACGCTGGTCGCTGCTTTCATCATTCGCTCGGCCTCGGGCCCTTTCAATCCGCCCGTCAGCATCCCCGACATGTCAAAGGAGAGCTTTTCACCCACTCGGTAATAGAGGTCGGGCGCGACGCAGTAGTAGCCGCCGGCCGCGAACCTCCGAGCGTTCTCTTTCACCTGCTCGCGGTAGCCGACGCCATCCATGAATATCACCGCCACCGGAAAAGGCCCGTGGCCGTCGGGTCGGACGACGAAGGTTGTCATGTCTCCATCGGCGGTGCGAACGCGAATCTCCCTCTCAACCATCAGACAAGCGTAGCCAGCCTTCGGTCGGATCAGGTCACGGTGAGGACGACGTTGCCGGTCTTCTGCTCCGTCTCCACGTACCTCGTCGCCTCGACCACGTCCTCCAGGGGATAGCACCGATCGATGACCGCCCGGAACTTCCCGGCCTCGACCAGCTCCTTGAGCAGGAGGACGTCTTGCTTCGTCTGTCGCGGAGGAATCTGGAAGACGACCTTCTTGGCTCCCCTCCGCGACGGAAGCAGCGCCCACACGAGATTCGCGAAACCATCCGTTGGAAGGTAGACGCCGCCCGGGTCCAGGGAGCCACGGCACTCCCGAAATGACCGCTTGCCGACCGCGTCGAAGATGACGTCATACGTTTGGCCGTTCTTGGTGAAGTCTTCCTTCGTGTAGTCGATCACCCGGTCCGCTCCGAGGGATCTGACGAGCTCGAGGTTCTTCGTTCCGCACACCGCGGTGATGTCAGCCGCGAAGTACCTGGCCAGCTGCACTCCAGCCGTGCCGATCGCGCCGGACGCGCCATTGATGAGGATCCTGCGTCCCTTCAGCGGAGCCGCCCCTGTGAGACACGTCAATGCGTTGAGCGCTCCGTCGCAGATTGGCGCAGCCTGCTCAAAGGTCACGCCGGCCGGCATGCGCGCGATCCGGGCGTTCGCCCGCATGCACATGAATTCCGCATACGCACCGAACCGAAGCCCGCTCGTGCCGAAGACCCGGTCACCAATCGCGAACTCGCTGACGGCCGCGCCCACAGCATCGACCTCGCCGGCAAACTCGCTGCCGAGGATAGGCTGTCGCGGCGCGCGAACGCCCGAGACCAGCCGGCTGAGGAGCGAGATGGCCGGCCCAGACTTCACGTTGGCCTCTCGGGTGTGGACGTCCAGCCGGTTGACTGTCGTGGCGTGGACCTTGACGAGGACCTCGTCCTCTTTGGGCACCGGGCGCTCGACATCCTCGAGACGCAGGACGTCCGCCGGACCGTACCTGTCATAGACGACTGCTTTCACGAATCCCACTTCCTCTTCTCATTTGGATCTGAGCGCCGGATCGGCCCACCGAGCTTCCACATGCGCCCCGCTCGAAACAGCTCGGCCGGCTTACCGCCCCTCGATCCGGGGCGGGCCCGGCGGCCGGTCGGGATGACCCAGCCGCTTTCCGCGATCACGGTCCTTCGAAAGTTGGCACCGTCGAGATGCACGCCCCAGATGCCCTCGTACACCGCTCTCAGCTCGGCAATGGTGAACGTAGGTCCGACGAACGCGGTTGCGATGCCTGTTTGCTCGAGGTCGACGCGGGCACGTTCGACGGCATCGCGCACGATTCGCCTGTGATCGAACGCCAGCTCGACCTTTCCGCTCAGCGCCTCCGACACCGGTAGGAGAGCGGCATGCGCCGCGTCCGAGCCGGCCACAATCGCGCCCACGTCGCGAAGCACCGCGAGGTAGGCGACCGTCACAACGTTCATTCGAGGGTCGCGGCCAGGATCCCCGTAAGCGCCGAACTGGGTCAGCAAGCTCGCGCTGTCGACGCCGGTCTCCTCCGCCAGCTCTCGCTTGGCCGCCTGGTCAAGCGTTTCGCCTGGGCGCTTGAAGCCACCGGGGATCGCCCACATTCCTTTGAAGGGCGCCACCCCTCGACTCACCAGCAGTACATGAGGTCGGCCGTCGCACATTGTCAGGATCACGATGTCCACGGTCACTGCGAACGCAGGAAACTGCAACGGGTCGTATCCGGCCGGGGCTCGATGCCGCCTGGTAGTTTTGGTCGTCACGACTTTTACGGTATCACAGTTATGGTCGAGGTGACTAAAACAATCCCATCGTGGCGGGGGGCGGCACCCGGGCCTTGCCGGACCACGTCCGGTTGAAGCTCGAGCTGCTGGATGAGCGCCGGTTTGCGGGCTGCGGGGTCTACCTCCACTACCGAGCGAAAGCGGGCAGCTGATTTCTGAAATGAGGGCTTGACAACTTCAAAGGAGGGCGTGTATTCTTCTATTTAGTTAATTAGCCAATGAGCAGAATAACCCCGACAGACCAGCTCAGCGTCACCTTCGGTGCGCTCGCCGACCCCACCCGGCGGGCGATCCTCGCCCGGCTAGCGAAGGGCGAGGCTTCGGTCACCGAGCTGGCTCAGCCGTTCGAACTGAGCCTTCCCGGCGTCTCGAAGCACCTGAAGGTGCTGCAGCGCGCGGGGTTGATCACGCAGGGGCGCAACGCCCAGTGGCGGCCGTGCCGCCTCGAGGCGCCGCGCTTGAAGGAGGTTTCCGACTGGGTGGGGGGCTACAAGCGGTTCTGGGACGAAAGCTTCGAGCGTCTCGATGAATATCTCGAGCAATTGAAAAAGGAGAAGAGTTCAGATGGCCGACAAGAAGGCGGGAGCTAGCACGATGTCAAAGACCGAGTACATGATCGAGGCCGGCAAGCATGACATGGTGATGACGCACACATTCGACGCGCCGCGTGAGCTGGTGTTCAGGGCGTACACCGACCCCAAGCTCTTTGCACAGTGGTGGGGTCCGCGCGAGTACACGAACCGCATGGACAAGTTCGACGTGCGGCGCGGCGGCGAGTGGCGAGTCGTCCAGGTCGACTCCAGCGGCCACGAGCACGCCTTCCGCGGGGTGCACCATGACGTGGTCGCCCCCGAGCGAATCGTCGCGACGTTCGAGTACGAAGGCATGCCCGGCCACGTCTTGATGCAGACCGCGACGTTCGAGGCGGTCGGCGACAAGACCAGGATCGTGCAGCAGGCCGTCTTCCAATCGGTGGCGGACCGGGACGGCATGATCGCCTCCGGAATGAAGCGGGGCTCGGACGACTCGATGGACCGGCTGGCCGAGCTTCTCGAGAAGATGAAGGCCGGCAAGGCGTAGCAAACCCACGTTGAGGCCGGGCCGCGATCAGGCCCGGCCTCTTCATTTTTACGGGGTCAGGCGGAGACGACCACTGTGACGGTGAAGTTCCGATCCGGGCAGCTCTGCTTGGCCATCGCCTCGCAGCTTGTCGCCCCATGGGCGTTGAGCGAAGCGCGGCCGGCGCCGGCAGCTTTGAAAGTCGCGGTGTACGTATCGCTTCCACCCGGGCCGCTGCGAACCTGGGGGGTCCGCTCGGCTTTGACCACCGAAAGCACCGCCGGCTCGGTGCTGGTGACGTCCCACACCAG
>JBIOJM010000524.1:0-4662 GCA_044450785.1 Isosphaerales bacterium
ATGCGACGAGAATCTTGTTGTTGTCTGCAAGTGGGATTGATACCCTTGAATCGTTGCGGGCAGTAGTCGGGGTGGCAGGGTGGGACCGATGCGGTGAGACCCTCATGTCGAAGATCTTCCTCTCCTACCGGCGCCAGGATTCGATCGGCGTTGCCGGACGGATCTTCGACCGTCTTCGTGCTCACTTCGGCAGCGATGCCGTCTTCATGGACATCGATTCCATTCCCTTCGGTGAAGACTTCCGGGAACACATCGACGTGGCTGTCGGCCAGTGCGACGTCGTCCTCGCCGTGATCGGAACGAAGTGGGCCGGGGAAACCGGCGCTCATCGACGGCTTGACGACCCGAAAGACTTTGTCCGGATCGAGCTTGAATCAGCGCTGCATCGGAATCAACCCGTGATCCCGATCCTGATCGATCATGCCCGGATGCCGGGCGAGGCGGACTTGCCGCCCTCTCTCGCCCTTTTAACATTTCGCAACGTGATCGAGGTCGATCAGGGACGGGACTTCCACCATCACGTCGACCAGCTCGTTCGAGGAATCGGGTTTCACTTCCAACGGGTGAAGATCCCCGCTGCCCGTCCCTCGAGTCAAGCGCGCGAGGCAGCCCCAACACTCCCGGTCGCGCAAGAACCGGAGCGACCTCGAAACGTAAGCCACACCGAGGCTGGTCAGCGGCCCAAGCCGGCACCGAGGGTCGAGCCTCGACCAGACAGCCCCCCAAGCACTTCCGATCCGGGTCGGCTTCCGAAGGCCGATCACCAGGGCGCTGAAAGCTCAAAGTCAAAACCCCGGGCCAAGCCGGCCGGCGTGATCGATGCGGAGCGTCTTCCCAGACAAACCCCCGTTGCTTCACGTCCGCAGGAGCCTGCCGTATCGACTCAGCTCGTCGGGGCTCCACCGAAGCCACGCAACATGCCCTGGCTCTGGTTTTACGTGGCCGCGCTGCCTTTGCTGGCTTTCCTGGGCGTCATCATTTACATCGTCACTGACAACGGCACGGTCAAGATCTCGGGCACGGACCCCAACATGATGGTCCGGATCGACAGCCAGGAGATCCGCATCGAGAACCTGGGCGCCCCGATCACCCTGCATACGGGCCCCCACGACCTTGTGGTTACGCGGGGCGATCTGGTAGTCGAGACTCAGACGTTCCAGATCCAGCGCCGTCAGGAAACGCCGCTGAAAGTGACCTACATTCCCAAGCCGCCTGTCACCAAGCAAGGCGGCGACAAGAAGGCCGCGTCTCCGAGCCCCAGCGCCGCCGACGGCTCCAAACCGGCATCACCCTCGACCCACGTTGAATCTCCCAAGCCCGCGGCGCCATCACAAAAAACCCAGCCACCTTCGCCACAGCCGATGCGAGGATGGACAAACTCGATTGGGATCAGGTTGGTCCGCATCGAGGCCGGCGAGTTCCTGATGGGCACGACCAAAGACCAGGTCGATCAGTTAATGCGACTGTTTCCCGGTTCCAATCGGGCGTCGTTTGACGACGAGCAGCCCGCCCATTCGGTGCGGCTCAGTAGGGCGTTCTATCTCGGCATTCACGAGGTCACGCAGGATCAGTACCGGGCGGTGATGGGTGATAACCCGAGTCGCTTCAAGGGATCGGACGACCCGCCTGTGGAGAGCGTGTCCTGGCTCGACGCGGTCAAGTTCTGCAACAAGCTGAGCGAGCGAGAGAAGCGGACGCCGTTCTATCGGATCGACGGCACCGAGGTCACCCTTGCCGGTGGTAACGGCTATCGCCTTCCGACCGAGGCGGAATGGGAATATGCCTGTCGGGCGAAGAGCACGACCCTGTATCCTTTCGGCGATGACGCGAGCAAGCTAGGCGAGCATGCGTGGTCCGACGGCAACTCCGAACGTAAGACCCATCCAGTCGGCCAGAAGCTGCCGAACGCCTGGGGCCTGTATGATATGCTGGGGAACGTCTGGGAATGGTGCGCCGATGGGTATGACGAGAAATATTACGCGTCGTCGCCCGCTGCCGACCCACTGGGCGCGCCCGGGGCCTCGCACCGGGTCTTCCGGGGCGGTAGCTGGCACCACGACCCGAGGGGCTGCCGGCCGGCGGACCGCGGCAGGAACACGCCGGAGAACCGGTACATCAGCCTGGGGTTCCGCGTGGCCGCAGTCCAGGAATGAGCGGGGGACGGAGCCATCGAGCATAGGCCGGGCCGGTGGCGAGGCGGAGCCGACGCCGGACCATGCCGGAGTGAGATGGCGGAGTGCGCCGGACGCAGCTCAACTTGGTTCAGTCGCGATTGACCGCCGAACGCAGCGACCATACTGACGGGGTTACGCCCGTTCCCATCCCGAACACGGCCGTTAAGCCCGGCAGGCCTATGATAGTGCCCTTGGCGCGAAAGTCGGTTATCGCCGGAATCCCTCCTGTAAATCCGCCCTGGCCCAAACCTTTGGCCCCAGGCGGATTTTTTTGCGTAAAGGATGGGCAGGATCGCTATTGGGACTGGCAAGCCGCTAGGCTCGCCTACCCTCCCATGGCCAATGACAACGAATCTCATGATGTGGCCGTCACGCCCGACGGGCGATTTGCGCTGACGGTGGTTGGTGGTCGGCCGGAGATTCATATCTGGGAATTGACGACGGGCCGACGCGTTGCGCCACCTGTGCGGCTTGGGTTCATCGAAGGCGGCGACACACGTGGTCACCTCGTGGCCATCACCAATCACCTTCGCGGGCTTCGACGGCAAGCTCCGGGTCATCCGTGCCATACTCTGCGAGCTGCGATCCCGGCAAATTCACGCTAGCGCCTAAAAAGGCACACGTTGCCGAGTCATCGGGTCGATAATCTGATCGAGCGGGCGGCGGCTGCGCCGAGAGCAGGAGAGCAGGAGAGCAGACGAGCAGGTGACAGGGGGCGGCTGCGCTGACAGCAGTTGAGCAGCAGAGCAGGGGAGCCGGGACGTGGAACACGTTACTGTCGAGCAGGCCAAGGGCGAGATCGCCGAGAAGCAATCTGAGGGCACGCGTGCGGGTGAATTGCTGATGGGGCTGGCGGCGAGCGTCCGGCTTTTTCGGGCGGCTGATGGCCGGTTTCACGCTCGCGTGCCGGTGAACGGGCGGCACGACATTCTCGGTCTCAGGTCCGCCGCGTTTCGCGACTGGTTGGTCGATGGTTATGTGAGCGCATATCACAGGCTGCCGCCCCAGCGGGCTGTCCACCGCGTGCTCGAGGCGCTCGAGGCACACGCTCGATTCGAGGTGGATACGCCGCCGGTGTATGTGCGCGTGGGCCGCGACCAAGACGAATTCGGGTCGAGCTATTACCTCGACCTCGGAGACCCCACAGGGCACGCCATCAAGATTTGCGCCAGTGGATGGTCAGTCGTCGAAAAGCCGAGCGTTAACTTCCGACGACCACAAGGGCTCTTGCCATTGCCGGTGCCCAGCCGTGACGGCTCGATCGCACTCTTGCGGCCGTTTGTCAACCTGGTCGAATCGGATTTCCACCTGCTGATCGGCTGGATGGCCGCGGCGCTGCGGCCGGCGGGGCCGTATCCCGTCCTGGCCATCCACGGCGAGCACGGGTCGACGAAGAGCACCCTGGCCCTGGTCGCCCGGCAGTTGATCGACCCGCAGACGGCCCCGCTGCTGGCCGAGCCCCGCAGCACTCGCGACTTGATGGTCACGGCGGTCAATGGCTGGCTGCTGGCTTGTGACAATGTCAGTGCGCTCCCGAGCTGGCTGTCCGATAGCTTGTGCCGCCTGGCGAGCGGAGGTGGGTTCGCGACGCGTGCGCTGTTCTCCAACGAAGAACGGAATGTCATTTATGCCCAGCGGCCCATCATCCTCACCGGAATTGACGAATTCGTGCGCAAAGGCGACTTGGCCGACCGCGGGGTGTTTCTGCACCTGCCCCCCATCATCGAGAAGGTCCAGCTTTTAAGCCGCGTTTTCCCGGGGGTTTGCGGCGTCCTTTCGAAGCCGCGCCAGGGTGAGGGCGGTTTGGACCAAGACCACCAGGCCGATCTCCGCCTTGGCCCTCTTCAGTCCACGACCATGCAAGCGGCGGAGATTGCGATGCTGCTTCGCGTCGCCAAAACAACGCTCGATTACCGATCCGCGAAGTCGATTCGCCGCCTTGGCCTCCGCCGTCTTCATCCATTCCTTGTGTGCCTCGATGAGCTCTTCCCCTTCCAATCGCTTGACGGTTCGACCCTTCTCCGGATCGCGGACACAACGCTCACGCAGGGGACAGGCACGGCAGTGCTCCGCCGGGCAGTGGAAGCGGTGCTGGATGACCGTATTGTCGTCACGCCGGCGTTTCTGCTCTTTGCCCTTATAATTCAGCCGGTGTCCCTGAGGACAGCGATACGTCTGCTCTTCGGGAAGCCATTGGAATTGGTCCTTGCCGATGCGAGGAGGGCCCACTTCGGCTCGCTTTTGTTCGGTGAAGTCGTTCTCCCCCACCGGTCCGACCAAGCGGACATTCCGCTCCTGACAATCCTGCAGGTCCAGCAACGAAACATAGCCCGCGTCCGTGCTGATTTGAATCAGCATGGCACCGGTGACCTCTTGAGTTCGGTCGAGCATCGGCGCCAGCGTCCCGGCATCAGTCACTTGAGCAAAGACGTCGAACGACAAGATCAGCAACGATGCGGTATCCACCACGAATTCGGCCGTGTACATC
>JBIOJM010000525.1:0-4605 GCA_044450785.1 Isosphaerales bacterium
GCACAAGAACCATGTGTTCGTGATCCCGGACTTCCTCTGCAACGCCGGCGGCGTCACCGTCAGCTACTTCGAGCAGGTCCAGAATGCGAACTTCGATCGATGGAAGATCGAGTATGTCCACCAACGGCTCGACGAGACCATGACAGCCGCCTTCAACGCCGTCTTCGACATGCGGCGAGACATGAACGTCCACAGCCGCCTTGCCGCGTACCTCGTCGCGGTGAACCGCGTCGCCGAAGCCTGCCGCTCTCGCGGATGGGCGATCACGGCGAAAAGTGAGATCAAGAAGGCCAAGTCGGTCGCGCCGATCGGCTAGCGGGTCCGTTCCCCTTCCTCTTGCGGATGTTTGTGCCGGAGGAGGAAGGGGCAGGGGATGGAGGTTCCGAAAACTCGGAAACGCGTGCCCCCACTGATCCAGGCGTCATCAACCCTGGCCGGAGCGTTAGAGGCTGACCATAAAGAACCATTCGGCCGTCCCGCCGATTGGGCCCGTTAGCTGAACGCGTCTGCCGCCAGCCTTGATCTCAGGTGCTGCCTCGCCCGATGCAGCCGGCTCTTAACCGTGCCAAGGGCGACCCCGAATCGGGCCGCCAGCGCCTCGTAGGGCACATCCTGGTCGTAGCGAAGCATAAGGATATCCCGGTCCTGGGCGGGCAGCCGGCGGAAAGCGGAAAGAAGGCTATCCCGCCGATCTGTCTGCGCTTCGGCGACAAAATCCGCGACGGCCGACGCCCGCTCCGATCGGCCATAACGATCGGCCCAGGGCATGAAGCGGAGGGCCTCGTCAAGGCTGAGGGTCTCGTGCTTTCTCATCTGATCGTTCGAGTCGTAGGCGGTGTTCATCACGATGCGGTTCAGCCACGTCGTGAAGCGGCATTGTCCTCGAAACCTAGGCGCTGCCGTGTAAGCCTTTACAAACGCATCGGCCACGATGTCCTGCGCGTAGGCAGAATTCTTCGAACAACGGATCGCCACCGCGATTGCGCGCCCATAGTGACGCCGCACGAGGGCGTCGAAAGCGGATCGATCGCCCCGAGCCGTTCGATCGATCAGGACCTGGTCTTGGAAGTCCTCTTCCGAGCAACCTGCCCCAGCAGAGCTTCTCCGTCCTGGTCTCGAGAAGGCATCCGTGCCTTGTACCATCGCGGATATATCTTTATTCAGAATCGGTGTTGCATGCCGCCCTTGCTTTTGAGTCCAACAAAGGACAGACGGCGAATTGCGGGGTGCGAAGATTCCCTTCCGTATTACTAACCTTGCAAGTCTTGTCGCCGTGCGAAGAATCGCTCCCGGTGTTCCTGCGTTGGCCCAGTGTCCCAGTGTTAGAAGCTGGCTCCCTGCATCCCGATCCATCTCTGAGTAACTGCGCCTTTGAGTTGAAAGCCTTGGATGCGGCTGTGCCGCGCTGTGGTTCAAGAAGTCAAGCCGCAGACTTCGGTTGTGGCGCGAATCCTTCCGGCCGGTACATGGACGTGCTTAGCCCCAGCCAACTCCGATCGTGCGACGCCTAGCGACCCAACGCCCAATGCCTAACGCCCCAACGCCCCAACGCCAATTGGGCTAATCTCCTAGGCAGCGCAAAATCCCATCCAGGCCCATCCACATGAAAACCACCGCAATTCTCCTCGGTCTCGCCCTCGCCGCCATCGGCCTCAGCCAGGGCTACGATCCCGCGAACTATAGCAACCTGCAATGGGTCAACGTCGGCCCGAACCGCGGCGGGCGTTCGGTTGCCTGCACCGGCGTGCGGACTCGTCCCAAGGAGTACTACTTCGGCGCCACCGGCGGCGGATTGTGGAAGTCCACCGACTCCGGCCAGAGCTGGTCCTGCGTGACCGACGGCTTCCTCGGAAGCTCCTCGGTCGGCGCCATCGCGGTAAGCGACTCCACTCCGGACACGCTCTACATCGGGATGGGAGAGCGAGATATCCGAGGCGACATATCCGAGGGCGACGGCGTGTACAAGTCCACCGACGCGGGCAAGACCTGGACCCACGTCGGACTCGAGAACACGAAGACGGTATCCCGCATCGTGGTCGATCCCAAGAATCCTGACGTCGTCTATGTCGCCGCCCTTGGCCACGTATACGGCCCCAGCCCCGACCGAGGAGTCTACAAGTCCACCGACGGAGGCAAGACGTGGAGCAAGGTTCTGTTCGAGAGCGAAAAAGCCGGTGCGGTCGAGCTGATCATGGATCCCGCCGACTCGAACACCCTTTACGCGGCGACCTGGGAAGCCTGGCGCACCCCCTATTTCCTCAACAGCGGCGGCCCCGGCTCCAAGATGTGGAAGACGACCGACGCCGGCGCTCACTGGACCGATATCACCCGCAACCCGGGTCTACCTGCGGGCGTGATCGGTAAGATCGGTATCACCGTCGCCGCCTCGAACCATCTGCGCGTCTACGCGAACATCGAGGCCAAGGAAGGAGGCATCTTCAAATCGGACGACGCCGGCGCCACCTGGACCAGGGTAAGCGACGACAGCGAGTGGCGGCAGCGCGCGTGGTATTACACCCACGTCTACGCCGACCCCAAGAACGCCGACAAGCTCTACTGTCTGAACGTTGGCGCGGGGGTTTCCACGAACGGCGGCAAGACATGGACCGGTTTCCGTCCGCCCCACGGCGACAACCACGACCTCTGGATCAATCCCGACGATCCGAGCCGGATGATCGAATCCAACGACGGCGGCGCCTCGGTTTCGAGCAACGGCGGCGACGGCTGGTCGCGCCAGAGCTATCCGACCGCGGCGATCTACCATGTCGTCGCCGACAACCACGTTCCCTACAAGATCTACGGCGCTCAGCAAGACAACTCGAGCGTGATGCTCTCGCCCAGCGATCCCGACACGCCGGAAAAACGCAACTTCCAGGGAACCGCCGGCGGCGAAAGCGGCTTCATCGCCGTGCGTTGGGACGATCCCGACGTCGTCTTCGGCGGCAACTACAGCGGCGACATCAGCGAGATCAACTACCGCACGAAGGTGAACAAGCGGATCGATCCGTGGCCGGATAACCCCATGGGCCACGGCGCGGTCGACCTCAAGCATCGCATTCAGTGGACCTTCCCGATCGTCACCTCGCCCCACGATCCCAACGTGCTCTACACCGCCTCCCAGTATCTGTTGAAGACCGACAACGATGGCCAGAGTTGGCAGCAGATCAGTCCCGATCTGACTCGCAACGACAAGAGCAAGCAGGGCTCGTCTGGCGGGCCGCTCACTCAGGACAACACGAGCATCGAGTATTACGACACGATCTTCGCCGTCGCCGAGTCGCCCCTAAAGAAGGGCCTCATCTGGGTGGGATCGGACGACGGCCTGATCCACGTCACCCAGGATGGCGGCAAGAGTTGGCAGAACGTGACCCCGAAGGAGATGCCGAAATGGGGCCGGGTGAGCATGGTCGAGGCGTCGCGTTTCTTCTTTGGAACGGCCTACGTGGCCGTCAACAATTATCAGAACGGGGAAGACCTCGCGCCCTACATCTACCGGACTCGCGACTGCGGCAAGACCTGGACGAAGATCGTCAATGGGATGAACGCCACGGCGTTTGCGCGGGTGTGCCGGGAGGACCTGCACCGACCGGGTCTGCTCTACGCGGGGACCGAGACCGGAGCCTATGTCAGCTTCGACGATGGCGATCACTGGCAGTCGCTGCAGCAGAACATGCCGCTTTGCCCGGTCCATGATCTGTTCCTCAAGGACGACGATTTGATCGCGGCCACCCACGGCCGCTCGTTCTGGATCATGCACGGCGTGTCCAGGTTGGCCGAGTTGACGCCCTCGAAGCCGGTGGGGCCGCTCCTGCTCCAGCCGGTCGATCGGGTTCGAACGGGGTTTGGAGGCAATACGGGGCCGGTCGACTATTATCTCCCCGCCAAGGCGGGCAGCGTCGAATTCACGTTCACCAGCGCATCGGGCGAAAAGCTCGGAACCGCGAAGGGCGACACCGATCCCGGATTCCACAACGTGACGGCATCTCTTTCTCATCCAGGCTTTGGAACCTTCCCCGGCATGGTCTTCTGGTCCGGGTTCTCGAGGCCGATTCCGGCCCCTCCCGGCACCTACAAGGTTGAGATGACGGTCGACGGGGCGAAACAGACGAAAAACCTCCGCCTCCTCAAGGACCCGCGGGTGCCGGGCTCGGAGAAGGACCTCCAGGAGCAGTATGCGTTCGCGGTCCAGGTTTCGGAGCGTGTCAACGACGCGAACAAGGCGGTCGTGCGGATCAGGGACATGAAGACCCAGATCGACCGAGCGATCGGCGACTCCAAGAACGACGCCGGGATCACCTCCGCCGGAAACGCCCTCAAGGAGAAGCTGACCGGCATCGAAGGCGAGATCCACCAGTACCGCAGCAAGAGCGGGGAGGATCCCCTGAACTTCCCGGTCATGCTTAACGACCGCTTGGCGGGGCTGGTGGGATTCGTTCTGTCCGGCCAAATGAGGCCGCCTCAGCAGGCGCGCGACGTCTTCGCGGGGCTAACGAAAGCGTTGGACGTTCAGCTCAGCGCGCTGAAGTCGGTGGAGGGTCACGAGGTCCCCGCGTTTAACGCCGCTCTGAAGGCGAAGGGAATCACGGAGATCATCCCCAAAACCCC
>JBIOJM010000526.1:0-4600 GCA_044450785.1 Isosphaerales bacterium
CCCACCCTACGCAGAGGGCCAGCGCATGGACATCCGTCGCGTCGCGTTGATCTTTGACGACGTTCAGCGGCCCGAGACGACCGGCGTCTACTGCCGCCGCGCGCTGAGCAAGCTGGTCGAGGTCGAGCATTTCCGGCCCGGTGAGCTGGAGCGGATCCCCCGCGCGGGCTTTGACCTCTATCTCAATATCGACGACGGGCTGCGGTATCACCTGCCGCCCGACCTGCATCCCCGCGCGTGGTGGGCCATCGATACCCACCTGGACTTCGCGTGGTGTCTCGAGAAGTCGCGCGGCTTCGACGTCGTCTTCGCCGCTCAGCGCGACGGCGCGGAGCAGCTCCGCCGGATGGGGATCGCCTCGGCGGTCTGGCTGCCGCTGGGCTGCGATCCGGAGGTCCACGGCAAGCACGACGTCCCCAAGCAGTACGACGTCGCCTTCGTGGGCAACATCTTCCCAGGCCCTCGTTCGGAACTGCTCGAGCTGATCCGGCGCAGATATCCCCAGTCGTTCATCGGCCAGTGCTGCTTCGAGGAGATGGCCCGAACCTATTCGGCCGCGCGGACGGCCTTCAACCGCAGCATCAAGAACGACGTCAACATGCGGGTCTTCGAGGCCCTGGCCAGCGGGTCGCTGCTGGTGACCAACGACCTGGGCGAGAACGGACAGGCCGAGCTGTTCCGCGACGGCGTGCACCTGGCGACTTACCGGCAGCCCGAGGAGCTGCTCGATAAGATCAAGTTCTACCTGGATCGCCAGGATGTGCGGGAGCAGATCGCGGCCGCCGGCCGCGCCGAAGTATTGGACAAGCACACCTACAGTCACCGGATGCAGCACCTGCTCACGGAGGCGGAGCAAGCGCTGGCACGGGTCGTTGTCCAGCCGGCGGTGCTGCCATTTGAGCCGCTCCCAGATTCCGGACAGGCACCGCGCTCCGCCGCGCTGCCGGTCCCATCCGGTTCGCGGCTCTCGTCCGCGAACGGGCCCGATGGTCACGATCCCTTCTACTTCGGCCACGCGCGGCCCGAGGTTCTGGCGCTTGTGCCGGAGACCGCGCGGATGGTCCTGGACATCGGCTGTGGCGAGGGCCGGCTGGGCGAGGCGCTGAAGCGCCGGCAGCCGGCGCAGGTCGTGGGCATCGAGCTCAACGAGACCGCCGCCGCGACGGCGCGGGGGCTCCTCGACCAGGTCAGGACCGGCGACGTCGAAAAGCTCGACCCGCCGTTTCCGGCCGGCTCGTTCGATGCGGTCGTGTGCGGCGACATCCTGGAGCACCTGCGCGAGCCCGGCCGGCTGCTCCGTCAAGCCCGCGGCTGGCTGGCGCCCGAGGGGCGGCTGATCGCCAGCATCCCCAACATCCGCCACCACAGCGTCGTCCGCTCGGTGCTTCAGGGAAATTGGACCTATGAATCGGCCGGCCTGCTCGACCAGGACCACGTCCGGTTCTTCACCCGCCGCGAGATCGAGAAGCTCTTCTTCCGCGCGGGCTTCGCGGTGGAATTGATGTCGTCTGTGATCGGACCCGGCGATCGTGACACGGGCCGGAACGGGAGCGGGCCGGTCCAGTTGGGCCGGCTGTCGATCGCCGGGCTCTCCGACCGGGATGCCGCCGAGTTCTATACGTACCAGTACCTGATCCGCGCCCGGCCGGTCGAAATACCCGATTTCGGACTGACCTCGATCGTGATCGTCACCCACAACCAGCTCGATTACACCCGGCAGTGCCTGGACAGTATCCGGCGACTGACCGACGAGCCGTACGAGCTGATCGTTGTCGACAACGGGTCGAGCGATGGGACCGTGGAATACCTCAGTGCCTTATCGTACGTGCGGCTGATCGTCAACGACGCGAACCGGGGGTTCCCGGCCGCGGTCAATCAGGGGATCGCCGTGTCGGGAGGGAGCCAAGTCCTGCTGCTGAACAATGACGTCGTGGTGGCGACCGGCTGGCTCTGCCGGTTGCTCCGCGCGATGCGCGCCGATCCCGCGATCGGACTGGCCGGTCCGTGCTCCAACTTCGTCAGCGGGCCGCAGCAGGTCGACGTTGGCTACGACAGCCTGACCGAGCTCGACGGATTTGCCTGGGATTGGGGCGGGGCCCACGACGGTGTGCGCATTGACGTCAGTCGTCTGGTTGGGTTCTGCCTGTTGATCCGACGAGCGGTGGTCGATGCGATCGGCCTTTTCGACGAGCAGTTCGGCATCGGCTGCTTCGAGGACGACGACTATTGCCTGCGGGCGATCCAGGCGGGCTATCGAGCGGTGATCGCCGCCGACGCCTTTGTCCACCATTTCGGCGGGCGGACGTTTGTGGGCAACGGGATTGACACGGGGGCGCTTCTGCGCGAGAACGAGCGGAGGTTCCGTGCCAAGTGGTCGAGCAACGGCGTGGGGACGGCCGGCGCCCCGCCGGCCGTAGCCGCCGATCCGCCACCGCCGCGCCAGCGGCCGGGGCCGTTTGCGTGCGACGTCGCGCCGGGCGGCGGGCTTCGGCTCCGGATCGACCTGGCACGTCCCCGGCTCTCGCTCTGCATGATCGTGCGCGACTCCGCCAAGACCCTGCCGGCCGCGCTGGAGAGCATCCGTCCCTGGGTCGACGAGATGGTGATCGTCGACACCGGCTCGGTCGACGAGACCCCGCGCATCGTCGAAGAGTTCGGCGGGCGGTTGTTCCGCTTCGCCTGGTGCGACGATTTCTCCGCCGCGCGGAATGAGTCCGTGCGGCACGCCCGCGGTGATTGGGTGTTCTGGATGGACTCGGACGACACGATCCAGCCCGAATGCGGACGCGGGATCCGGGGCTTGACTGAAGGCGAGGTCGACCCGAAGGTGCTGGGCTTCATCATGCAGGTTCACTGCCCCGGGGTTGGCGAAGACGGCGAGTTCGACGTGGAGCACGTGGATCACGTCAAGCTGTTTCGCAACCGGCCGGACCTGCGATTCGACGGGCGGATCCACGAGCAGATCCTGGGGGCGATCAGCGGCGCCGGCGGCAGGGTCGCCTGGACCAATCTTCATGTCGTCCACTCCGGCTCCGACCAGAGCCCGGAGGGCCAGGAGAAGAAGCGGCAGCGCGATCTGCGCATGCTCCAGCTCGAGCTGGCGGAGCGGCCCGAGCATCCCTTCACCCTGTTCAACCTGGGGATGACTTACAACCACTGGTCGCAGTTCGCCGAGGCGGTCGACTACCTGCGGCGCGGCATCGCGCAAGCTCTCCCAACGGATCTGCATCTGCGAAAAGTCTATGCGCTCTTGTCCGGCGCCGAGCTGCGGCTCGGCCGCGCCGAGGAGGCGCTCGCGACCTGCCGGCGAGGCCGGGGTCTGTTCCCACTGGACACCGAGCTGTTGTTTCGCGAGGGGGTGGTGCTGCACGCCCTGGGCCGGCTCGACGAGGCCAGGCAGGCATACCAGGGCGCGCTGACCGACCGCGAGGAGCGGCACTTCGCCAGCGTCGATCGCGCCCTCTCCGGCTTCAAGGCGCGGCACAACCTGGCGTTGGTTCTGGCCGACATGGGTGACCTGGCGGAGGCCGAGCGGCAATGGCGTGAAGTGGTCCGCGAGGTGCCGCGGTACCGGCCGGGCTGGCGCGGACTGGGGGAGATTCTGCTCCGCGGCGGCCGATTCGCCGAGGTGGAAGCGCTCGCCGAAGCACTCTTGAGCGATGGGGCGCTCCGCATCGAGGGCCTGCTGATGAAGAGCCGCACGGCTCTGGCGCAGAAGCGGTTTGCGGAAGCGAGAGCTGACCTGGATCGGGCCGTCGCGGAACGCCCGGACGACCTCGAGACCCTGCGCGGCCGGGGCCAGTTCTTCCTCGAGCACGGCGCGCCGGATGAGGCCGAGCGGGCGTTCAAGTCCCTGATCGAACGCGACCCGCGAGACGCCTCGGCCCACCACAACCTCGGGACGCTGCTGCTGGCGACCCAGCGCTACGACGAGGCAGTGCAGGAGTATCGGCAGGCCCTGCGCTACCGGCCGAACCACGCCGCCACTTACCTTCAACTCGGTTATGCCCTCAAGGAGAGCGGCCGGCACAGCGAGGCCGTGCCCGCGTGGGAACATGTGCTGCGACTGGCTCCCGGCGATCCGTCGGCGCGGCGGGAGCTGATCCGCGCGAGAGGCGCTTGAGCGATTTCGGGTGGATCTGGCGGCGATGGAATTTGACCTGGAAATGACGAAGCGGGAAGCAAATGGCGACTAGTGGCTAGTCGACACTGAAAGATCACGACAACACTGATGTTCAGCCCGGCAACGTCGTCACCGTCTTCTACTCTCCCGGGTTTGTGAGGAGCTTGCCGAGCTTGCCCAACATGCGGTGATGGCGATCGCGGACCTGCTTGGCCGTCAGACCCAGAGACAACGCGATCTGCTCGAAGCTTTTTCCTTCGACCCAGTGGTCGTGAAGGATCCGAAAGTTGGCTTCAGAGACGTGCGGACGTAGTCGTTCGATCGCGGACTCAAACCATTGCCGCGAATGGTCCACGTCGTAGGAGGCAGCGGGATCAGGCTCCCGCCCCGGGAGTTCCCTTTCCGTCTCATCCGCCAGGTGCCGTAGCGGGTGGTAGGAACGTTTCTGTTTGTCCAACACATGCCGTGCCGTGCCCC
>JBIOJM010000527.1:0-4572 GCA_044450785.1 Isosphaerales bacterium
ATCGATAATCTAGGACGATCGGAAGGCGCGAAAGCCAGCCAGCTAACCGGCAGGTTTCGGCTAGTTGATCCTTTTCAGGGTATCGGAGCCGATTTCAGGAATCTCACATTAAAGGCCGCCACATCCCTGCGGCGGCCCATCGAATGCCTACGAGTGTCTCACCAACTCCCGCAGGACCAGCGCAATGCAGGGATGCGCGGCGATCCTCTCCAGCAGGACCGCGATGACCCGGCATCGGTCAGCCTTGGTATCGGGCGGCTCCTCCTTGACCTTCACCTTGAACGACACCTCGATGTCGATGTTCATGATTTAGCCGCCTTTCCCCTGGCGGGTATCATCGCCTGGATCGCGTCGTAGCCGACATCGACCTGGTCCAGCACCTTTTCAACCTGCACGGCGAGCTCATCCAGCAACTCGGGCAGCTTGGTGAATGAGAGCAGCTTCACGTCGCGGGGACAGTTCGCCCAGAGCGTTTCCTCGTAATGGTCCCGGCTACCGTCGACCGACGTGATCTGGGTGACGAACAGCCGGAACTTCGGCCCGTAGCGGCCGTAAACCAGTTTTCGCTGGATGCAGATGGTTTCCGATGGGTCTTCATCTTTCTCGATCAAGACCTCGGCGCGGATGCCGATGTGGAGCTGATCGCTCAAGTAGGACTCTACGCCCTGGACGACCTTGGAGATTTCATCCGAGACGGCGTTGAGGGACTTGGCCAAGGCCTGGAGGCGATCGAGGCGCAGACGGAGAACGTCGTCCGTCATGGGGAAAGCCTTTCATGCGAGCCCACGCGGCTAGCGTTGAAGCCGTGGCCAGGCAGAGTAACCCTCCGTCCGGCGTTGGCTGGGGCTGTATCTTGATCGTAGCGGCGAGCGCGGAGGTGTCAAGGGGAGGGGCTAAGACGATGGCGGTAACATGCGTCTACGGAACACCAGCCTACCATCCCAGCAATCGAACATCAGCCTCTCCCCCTTGCTTCAGACCGCCCGTCCCGGCACAATCGCGGCATTGCGCACGGGGTCACGGTTCCAGACGTGATCCGCTCCCAAAGGATCAGCGACCGCCGATGCCGGGCGCAAAGGGCTGCGCAAGGAATTCCTGGGAATCGTGGAAATTGGATACGGATTGAGCCTGCAACACGACACATCGGGGTTTACTGATAATCCCAAGTGCCTTGAAGACAAGGATTTAAGGATACATTAATAATGGTAAATATAGGCATAGTTGGGGTGGGATTTATGGGCATGATCCATTACCTGGCCGCCGGGAGAGCCTCCGGGGCGCGTGTCGTCGCTCTGTGCAGCCGCGACCCCAGAAAGCTCGCGGGGGACTGGACCAGTATCCAGGGCAATTTCGGGCCGCGCGGAACGCAGATGGACCTCTCGGGAGCGGCTCTTTACAGCGACTTCGAGTCGCTGCTGGACGATTCTCGGGTCGACCTCGTCGACCTGTGCGTGCCCAACGACTCGCATGCTCCGATGGCCATCCAGGCGCTCCGGGCCGGCAAGCACGTCCTGGTCGAAAAACCGATCGCCCTGACGACGGCCGGCGCGGATGCCATGCTGGCGGCTGCCAAGGACGCGGGCAAGCTGCTCATGGTCGGGCATGTCTTGCCGTTCTTCCCCGAGTTTGCCTTTGCCCTGGAGGCGGTCCAATCGCAGCGCTACGGCTCACTGCGAGCGGCTCATCTCCGGCGCGTGATTTCGAAGCCCGACTGGTCGAGCGGAATCGCCGATCCCGGACGGAGCGGCGGCCCCGCCATCGACCTGCACATCCATGACACGCACTTCATTGGTCTGATCTGTGGCGTGCCGCGCGCGGTGCAGTCGCGGGGCGTCGTCGAGAACGACGCGGTGGTCCACCTGGTCACCCAGTATCTCTACGACACACCAAACCTGGCCGTGTCGTGCGTCTCGGGAGCACTGAGCCAGGCGGGCAGGCCGTTTGCGCACGGCTTCGAGCTCTACTTCGATCGAGCGACGCTCGCATTCGAATTCGCGAGTATGGGCGGTGAAGCCCATCAGGCCGTGCCGCTTTCGGTCATTTTGCCCGATGGGACCGTCCTACGTCCCGAGCTGGGGTCAGGAGATCCGGTGGACTCATTCGCTCAGGAACTCGCCGTCGCCGCGCGAGCCGTCACGTCGGGCAGCGAGGCGGCGGGGCTCTCGGGAAACCTGGCCCGGCAGGCCCTGCGACTTTGCCTGGCGGAGATCGAGAGCGTCAAGACGAGAGGAGTGATCGAGGTCGCGTGATCACACCGTAGGTTCAGGTCATGAGGAATCGCCACGGCGCGGACTCCCTTTTGGGGCGGGTTGGGTCGAGGTCAAGGCCGAATCGGTCGCTCGGATGATTCCTGTCAATCCGATTTCTCAAGCGCGCGCTCCCTTTTTCCGATGTAATCAAGACGAGAGGAGGTCCCGGCGAATCCACGGCGAACATGGAGGTCGATCATGGCGCTAACCCTTTCGGAGCTGATCCATCCGACGGCCGTCATCGATAGAGAGGCGTGGCTCTCAGACGACGTTCAGATCGGACCATACGCCATCATCGAAGGATCGGTCGAGGTCGGGCCCGAGTGCGTGATCGAGGCCCACGCCTGTCTGTGCGGCCCCCTCTCGATGGGCCCAAGAAACTTCGTGGGGCATGGTGCGGTCCTGGGAAAAAGCCCGCAGCACCGCGGCTACCAGGGCGAGCCGACGACGGTGCGGATCGGCGAAGGCAACGTGTTTCGCGAGTTCGTGACCGTGCACCGGGGCACGACCCAGGGGAGCGGCGTGACCTGGATCGGCGACCGCAACATGTTCATGACCGGCAGCCATCTCGGGCACGACGTCCGCGTGGGCGACGGCTGCACCGTCGTCAACAACGCCCTGGTGGCAGGACACGTGACGCTGGGCGACGGCTGCATCCTCTCCGGTCACACCGCGGTTCAACAGCGGGTTCAAATCGGGCGGTTGGCCATGCTCGGCGGTATGGGCTCGACCTCCAAGGACATCCCGCCCTTCATTCTCCAGCAAGGTCAGAACTGCGTCACCGCGGTGAACATCATCGGTCTGCGCCGCGCGGGAGTTGCCTCGGGGACGATCGACGCGCTCAGGCAGGCCTTCCGAATCTTCTTTCGAGAAGGACGATCCCAGAGCGGGGCCCTTGACCGGATCGAAGCCGACCTCGGGTCGATCCCCGAAGTGGCCGAACTCGTCGCCTTCATCCGTGAATCCAAGACCGGGATCAATCCGGCGCGTTCGACCGACCGCGCGCACAGGAACCTGTGAAGCGGCGGACCGGCCGCGTTACCCCGACGATCGAACCGGCTCGGCGAGCCGTCACGGCTGGCCCCGTTCCCCGTCGTCGGAGGCACTTGCCGAGGATTTGTCGAGTTCTTCGAGCGGCGGACGCGGCTCCGGCGGCGAGGTCGCTTCGCCAGGAGGCTCGCTCGAGGATGTCCGTATTCCGAAGGTCGGCGAGTGCTTCAGGCGATCTCGCACTCGCTCGAACTCCTCATCGTCCAGCTCGCCCGCCGCATGGGCCCGCTCGAACGATGCGAGCAAGTCACCCGGTGAGTCGGGCTCTTCCACGTCGTGGATCTCACCCCAGACACGGTAGGCTTTGACCAGGGCGACCACCAGCAACACTGCCAGCAGAGCCAGGCCGATGTAAGTCGGCTGGTTGGACTGACCAGGCCGGGCCGCGGCGTAGCATCCCGCGACACGGAGTAACCCATCGAGCAGCGAAACAACCATCGCACTCCAGCTCCCGATCCCGCCTGTTCGGCCGATCGTCGCCAGACCGGTGCCGGGCGACCAGGGCCGAGCGAATGCGAAGAGACACCGGACACCGCCATCCCACACTCGCCGACCTGACTCCGTCCCTACGACCCGGACGACGACCCCGCGACCGCCAATTCCTTCCCCGGGACTTGAATGCGCGCCTTTCCCGGTTATGATAATGAGTTTAGTCGATGCGGCCTCGTGAGGAAATCTGCTTCCACTTCCTCTCGCGTCGGCTGGCCCAACGATCCGAAACCTCGTCAGGATGGGAAGGGTCTCAATTCCAGAGTCGAGGAGGAGTGCGTATCATGCTCCGACACCTCTCGCGCACCGCCATCAGCTTGATTGCGCTGGGTGTTTGCCTGATGTACTTGCCTACCCAGGCCCAAGCACAAGGTCTGGGAGGCGGACAAGTGGGGTTCATGAACGATCCCTTCTCCTTCTACTACGGGGTCTACTTGCCCAACCAGCAGCAGCAGTCCCTGAGGCCGAGACCCATGGACACTATCAACCAAGCGATGGTGAATCGTCAGTACTACGCCCGGAACGCCAATCGCGCCTTGACCAGTCCGATCTCACCTTACTCCGACCAGGACGATCCGTTACGGCCTTACTCAAAAACAGGGCAAGGGCAGGAGAGGATCGGACGACCCTACCGGTTCGTTCAAGACCCATCGAACTCGGACGGATCGGGTCCGTCGCTCTATTACGGGAGGGCCGCCCAGTACTTCCCAGGCCTCGCCGGACGTGATGGCCGCGGGGCTAACGCAAATGTCTACTCGAAAGGCAGTCGCGCTCTGAGCGGGGC
>JBIOJM010000528.1:0-4514 GCA_044450785.1 Isosphaerales bacterium
CACCATGGTCAATCCCTCATCGAACGACAACGTAATCGACAATCCCCTTGAGCGCGAAGGACCCGTCCCGGTGCTCCTGCGCCTCACCGCGAACGCGGCGTTCTTGCGATCGACCGACGGACGCTTTTACGCCCAGGTCTCGGTCGGTGGCCGCCCCGAGATCTACGCGCTCCGATCCGCCGCATTCCGTGACTGGCAGATAGACGGCTACTTTCGCGCTTGCGGCGAGCTCCCGTCCGACTGGTCGATACGCCGCGTTCTCGCCAAGCTCGAGGCCACCGCGCGGTTCGAGGGCGGCACGCCGTCGATCTTCGTTCGCGTCGGCCATGACGGCGATCGCAACGGCAATGGCTCGGCCTGTTACCTCGATTTGGCCGATCCCGGCGGCCAGGCCGTCCAGATCGGCCCCGAGGGCTGGTCCGTTGTCAATAACCCCCGCGTCCACTTTCACCGCCCCGCCGGGCACCTGCCCCTTCCCATGCCCAGCCGCGACGGCTCGATCGACCTGCTCCGACCCTACGTCAACCTCACCGACCGCGATTTCCGCCTCTTGATCCTCTGGATGGCCGCCGCCCTCCGGCCGGCCGGCCCCTATCCCATCCTGGCCCTCTACGGCCAGAATGGCTCGGCCAAGAGCACGCTGGCCAAAATCGTCCGCCGGCTGATCGACCCCCAGGCCCACCCAATCCTGGCCGAGCCCCGAAACACGCGCGAGCTGATGGTTTCGGCCGTCAATGGTTGGCTGTTGGTCTACGACAATATCAGCGTGATACCTCGCTGGCTGTCCGATGGCCTCTGCTTGCTCGCCACCGGCGGGGCCTTGGCGGGCTACGCGTCGTTCACCAACGGCGAGCGGACCGTGATCCACGCCCAGCGCCCGGTGATCCTGAACGGGATCGAGGAGTTCGTGCGGCGCGGCGATCTGAGTGACCGCGCTCTCTTCCTCGACCTGCCGCCGATCCTTCCGAGCCGCCGCCGCTGCGAGGACGAGTTTTGGGAGGCGTTCCACCAGGACTATCCGCGGATCCTGGGGGGCCTGCTCGACGCCGTCGCCGGCGGCTTGCGCGAGCTGCCGTCCGTCCGGCTCACGGAATTGCCCCGCATGGCCGACTTCGCCAAATTCGCCGAGGCCGTCGGCCGAAAGCTGGGCTGGCCGGCCGGGACGGCTCTCTCGGACTACAACAACAATCGCATTGACGCAACCATGACCCAGCTCGAAGACTCACCCGTCGCCGCCGTCCTGCTCGACCTCGGCCCCGACTACCTGAACGATTGGTCCGGATCCCCAACCGAGCTGCTCTACGAGCTCACCGCGATCGCGGGTAAGCACGCTGACTCGCCCCGCTGGCCCAAACAGCCGGCGTGGCTCACAATCGAGCTGCGCCGCATTGCCCCGCAGCTCGCCATCCATGGCATATTCGCTCATTCCACTCGACGCAATCAGGGGCGAGTCTGGTCGCTTACACGAGATCGCAAAGCTACCGAAACCAATGGTGAAATGCGCAACCTCATGGCAGACGAGCATTTCGGTCTTGAGCCAGAGACCACCGACGAAGATCGCCAACTCTGATGCGACCAGGGCCATGTCGACATGTCGACATTTCTGGCCCGAAACGCGTTGCGTGTGCGCTCTTCGCCCTCGCCGGGACATTCACGCCTCCTCAAACTGAGCGGGGAGAGGGGTCAGGAGCCAATTGAGTGGGTTTTTCCTGCCTTCTCCCAAGAACGGCTCCTGACCCTTTTGTCGAACCCCCGTGCTCGTGCTCCGATCGGGTGGGTGGCAAGACAGAGACGCCGGTGGGAGTCGAACCCACTTGAACCGGGTTGCAGCCGGTCGCCTGGCCGTCTGGCTCCAGCGTCCAAGAGAGAGTGCCCCTGCCAGGAGTCGAACCTGGTCCGCGACCTTCGGAGGGTCGCGTGCGATTCCGTCACACTCCAAGGGCGAGAATCAAGGATCAGCAGGGGTGCAAGGATTCGAACCCTGTTCGCGAGTTTTGGAGGCTCGCTGCTCTCCCAGGAGCACACCCCTAACGAAAGGATGAAGGATGAAGGATGAAGGATGAGTAAGAAGGGAATTATTCATCCTTCATCGTTTTCCTTCGCCTGCTAATGCGTCAGGAACCTGGCCCAACTCTCGATCCGGGCGCCCTGTGCGGCATAGAAGGGCTTCCACTCGGGCCGGACCGGCCGGCGGCGGAGCCGCATGCCGGCCTGCTCGGGGGTGCGGTCTCCCTTCCGCGCGTTGCACCGGGTACAGGCGGCGGCGCAGTTGGTCCAGCTCGACGTCCCCCCTTGAGATCGCGGCTGGACGTGGTCGATCGTGATCGACTCGGCTCCGGGCTGCGCTCCGCAGTACTGGCAGATGTAATGGTCGCGCTTGGCCACGTTCCGCCGGCTGAAGGTGACCGCGGTACTCGGCAGCCGATCGTAGTGCGCCAGGCAGATGATCTCGGGGGCCCTCAGCCGCAGCCGGGCGGACCGGACGCAGGGTGCACCCTCGGCCGGCGCGTACCGCGTCCAGTCGTTCCACGAGAGCAACTGGTACTCCTCGGGATCGACCACCCTTGCCGTGTCGTTCCAGAGCAGGATCAAGGACCGGGCCACGGTGGTGACGTGGACCGGCTGCCATTGCCGGTTCAAGACAAGCGTCGGTAGGTCCAGCACGTCGGTCGTCATCGTTGCCTCCACCCCTGGGAAACGGTGAGGGTGCCCGGCGGGAGTCGAACCCTGCGCCTTGAGATCCACAATCTCATGTGCTTCCGTTACACCACGGACACCATCGATGCCCCGGCCAGGACTCGAACCCGGAACGCCTCGTTAGAAGCGAGGCATGATCATCCATTTCACCACCAGGGCCCAGAGCAACCTTCCCATCCTCGATGCCCCGACCAGGACTCGAACCCGGGACTCCTCGTTAGGACCGAGGTGTGATTTTCCTCTTCACCATCAGGGCGGGATATTTGAATCCATACGACGAGGCCCGGTGGTTTTCGACACCGGGCCTTGAGACTCCACGCGGGATTCAGGGCGGGCCGGGCGTCAACAGCGATGGGCATGGCGCGGCTGGGAACTCGCCCAACACCGGACGAATCCCTTCGCATCTCTGGGCATCCAACCGAGCCGCTGACACACGCCGTTCATCGCAGTCCTGTCCACATCAGTTGATCTCATTCCCGGTTCGACCGTGACGAGCGTCCCGCCTTGGCCGTTACCATCGCGTCTTCCAGTTGAGACGCAAGAACCGGTCGGAATGTTCGCGCCGGATCACTGGGATTCCTGGAATCGCGCGAGTCGCTGCGCGGAACAAAGCCGGGGCGGCCGTGCTCGGAACAAGGTGGCCCGGCAAAATGGATCGCGCTGGGGTAGGTCAGGCTTTCCAGCGGGTTCGTCAGCAGTCCCAATGGGCCGGCGTCGAGGAGGACGGCTGCACTCAAGGTGTACTCCCATCATCGGGTTCCGGGAACGGGAGTCGCTCGCCGGTTGCTTTCCGGTTGGCGCTCAGTGCCCGGCACAGGTCATACCCCTCCGGCAACCTGGGAGCCGTTGCGATGACGGCGTACATCTCGTCCAGAGACTGGGCCGCCTTGATCCGCCGCGCGTAATCTTCCTCCGCGGGAGTCGGCGTTCGCAATATTGGCCCGGCCGGCTTCGTCGTCGCGATGGTCACATCGACGGCCTCGCCCTCGGGAAGGGCCAGTGGCTCAACCGGGCGAAGAACGCCGTTCTCGTAAACGGCTCGAACGGTGATTGTCATCAGAATGTCCTCCGCAAGATCAATGCGCGGGCCATTCTATCGCAGGCTTCGTCGAGCGAGCACGAAGGTCATCAAGCTCGAGATCCAGCAGCCGCGCATGGATCGCCTTCGACCTCAGGATACCCAGCGGTCAGATTCCTGGCCAGCAGTCACGGGGAGATCTCGGAGACCGTCGGTGTCTTGACCAGGTCGCAGTCGGCTTCACGCAGCACCCGCGCCACTTTACCGGCGGTCCTTCGCCTCCTCATGGGTCCATCCGCGACTTACTCGACTCGGAGACTCCCACGAAATCAGAGTGCCTACCTCGCCCGCTACTTGGGCTACCTGCTCGAAGGCGCTCACCTCGTGCTCATCGACGTGCACCGTCGGCCGGTGGGGTTCTCGTTTGCGGTCCAGATCGCGACGGAGCTCCATCTGGAGCAGCCTTCTGTCCTTCCTCCGATGGCCGTCAGCTACCGCGTCGGCGAGCCGGCGGCCACCGGCGGGCGTCTCCTGGCCATCTGGCACCGCCCAATGACCGTGGGCGACACGTTGCCGCCAATTCCACTTCCCCTCACGTCCGAGCAAGAGGTCACCCTGGACCTCGATCACACCTACGCCAGGGCCGCCGAGGATGCTTATCAGACCTGATGGAACACAAGGCGGACGGCTGCACTCAAGGTGTACTCCCATTATTGAGCGTCAGGTTAATGACTTCACAGGGATCCCCCCCGCGTGCCGGAAGCCAAACACCGGCGGCTAGCGCCGTGCCGCTCAGATA
>JBIOJM010000529.1:0-4514 GCA_044450785.1 Isosphaerales bacterium
CCGCCGCCGCTTCGGGCCCTCTTTCTGGTTTGTATACCTGGGGTTCCGCTGTGCAGTGTTTAGGCCCGGTTCTTGTGGGTTGGTTTTCTGGTGTGCGTGGCGGTGGTTGGGGAGAACCCGGGAGCCCGCGACCCGGCGAGCGCAGCGGGGTCGGGCACGGCCCGTCGGGTGCGCTTTCCACAGCAGATGGCGCCAAGTGTTGGGCGCGGGTCTCACGACCGCGCCGGAATGCCAAGTGTTGGGCGCGGGTCTCACGACCCCGCCGGAATGCCAAGTGTTCGGCGCGGGTCTCACGACCCCGCCGGAATGCCAAGTGTTCGGCGCGGGTCTCACGACCCCGCCGGAATGCCTGACCGAAGGTCTCCGGCGTCCATCATAGGCCCTGGCTTCAAAGGCATTTGCGCTCTCAGAGCACACTCCGAAGGAAGGAGACCTTCGGTCGGTCACTCGGGCGGGGTCAGGAGACCCGCGCCCAACAACGGCTTCCTCGAAGCGCAACAAGAGTTGAGGATGGCCAAGGACTCTCAGGAGCCGGTCAAGCCCAACTTTGCGTCAGCCCAGGGCCGCACTACCTCCCCTGTAACGCCCCTCGGCTGATGGAACCCGGATCGCGCGAGACCTTCTCCGCAAAGCCACGCAGCGAGGTCAGCACCGTCTTGAGCTCCGCGAGGGCGTGCGTCGCCGCGATCGCCATGGTGTTCAGGTTGTCGTGCAACTCGGGTTGAGTGAGCAGTTTTTGGAGTGAGCCGTCGTTGTTCAATCCGCCTCGGCCGTCGCGGAGCTTGCTCGAGAGCAGCTCGAGGTCGGCGGCCACCACGTTGATCCGCCTCACGGCCTGGCCGATGTCGGTGGCCGG
The DNA here is from genome assembly GCA_044450785.1 of Isosphaerales bacterium. GTDB lineage: Bacteria > Planctomycetota > Planctomycetia > Isosphaerales > Isosphaeraceae > JBIOJM01. The sequence goes on from JBIOJM010000529.1 coordinate 857, forward strand.
CGTATGGTTGACGGGGGCGCCCAGGTCTTTGAGTACCGGGTCGATCTGCGCGAGCCCGGAGTCGAGCCGCGTCGCCGCGGACGAGAACCGATCGACGCCCGATTTCAGAGCGGTCTGGGTCGCGTCGTCGAACGTGCGATTGAGCTTCTCCGCCACCTGACGCAGGTCCGCCAGCGTGGGTTTGAAATTCTCTTCATTCGAAGCAATGAACTGGTCGATCCGCTTGGCGGTCTTCGAGACGTTCTTGCCGCTCTCGGACCAGGTCGCCAGGAATTCGTCGAGCTTCTCCGCATTCTTGGTCAGCCGGGAGAGTCCGGTGGCCGCCTCGTTGATCGACTTGAGGGTGTCGCCCGCGCTCTCGAAGGCCTTGGCCGCGGCCGAGAGCAACTTGGAAGGGTCGGGGGAGACTTCGCCCTCGATGACCGGAGCATCGGCCGGGTGCTTGCCCATCTTGAGAATGCCGGCGCCGCTCCCGGGCTGCATTTCGATCGTCATGTCGCCGATCAGCGACCGCGCCAGCCGCGGCATGGTCCCCTCGTGGAGCTTGTACCTCCGCTCGATCGCCACGGTCACCAGCACTCCGTCAGGCTGGTTGGGCCGGTCGTCGAACCCGATGTCGTACACTTCGCCGATCCGGATGCCGCTCTTGCGGACCGGAACACCCTCGAGCACGCCCGGCGCCTCCACGTAGTGGATCCTGAGATACATCTGGTCTCGCAGGATCGTTGGTGACTCGCCGAACCAGATGATCATCATGGTCAGGACCAGCCCCGCCACGATGACGAACATGCCGATCCGGAACTGCATCAGACGCTCGTTCATCTTCACCCTCGTTTTCGCTGTCCCGGAGGCCTCAGCGGATTCTGACGGTGCGGCTGCCCGCGGAAGACGCGCTGCGCTGCAAGGCCAGCTCGCGGAGCCGTTCGCCCGCTTCGCCCCGGACGAACTGGCCGACCCGTGGGTCGGAGCAGCTCTCGAGATTCTCCGGCGGACCATCGTACAGAATCTGCGGCTCGTCCGGCTCGAGGTGATCCAGGGGATAGAGCATCACGACCCGGTCGGCAACCTTGGCGACCGTCTTCATATCGTGCGTGACGACCACTCCGGTCGTCTTCTTGGTACGCTGGGTCTGAAGAATCAGTTGGTTGATCACGTCGCTCATGATCGGGTCCAGCCCGGTGGTCGGCTCGTCGTAAAGCATGACCTCCGGCCCGATCGCCAGCGCGCGAGCCAGCCCGACCCGCTTGCGCTGCCCCCCGGAGAGCTCGGCCGGCTTCTTCGATTCGATCTCCGACGGCAAGCCGACCTCCTGCAGCCGCGCGGCGACGATCTGCCGGACGTGCGCCTCATCGCAAAAGTGGTGCTCCCGCAGACTGAAGGCCACGTTGTCGAAGACCGTGAGGCTGTCGAAAAGCGCCGCCATCTGGAACAGGAACCCGAACCGCAGCCGCATCTTCACGAGCTGCTTGCCGTCGAGATCGGCAACGTTTTGGCCGTCGACCCAGACGCTCCCCTGGCTCGCCCGTAACAGGCCGATGATCAGCTTGAGCAGCACCGTCTTGCCGCAGCCGCTTTCTCCGATGATGCACACTGTCTCGCCAGGACGGATGCTCAGGTTGACATCGCGCAGGACCGATTGGTACCGGAAGCGGATGCTCACGTTGCGCAGCTCGATCAGGCCGTCCCTCTCGGCCCCTGTTGCGGCTGCGCCCTGGCTCATAGCAATCCTTCCGACTGGGGCCAGATCGAGCGGTACACGTTGTTCCAGCCGAGCCCCAGCACGAAGTCGAGGAACAGGATGGCGATGAACGAGAAGACGAACGCCTCGGTGGCGGCCCGGCCCACGCCTTCGGCGCCGGCGCGGGAATTGAACCCGCGATGACAACTGATCAGGGCAATGGCCGCGCCGAAGAAATAGCTCTTGAACACGCCGGCGAAGATGTCCAGGCTGTCCAGAAAATCGCGCGTATGCTTCCAGTAGGCGAATGAGTCGATGTTGAGGATCTGCGTGCTCACGACGGCTCCGCCGATGACTCCCATGAAGTCGCCCATCAGCGTCAAGAGGGGGATCAGCAGGACGCACGCCAGGAATCGGGGGACCACCAGGTAGTGGATCGGGTTGGTCCCGAGCGCCGACAGGGCGTCGATCTGCTCGGTCACGCGCATCGTTCCCAGCTCGGCGGCCATCGACGACCCGACCCGGCCCGCCAGCATGGTCGCCGCCAGCACCGGCCCCAGTTCCCGGACAATCGAGATGTTGATGACGGACCCCAGCCGCGTCGCCAGCCCCATCATCTGGAATTGATGATACGCCTGGACGGCCAGGACCATGCCGATGAACGTACCCGTGATGGCCACGACCGAGACGCTCTTGACGCCGATTGCATAGAAGATCGGGACCAGGACTGACCAGCGCGACCGCCGGCGCACGATCCACAGCAGCGTGAGGATCGAGAAATGAGCAGTGTCGCCGATTTCCGCGACCGCGTCGAAGACTTGTTCCCCCAGCCGATGAACGGGCGCCACGCCGCTCTCGAATGCGGGCGCTCGAGGAGTCGATCGGGCAACCGCCATCGCCGGGTCACTCCTGTCTGAGTGCGAGGAAGCGGCGGCAGGGCCCGCTCCCCCGGGCCTTCCTTTGAAAATTGGCCCGCACCGACGACGATTCCGCCCCCGGCAACCTCCGCTGGATTTATTCTGACGTGATCCTGGAAATTGACAAGACCGTCCGGTCCATGGATGAAGGGACAACGCAAGAACCATGGCAGCACTCGTAGCCGCATCGGATTGACCTAAAGTATTTCGCGATAAGTTTTTGCAATGTGGGACGATGCCGATCGGCGCGGCGGCTTCGATTTCGCGTTTCGAAGTGGCCCCACGAAGTCGCCACGGATTAGAGCGGTTTACGCTCGGGTCGCGCACGGGAGTGCGTACCGTCATACTAACCCGACGCGCAAGTTTTGAAGTTGCGCCTTTGCGTCTTCGCCCGGTAGGGGCCGTAACATATCAGCCCAGGGCAACGCCCTGGGAACCTTCAGAAAGAAGTCCTTGAGCTGACCGAGGCAGTCGGGACAAATGCGGTCATCCTCCGCGATGGCGTCACGGTGTAGGGCGGTAATTCGATCTGCAATCTGGCGGTCGCGTGGCGCATTGCTGCTCAGATGAAGGGCCTGGATGGCGTTGAAAATCTTCTGACTGGTGGTCTGCTCGGGGTTGATGTCAGGGGATACGTAGTAGAAGCTCACGCGAGGGGCAGTCCTCATACGGCCGACAACAATCCTCCTCTCGATTGCGAGTTGTTGTTGGGCGAGTTCGGTGGTGTGGAACATCTCTGCGGGGAGAAGAGAAGAAAGCTGGTCGCATGGTGCGTGGAAGTAACCATTTGGCCGGGGTATGTGTCCGATCTTGGAGCGTCTGGAATACCACGTAGCGTCCTTTCGGGCTAGTGCCTTGTCAATCTTGATTTGACAAGTTTGAGTCCCGGCTTCAGCCGGTCCTTTCCGCCTAACGCGGCAGCGCCGCAACCGGATGTAGAGCGCCACAGCCCGCGCGGTGGGCCTCGCCGCGACGAGTCGCGGCTCGACCCACCCTACGGCACGGTTCCGCGCCCGCCTCAGCCCGACCCGAGATGCGCGCACGGCGCAGAGATCCGACGGAG
>JBIOJM010000530.1:0-4501 GCA_044450785.1 Isosphaerales bacterium
GGCGAGGGCTGGGGAGCCGTCGGGGGCTCGGGAGCCATCCCAGGGCCGGCCTCAGGGCGCGCGATCGTCGCCTCGGCCTGGCGCAGCTCGTGTTCCAAGGCCATCAGCTCGGCCCGGAGTGCCGACCGGCCCTCGTCGGGGACTTCGGCCAGGTAGTCGTCGATGGGCGGCCTTCCGCCGCCGCGCCAGTCGGCCTCGAACCGGCGGCAGATTGCGTCGATCCGCCGGGCCAGGTCGATGTCCAAACCGCTGAGGTTTTGGCTGGGTTGCTCGCTCATCTTGATTCAGTCCTAAGGACTAAGGACCAGGGACTACGGACTAATAGTAGGAACATGTCCGATTCACGTGTGATTGTGACATCGCGTTTGCGGTTTGGGAGCTTGCGCCTCCGAAAGGGCAGAAATGGGACGTCACTGATTGTGGGTGCCCGCCCCCACATTGAATTCCAGTGATGTCCCTTTCCCGCCCTCCCACCATGAACGGCGACCCGTGATTCCAACATGATGAGTCACTTTCGTGAACGCTTCCGTGAACACTTGGGTAAGAAAGGGTCCGTCAGGGCGATCGTGATGAAACGTCCCGGTGATAGCAGGAGGCGATACAACAGGAACTCGCGGGCCACGCCGTCCGACCATTGGAACGGGTCGTCGATGCGCAGCCAGCCGAGAATCGGCAGTCTGCCCGAGCGGTCACGCACCAGAGTGTAACCGAGGTTCTCGTAGTCGGGCTCCAGATCGACAAAGTATGCGACCAGGAGGTAAGCGGCGAGAACCACGACCCCGATCCAGAGCTTCGGGGGCGTGGCCGCGACCAGCCCTGTGCCGTAGACGACGTACGCGGCGAAGGCAAGCAGCACGCACGCGAGGGCGAAGCGGACTGCCTTTGCCGCCGCCGTTCGCTGCTGACGTTCCGGGGGGCCGAAGCTGACTGTACTCATGGCAGGCTGGATATCCGTGGGGGGGAGTTCGTGCTCTGAGAGGGGCTGATTGCAATGCCCCCCCCTACTTTTCGAATCTGTTGCGTGGCGCCGTGTGTGCTGATGACCGTTTGCCGCGTTCGCGGTCTAGTGCGCGCTTTTCCCCGAAGTATGCTCGGCGAGTTCCAGAGCGCGGCGGCGTACTCGCTCGCTGATCGTGGGATCGTGGCGGATGCGGGCCACGATCTCGGCGGCCGGCAGCTTCTGGGCGGAGAGGAACTCGAATTCACTCCTGGCCTCGCGGAGGACCCGCAGCTCCGGGGTCATCAGCGCCGCGTCCCAGATCTGCACGTTGCCGTCCTGGCCAGCGGCAGCGATCTGGCGGCCGTCCGGGCTGAAGGCCAAACCAGTGAGAAGGCCCCGGCGCCCGTCGAGGGTCAGCAGGTCCTGCTTGGTGGTGACGTCCCAGATCTTTATGGCAGCCTTTTCGCTGACATAAGCGAGGGTGCGCCCGTCCGGGCTGAATGCCGGGCTAGGGAAGAAGGCCCCCGCGCCGAACAGGGTAGGCACGATGTCCCCCTGGTCGACAAACGTCTTGATTTCCTGACCGGTGGCGGCGTCCCAGACCCGGACGGTCTGGTCATAGCTGGTGGAGGCGAAGGTGCGGCCATCCGGGCTGAACGCCACGGCAATCACCGGCTTCGTGTGTCCGCTGAGAGTCCGGACCTCCTTCCCGTTCGCTGCATCCCAGAGCTCAACGGTGTTGTCCGCACTCGCGAAGGCGAGGGTTCGGCCGTCCGGGCTGAACGCCACGCCGTGGTACCCACTCGCGTGCCCCCGGAAGGTCCGGACATTCCGGCCCGTGGCGACGTCCCAAATCATAAGCTGATCACTCATCGTGGCTATTGCGATGCTGCGTCCATCGGGGCTGAACGCCGCGTCGAAGACCGGGATGACGGGGAGCACCCCGACCTTCCGACCCGTGCCCACATCCCAGAGTTTCACAGTCCCGTCCCGATAGGTGGAAGCAAGGGTCCGGCCGTTCGGGCTGAAGACCACCTTTTTGTACTCATTCGCGGCGTGGAAGACGGCGGAACGTAGGCTGGGTCTATACTCTTTTTCAGTGGAGCGGTCGAGGGTCCGAATTTCCTGGCCCGTGGCGGCGTCCCAGAGCTTCACGGTGTCGTCCTGACAGGCGGACGCGAGAATGCGCCCGTCGGGACTGTATGCCACAGCCCTGACGACGTTGCCGCGTCCGCGCAGAGTTTGAGGATCCTCGCTCGCGAGGACGTCCCAGAGCTTCACGGTCCCGTCAAGTCTGCTGGTGGAGGCGAGGGTACGGCCGTCCGGGCTGAACGCCACGCCGTCAACCGGCGCCTCGTGCCCGCGTATGGTCCGAATTTCACGGGCCGAGGCGACGTTCCAGAGCCTTACTGTTCGGTCCTGGCCGGCCGAGGCGAGGGTCCGGCCGTCCGGGCTGAACGCCACGTCAACGACCGCGTCCTCGTGTCCCCGCAGGGTCAAGGGATCTCGATCGGTCGTGGTGTCCCAGAGTTTCACGGTATGGTCCCAAGCTGCGGAGGCGAGGGTCCGGCCGTCCGGGCTGAACGCCACGCGCATGACGCCGTCGGTGTGCCCCTTGAGGGTGAGGGTCTCCTGCCCGGTCGCCGCGTCCCACACCTTCACCGTCCGGTCTAGGCTGGCGGAGGCGAGCCGCTTGCCGTCCTGGCTGAACGCCACGCCCATCACCGCGTTTTCATGACCGGCCAGCGTGCGGATCTCCTTGCGTGTGGCGGTGTCCCACAGCTTCACGGTCAAGTCCTGGCTGGCGGAGGCGAGCATCCGGCCGTCGGGGCGGCTGAACGCCACGTCGAAGACCATGAACCTGTGGCCGGACAGGCTGCAGATTAGCTGCCCATTCGCGGTGTCCCAGAGCTTCACCGTCTTGTCCTGGCCGGCGGAGGCGAGGGTCCGCCCATCCGGGCTATACGCCACCACGTTGCTGACAGGGACCGTGTGTCCGCGCAAGGTCTGGCCTTCCTTCCCGCTGGCGACGTCCCAGAGCCTCACCGTGCCATCATCGGCACCGGCGGAGGCGAGGGTGCGACCGTCTGGGCTGAACCTCACGCGCACCATTCCCTTCTCAGGCCCGCGCAGGGTGCGCAGATCGGCTTCGCGAAGGCGGTCGAGATAGTACCACTCGAAGCCGCGAGGATCGGGGTCGCCGGGCTGCTTCGGCCGTTGTGCCTCGAGGTGTTGCCGGACCAGCTTCATGTTCGACTCCCGATACGCTTGGTGGGCCAGGTTCATCTCGGCCACATACAAGCGTCGGTCGCTGAGCTGCTTCTCCTCACGGACGCGCTGCGCCTCCATATCGGCGCGGCGGGCCTCCTCCGTCGCTTTCCGTGCGGCCTCGTTGGCGCGAGTGGTCTCCAAGTTGGCCAGCACGAGATTGGCGTGTGCTTCGGCCGCATTCCGGCTGGCCCGGACGGCGAAGAAGCTCGCGACAGCCGTGCCGAGCACCAGCGCCAGCACGACACCGGCCGCAAGGCTTGCGATCACCGGCCTTCGCCTCACCCACTTCACCGCCCGCTCGGCCGGGCCCACCGGTCGCGCCACGATCGGCTCGCCCGACAGGAACCGATTCAGTTCCTCGGCCAACGCCCGCGCCGAGCCGTACCGCCGCCGGGGGTCCTTCTCCAGGCATTTCAAGCAGATCGTCTCCAGGTCCCTCGGCACGGTAGCATTGAGCCGCCGCGGCGGGACCGGTTCGTCACTGATGACCTGGATGACGGTGTCCATCGGCGTGGCCGCCTGGAACGGCGGCCGGCCGGTCACCAAGGCATAGAGCGTCGCCCCCAGCGCATACACGTCCGCCGCCGGGCCAACCTCGCCGCGCTTGCCCCCGGCCTGTTCCGGCGGCATGTAACTCGGCGTGCCCATGATCTGGCCGGAACCGGTGAGCCCGCTGTCGCCCTGGACTTTCTTCGCCAGGCCGAAGTCGGTCACACGCGGGTTGCCCTCCGGGTCGAGCAGGATGTTGGCCGGCTTGAGGTCGCGGTGAATCACGCCGTGTTGGTGGGCGTATTCGATGGACTCGCTGACGCGCCGAATCAGCTCGGCGGCTTCCCGGGCTGGCAGCGGTCCCTCGGCCAGGCGTTGGGAGAGGCTTTGCCCCTCGACGAAACCCATCGAGAAATAATGCTGCCCCTCGTGCTGGCCGACCTCGAAGATCGGGACGATCCCCGGATGGTCAAGGTTGGCGGCGGCCTCGGCCTCAGTATAGAAGCGTTTGACGTCCGTTTCGTTGGCAAGCTGTCCGGCCAGGATCATCTTGAGCGCGACGGTGCGGTTGAGGCTCACCTGCCGGGCCCGGAACACGACACCCATGCCGCCGCGGGCGATCTCGCGGATGATCTCGTAGTCGCCGAATTACCGGATGCGGGTGGGTACGGACAGGTGGGGCGGCGACCCTTCGGGTGCCCGCGGGCCCACAGCCGGAGGCCGGGGAGTCGCGCCGAACTTCGCCGTCCTGCTGGCGGACCTGTTCCGCGGTGAGCCCCGAGGCGACCCGCCACTTCCGAC
>JBIOJM010000531.1:0-4498 GCA_044450785.1 Isosphaerales bacterium
GCCTCGGGCCATTTTCAGGGCCGGGTGTTGGCCATCGATCCCCATCGCGTCCGCAGCTTCAGTAAACGCCACATGCGCCGCCACCGCCTCGACGAAGCCGTACGCCCGACCAAGACCGCGCAAACCTTCTTCGTGCTGGACGCTGACACTCACCAGCCAGTCTGTTTCACAACGGGTACCTCGGCGCGTACGGCCTCCAACGCCGCGGAGGGATTACTCCGGTTAGCCGCCGACATCCTGGACACGCAACCCGGACAGATGCTGGTACTGGCCGATGGGGAGCACTTCACGGTCGAACTGCTGGACAAGGTCAAGTCTCAGACGAACTTCGACCTCTTGGTCCCGATGCCCGATCAGCCCAGCCTGCGCGCGAAACTACGTGAATTGCCCTCCGAGATGTTCCAGCCGCGTTGGGCGGGTTACGCAACGGCGAAGCTGGCCTACACCCCCAAGAACAGCCAGGCAGGACCGTTCTACCAGTACATTCAGCGGGAGGGAGAGCGGCCCGAGCAGCACCACTTCAAGGCGTTCCTCTCGACCAAGGACGGCGAAGAGATTGCGGAGTTGACTGAGGATTTTCCCAAGCGGTGGCATGTGGAGGAGTTCTTCAATGCCCATCAGGCATTGGGCTGGAACCGGGCAGGGACCTGCAATCTGAACATCAGGTACGGGCAGATGTCGATGGCCCTGGTCGCTCAAGCAGCGACCGATCGGTTTCGTAAGCACCTGGGCCCAACAGCAGCGAACTGGGATGCGGGGCACCTGTCCAAGGCTTACTTCGCCGGGCTCGAGGGAGACGTGCGGGTCGTCGAGGGAGATACCGTCTTGGTAACGTACTATAATGCTCCGACTGCCGACAACCTACGTCATGTGTACGAGGACCTGCCCGCAAGGCTCCGAGCCGAGGGTGTCGACCCGCGCATCCCATGGCTGTATGGATTTAAACTCGACTTTTGCTTCCGCTGATGTCAAATTAACCAGCCCCCAAAAATCGCTGTTGCGAAGGGGGGGAAAGGAAGAGGGGTGCTCGCCGGGGAACGCGCGCAACGAAACCGCGATGAACGCGGCACTTCCGCAAGACCAACTTTTCATCACCCCAGCCCTGTCCCCCCGGCGACTCCCGCACCAACCGGAACGCAAGCAAGGTCGCGGGCACTGCCTCACGAACGAGCTTCAGCCCCGGCCGACGAACGGCATCTTGGTCGCCATCACGGTCATGAACAGGACGTTCGCGTCCAGGGAGAGGGCCGCCATGTACAGAACCGCCCGGGCCACGTGGCCCGCGTCGATCGTCGGCTCGACGGCGAGAGATCCGTCCGCCTGCGGGACGCCTGCTTTCATCCGAGCCGTCAGCTCGGTGTCCGCGTTGCCGATGTCGATCTGGCCGCACGCGATGTCGTATTTCCGCCCGTCCAGGGCGGTGGACTTGGTGAGCCCCGTGATCGCGTGCTTCGTTGCCGTATACGGGGCCGAGTTCGGCCGCGGCGCGTGAGCCGAGATGGACCCGTTGTTGATGATCCGGCCGCCGCGCGGGGCCTGGCCCTTCATGAGGCGGAACGCTTCCCGCGTGCAGAGGAACACCCCGGTCAGGTTGACGTCGACGACCCGCCGCCACTCTTCGACCGTCAGGTCTTCGAGGGGGACCGCCGGCGCACCTGTCCCGGCGTTGTTGAACAGGAGGTCGAGGCGGCCGAAGGCCTGTTGTGTCGTCTCGAAGAGTGCACGGACGGACTGCGAGTCCGACACGTCGGTGGGGACAGCGAGGGCCCGGGGGCCGTCCGGCCCGGCCCGGGCCACGGTCTCCGCGAGTGCCTCGGACCGGCGCCCGGCCAGGACGACCGAGTACCCCTCACCCAGGAGGGCCAGAGCGGTCGCACGGCCGATCCCCGACCCTGCACCGGTGACGATTGCTATCTTGGAGAAAGAGTTCATCGCAAAAGTCCGCCGCTACTTCGCCACCCGCTTCGCCTTCATGTCCCTGCCGTTTTGGTGCAGGATCAGGTGTGTGACCTTGCCATCCTCTTTCACAAACGTAAGCTGAGCGTCGACTACCTTGAGGAAGAACTTTGTATCCGACTCCGGGAAGATCTCGATCTGCCCCTGGCCGGTCGCCTGGCTCATGAGCCGATTCCCCTCACGCGTGACCGTCAGCGCGAACGTCGGCGCGAGCTGGTACTTTCCGACATAATCGTCATAGATCTTCGGGTCCACCTTGGCCACGACGCGGGCCTTGGGCAGAGCGACCGTCTCGCCGAACACGATTCCCGCCAGGTCCCGCGTGACCTTGCCCGGGTTCGAGGGCAAGACATTGCAGAGCACGGCCACGCAAACGTCGTCCGCGGGGTAGCGCGCGAAATCGGTGGCGAAGCCGTTGATCCCTCCGCCGTGCCCGACCAGCTTGCGCCCCTTGCGGTCGCCGATCACCCAGCCGTAGGCGTAATTGTCCTTGAACGGCGTGAACATGGCGGCCATGCCCGCTTTCGAGACCGGCTTGCCCGCCTTCAACGCTCGGTCCCATTTGAACAGGTCGCCCACGGTCGAGTACAACGACCCCGCCGCATAAGGTTGGTTCATGTCCAGATAGGGCGCGTTCACCAGCCCATCACCCCGGCGATCGTAGCCCGAAGCCCGTTTCGGCAGGACCGTCGCGTGCCGGTCGTAGCCCGTGTCCTTCATGCCCAGAGGCTCGAAGATCGCCTCCTTGAGGAAAGCCTCGTAGGACTTGCCCGACACCTTCTCGATGATCGCACCGAGGAGGAAGTACCCCGAGTTGTCGTAGTGAAACTTTGAACCCGGCTCGAAACTGAGAGGCTTGTCCTTGAACCGTGCGATCATCGAGTTGACCGTCTCGGGCTTCGTCATCGACAGTCCGTACAATACGTCGTCCGTGTAGCTCGGGATACCCGAGGTGTGGGTCAAGAGGTGGTGAATCGTCACTTTCTCCCACGTCTTCGGGGCATCGGAGAGGTACTTGCCGATCAAGTCCTCGACCTTGAGCTTGCCCTGGTCCTGCAAGATCAGGATCGCCGTGGCGGTGAACTGCTTGGTGATCGACCCCAACCGGAACTTCGTCTCGGGTGTGTTCGGGACCTCATGCTCGGCATTCGCCAGTCCGTAGCCCTTGGCGAAGAGGACCTTGCCGTCCTTCGCCACCAGCACCGAGCCGTTGAATTTCTCCACTTTCGCGGCGGCATCCATGTAGACCGAGAGCCGTTCGCGGATATCGTCGGCGCGGGCGGATACGGCAAGCAGCACGACGAACGACAGGGCCAGGGTTCTGCTCACAGCGGGGATCCTCAAGATGGGTGCGCGGTTCGAACACAGGGAACTTTCCAGAAGCGTTTCGCCCGGCAGGCCGGGATATTCAACGGGCTGATCATTTCGCGTTCATGGTCCAGTACGGCCCAGGGCCATACGCGATGCCGAAGCGGCTGATCGACGGAGAGAGCATGTTTGCCCGGTGGCCCCGCGAGTCCATCCATGCCTCGCCCGTACTCGCCGCATCGGGGGTGTTCCAGGCGCAATTCTGATAGCAGTTCGGGCTGATGTGGTGCCCCATGCCGCGGCTGGACTGCTCGGCGTTATTCTGCGCCGCCCAGACCGAGAGCTCGTGATCGTACGCCAGAGCCGGCAAGCCGGCCTCGCTGCGATAGCGGTTGATGATTGCAGCGAAACCGTATGGATCGGTCGCCGGCACGAGCTCTTCGGGCGCCCGCTTCGATTCGGGATCGACTCGCCAGAGTCCGCGGTGGGGGCCGTCCTGGATCTGATATCCATAGCCCCACACTCCTTGTTTGGAGAGCCAGACCCACTCTCTTGACGGCTGGTCCTGAGCAAGGGAGGACGCCGCCATCGCCATCAGGACCAAGGCCGCTGTAATGATCCGGGCCGTGCTGATCATGGGTTTTCCCCTTTCTCGGGCGGAGATCATCCGCCGTATGGGAAACCCCGGTAACCCAACTGGGCGCTGGCCGTTCCGTGGTGGATTCGCGCGGACAACGATCCCGGCTCGCGGACGAGCGAGATGGCCGTGCCCCCTTCCGTGGACCTGAAGAGTCGCAGGGGTGAAATCTCAGGTCGATCGGTCACCATCAAAGGGAGGGTATGAGGATCGATTCCTCCCTCTTCTCAGATCGGCGGAGCCGCCGATCGCGGAGATGGAATAGCAAACCGCGGGCCGAATCGTGAGTCGGGCGAAAAAAGGGACATTTTCCGACCGGCGGGTTCAAAACATGCACGTCGTATCGACGGTAGGGCGTCATCGATCGAACCGCCCTGGGGCTCGAACGGCCGTTTTTACAATCCGAGACCTTGAAAAATCATCTCGGCAGCAGGCAGTAGGCAGTGGACGGTGGGTGGCAGGCAGCAGGCAGTAGGCGGTCGTTCCGCGTCCATGAGGTGGATCGTCGATCGCCAAACACCGGCGGCTAGCGCCGTGCCGCTCTGTCAGCGGCACGGCGCTAGCCAACAGTTTATGTTCCAGTCAGCGGCACGGCGC
>JBIOJM010000532.1:0-4486 GCA_044450785.1 Isosphaerales bacterium
CCCCCCTGGCCCCCCCTTCGCAAGGGGGGGAAAGGACGAGGGGTGCTCGCCGGGGAAAGCGCGCGAGGAAACCGCGATGAAGGCGGCATTTCCGCGATCCCAACTTTTCATCACTCCAGCCTCCTCCACCTAAAACGCATAAGTCATCTCCTCCGTGTTTGATGGTTGATCCGTGAGTCGTGAATCCAATCGGACCCCAGGTCCGCAACATGCGCGGCCATCATTTTTTCCGCTTCCGGCCCTGTCCGGTTTTCTTGCGGCCAAGAGCGGGCAGCGCGGAGAGTGCCTCTTGCCAGAACGCGGGGACGGCCTCCCAGGCCGAGTGGTAGGTGGCGTCCAGAGGGAGGGGGACGTACACCTCCGGCGTGAGGAACAGGGGCCTATCCGGCAGCGCGTCGCCCACTGCCACCGGCTCGAGGAAGACCTCGATGGAGGGGAAGCCGATGTAGGAGACGCAGGTCAGCGGCTTGTCGTCGGGCAGAGCGAAGTCGCCCTCGCGCCCCTCGCCCCAGATCGCCTGGTGGATGCCATGGGGGTCGCGCGGAGTCGGCGGGAACAGGTCGACGATCAACAGATGGATGCCGGCCAGCAGGGCTTGGTCGGCCTTCTGTACGAACGCTTTCACCTCGGTCTGGCTGCTCTTGTTCCCCGGCGAGACAACCTCCACCATCGCGATGACCTGGTGCCCGCTCCGGTGGCGGATCACGACCGCCTTGGCTTTCGCGGCATAGAGATCCACCTCGGTCCGGGCGTGGAACCGAACGTTCGGCGGTGCCGAGGCGAGAGCGACACCGCCCGAAGACGGTGATTCTTCTGCCGAAAGCGATCCATGTACCGGCAGGTTCAACGTCAGTACGTCCGGACCCAAGCTGCCCGTGATCTGCTCGAACATGGCGTAATAATCGCGGGGGAGCAATCCACGATTCAAGGCTCGTGCGATCTCCTCGATCCACGAGTGGTGGAAGTGGTGGAAGGTTCCCGCCTGCACCCGCGTCCAGTCATGGATCGGCATGGATGGTCTCCGACCGAGCACATTCGCCCGGCCACCTTCTCATGCTACCAGAGATCAGGCCCGATCCGGCAGTCTCAACCATCCTTCATCCTTCCATAGTCTGTTCCTCGCCAACTGACGTTGCCGGTCAAGCTCATCCGGATCGATCGCAGCAGGATCAGGTCCACGACCAGGTTGGCGATGGGAAACCAGGCGGCATATCGCGTGTGGGCCACGGACGTGCTGTAGACGCGACGGAACACGAGATACATGAAGGCATGATGGATGACGCTCAGGCCGGCGAGCGATAGCGCGAACGTTTGGCTGCGGCCCATCGCCAGGAGAACCAAGCCGGCCGCGAGCGCCAGATGGCCGGACTGACAGAAGATCACCGGATCGAGTAGCTTGCCGAGGAGCCGCCAGGGGTTCCGGCCGAGTGCGTCGTAGAGGATCCGGCTCCAGCCCCGCATGAGTTGGCCGAGCGAGGCATACATACGACAGGAAACGATCCCTTTGACGAGTGCGACACGGATTGGCAAGCCCAGGTCCTTGATCCGCTGCGCAATCGCGATGTCCTCGACGAACCGGTCTCGAACCGCCTCGTGGCCGCCGGCGGCAAGGTATGCCGTGCGCTCGACCAGGATGTACTGGCCGTTGGCGAACGCCAGGGGTGATCGATTGTCATGAACGGCGTGGAGTGGGAACGATTGCATCAAGGTGATCGCTCCGAGCGGCTGCACGACTTTTTCCCAGAACGTCTCACAGCGCAGCTCGGGGAGGAGGCTGACCAGAGCCGCCCCGTGAGACCGGGCGAATTCCATCATGATGGCCAGGCTTCCGGGGGCGTGCAGCGTATCCGCGTCCAGGAACAAGAGCCACTGCCCTCGAGAGAACCCAACGGCGTGCTGGAGCGCGTGAGTCTTGCCCGTCCAACCTGGCGGCAGACGATCGATGGTGAAGACGCGGATGCGTAAATCGGATGCGGCGATGCCACGCGCGATCTCACCGGTCCGATCGGTGCTACGGTCGTCGACGACCAGGATCTCGAGGTTCGAATAAGTCTGGCGACAGATCGAGAGGAGGCACTCGGCCAGGTTGGCCTCCTCGTCCTTGGCCGGGATGATTGCCGAGACCAGTGGCGGGTGGAGCTGATCGTAGGGCGGCGATCCGGCCGAGAGGACTTCCTGGCGGCGCAGAATGATTTCGAGCACGAGCAGGCGAATCGGCCAGATCGCGATGATCGCGGTGTAGATCAAGAGAATGGCGGCCTGAATGCCTGTCATGGCGCGGAATCAAGCGTGGGGTGCATGGGGTATGGTGGTCCGGGTTCCGTCGATTTGCCGCCTGAGACCGAGGATCAGATCAATCTGGCCGATGGGCTGGCCGGTCGCTCGAGCGATCACCTCGGGTGAGCCTCCGCTATCCGCCAGCGTCCAGATTGCGGCGTAGCGCTCGGTGAGTCCACTGACCGAGGCCTCGCGGTCGTTGGGCGCGCCGGCCAGCTCGGGGACGGCGATCAGGGCTGGCTCGAGCGGGGCATCCGAGGTCGTGGCAAGGGTGTGCTCTCGCCGCGCGCCGTTCGAAGGTCGAGTCGCTCCGGGCCGTCGCGAAGGCGTCACGTGGGACGGCGACGGCTCGGCGTTTCCCGTCTGTGCTTGCCTGAACGCGTCCGACTGTGCCAGCCGCGCCTCTAACGACCGCACCTGGGCGGTCAGCTCGAGCCAGCGTCCCTCCATGAGCTGTTCCGACCGCGACCGCCGGTGGTGGAGCGCCACCCAGGCCAGGGGCGAGCAGGCGATCCCCAGGAGTAGGAACGCCGCGGCAACCGTCACAACGAACCACGATTCCGGCGTCATCGATTTCGTCCTTCCTTGGATTCCCGGGGCCCACGACTCGTCGACCCGAACTTCGTCGAGACGACAAGTCGTCGACCTGTTCCTTGTGAGTGATCCACCGGCCTCTCGAATCAAGGGTGAGCGTGTCCGGCAGGGCTACGCTCCGCCGCATTGTTTCGTCGTGCATAGGCGGCGTGAGCCGCCTCGTAGATCTCGCGAAGGGGGATCGCTCGGGCCGCGGCGATCCGCGCGCAATCGTCATACTCGGGGCTGAACGTCGGCGGGCGCTCACCCAACCAGCCCAGCTTTCCCTTGACAGGTCCGAACTGAGTCTCGACCTCGATGGGTTGCCGCTTGAGCTTGTGCCGGCTGACCGGGTATCGGCGGATGCCCAAGGTCGCCGTCTCGCGAAAGAGAAGGTCCTCGAGCGCGGGGATCGTGATCTCGTCGCAAAGGACCGAGACCATCACGCCCGGCCGGTTCTTCTTCATCTGGATCGGCGTGAGGAAGGCGTCGAGTGCGCCGGCTTCCATGAGCTGGGTCATCGTGTAGCCGACGACTTCGCCCGGGAGGTCGTCGAGATTGGTCTCGAGGACCCAGATTCGGTCGTTCGCGGCGGGAAGGTTGACGGTCCCGACGAAGAGGCGAAGGATATTAGCCTGTTCGGGCGTCTCACGCGTGCCGGCGCCCAGGCCGATCTATTCGATCGTGAGGGCCGGCAGCGACGTGAACCGCTCGACGACGGTCGTGAGGATCGCGGCCCCGGTTGGGGTCGTCATCTCCCCATCGACGAGCGACTCGGCCAGGGGAACCCCGCGCAGCAGCTCGGCCGTACCGGGGGCCGGCAGCGGCATCCTGCCGTGCGCGGCCTTGACCCAACCACGGCCGGGCGGCACCGGGCTGGCCTCATAGTGGTCCACCCCCAGCAGGTCCAGGCCAACGGCCGAGCCGACGATGTCGACGATCGAGTCGACCGCGCCGACTTCGTGAAAGTGGATCTTGCCCAGCTCGATGCCGTGAACCTTCGCCTCGGCCTCGCCGAGCTTGAGAAAGATCCTCTTGGCCAGGTCCTTTTGGCGCGGGCTCAGGATGCTCGTGTCGATGATCGCCTCGATGTGGTGCCAGTGGCGATGGGCGTGCTCGTGAGGCGTGACGACCTTGGCATAGGTTGCCCGGAAGCCGCCGCGCCGCACCGTCTCGAACGTCAGCTCGCAGGGCAGACCCAGGCTGGCCACTGCTTCCTGGATGGGCCGGCGGTCGACGCCGGCATCGACCAGGGCCGCCAACGTCATGTCGCCGGCGATGCCGCTGAAACAGTCGAAATAGCCGACTCGCACGCCCTTACCCCTTGTGCCAAATACGGAAACGACCGGTAGTCGGCCATTGTATCCGACCTCCACGCAGGAACAAGGCCGGAATGAACGCATCTTTATAAAGCGCAGGGGCTCGACTTGATGGTAATCGCCTCCCGAGTTTACCATGGTCATTAGATTCTACCTCCGTACGTTCTCTGCTGCCGTGCGCGCATCTTTGGGCGGGAGTGGTTCCCGCGGAAGCGATGAGTAGGGTGGGTCGAGCCGCGACACGTCGCGGCGAGGCCCACCGGGAGAGCCGTGGCGATCGGTGGGCCTCACGATGCAAAGCATCGTTTCGACCCACC
>JBIOJM010000533.1:0-4462 GCA_044450785.1 Isosphaerales bacterium
ATGCACCCACCCCCACGCTTCTCGATAATCGCGTGGGGTCATCGCGCGGATGTCCGAGAGCGATTCGAGCCGCTCGAGGCTGGGGGACCAGCCGGCCGCGATGTCGCCGGCGAGGCGATCGATCCGCTCGCGCTCCGCACCGGATTGAGCCAGGTCCGATTCGAAGTATTCCGCAAGCCCTTCATCGAGCCAGAGCGGCAGATCGCCGAACGAACCGTGGAGCAAGGCATGGGTTGCCTCGTGCCGCAAGTCTTCCTCGAGACGCGGGCTCGAGTAGGTATACACGACGCGCTCGCCACCCTGAGCCAGGAAGAACGCCCGTCGTGGCGGGAGCTCGGGATAATGAAACTTGAGAAAATGAGCGAACGAGCTTCGATCGTCCAGGACGTAGATTTTGACCGGTTCATCGTCGGCGCGGGGCTGAAAATCGAGGTGTTGCTTCATGTCACGCTCGAGTGCCCGCAGGCACAGGACGGCCGGCGGATCCTCGCTCATCGGGAAGTTCGAGTAGATGATGAACGGGCCGGTCCGAAGCTGGTACCGGGTCGGCACGAGCGGCTGGCCGCGGTCCATGAGCGTCGCGCAGCTCGAGGACACGAGGAAGAGCGCCAGCACCCAGAGGGCCAACGCAATGCGATGCCGGCGAATCGGCCGATGCTCCAATCCCACCGTCACTGCTCGGCTCCCGTCCGGTCAGGAAAGTGGCCGCCCGCGCCGCAGGTTTCGCGATCGCTTGGTCGCGATCGCCTTGTCGATCGACCGCCAGATTCCTTTCCAGTCGCCCAGGGGCGATAAGCCCCAGGGGAGATAGACGCGGAGGAAATGCAAGGCGTCGGTACGCGTGCGCTCCGGAACGGAGCTCAGGCTCAGGCAGAGCCGCGCCAGGTTCTGAACGCGACGCCTCCACGGCAGCGGATGCTGCAAGTGAACCCCCACCAGATCGATCAAGCTGAGCTGGTCTCTCCCATCGACCGAATCGAGCTTGATCAGGATGTTCGAGGCTTTCAGATCGCGGTGTGAAAGCGAACGCTCGTGCAAGCACCGGATCAGGAGGGCCAGCGATCCGGCCAGGCTGCGGATCCGAGCACGGCGGACCTCCGGAGCAAGGGTCGGGAGGATCTCGCTGACGTAGGAGGTCAAGCTGACGGAGTCCGGTTCCTTGACGGTGATCAGGTAGGTTTCGCGCGGCAGGAACCAGGAGAGGGGGTTGCTTCTGAACGAGCGCCGCCGCGCGATGAACGCCAGGTTGCGCGGGGTGGGGATTCCGCGACTGGCGAGGTCCTGGCCGGCTTGCCACGACCGCCAGGCCCGGCTGGGCCGGAAAAGCGTCAGGATCGGATCGAGCCACTTCTTGCGGTTGAACCTCTTGTAGATGACCCGGGTCGGGCGCCCACCCGCAACCATCGTCGTCTCGGCCACCCTTGTCGTCCGTGAATCCTTGAGGATGATCGTCCCGGACTCATGGAACGGACGGTCTGGATCCTCGATGAGGGAGTGGATTTCGCGCGGGTCGAGGTCGCGCGAGGCGACGCACCAGGACGTATGGCCGGGAAAGACCTGGAAGTACTTGTTCGACGAACGGCAGCGCCGTCCCCAGCGCCGCCAGAGCCGCTCCGCCCAGATCCGGGTCGTGTCCTCGATCAGGCGCCCGAACCGCCGGACGTCGGCCGGCAGCTCCGACCGACTTTGGAGGTAGGCCTTCAGGAAGCGATGACGGTCGGTTCGACTGCTCCGCAGCCAGAAGAAGTGATCGAGCAGCGCCAGGTTCTGTCGCGCCAGCTTCCAGGTGACGCGCCGACTCTTGCGCAGGGCGTCCAGGTCGATCATGACGAGCTCGGGCTCGAGGTTGGCCTCGAAGCGGACCAGAATGTTACCGGGATGAAAGTCGTGGTGGAGCAGACCGGCGTTGTGCAGCCGGGCCGTCATGACGGCCATGTCGCGAGCAAGCTTTCGACGGACCCGCGAACGGAGCGGCTCGGGCCACTCGGGGAGGCGGCGCTCGACGAACTCATCGAGCGGGGTCGCGGCGGAGATCGCCAGCGTGACGAGATAATTCTCGAACAGGAATTTCCGCTTCCGCTGTTCCCCCAGCGCGACCGGCGTGATCGTCGGCACTCCGATTGTGGCGAGGTGTTGGGACCGCTTACCCTCATTCCGCCCCTTCCCCCTGCGAACCCACTGGCGGAGTGTGGCGCGCCAGTCAGGGACAAGGAAGTGCTTGAGGTAGATCGTTCCGCGAGGAAGGTCAACGCGGTAAACAATGCGATGGGGCCCCGATTTGATCGTCGTCACCCGCCCCTCTTCCCGCCACTCGTTCAGGCGGAGCCCATCGGGACCCAAGAGCACGTCACCCCATCCGTCCCGGAACCACCACCCCACCTCTCCAAACCCCAACCATTCCCATTCGGGCGGCTTGAACATCCGCCCGCCGTTCCCGTGAGCCGGGGCTTCCGCGATCGTCGGCGTCATTCGAACAACCGGAACGGTCGATCGTTTGTGCGGGGTGCAAAGGCTCATCGATCGCCGATCTGGTTGAGAGTTCGACTTGGTTTCACCTGGGCGGCATGCGGTCCAGACCCGGCATGCCCGTGCGCCGGCGGGCACCGATCAACTTTCCAGGAGGAGCGCACCGACGTCCGCGAGGTGCCGGTCATCGAGGTCACGAAGGTTTCAGCCCAGGCCGAGACCGAGTAATCCGCCTCCACCCGCTCGCGGCCGAGAAGTCCCATTCTCTGTCGCAGCCGCGGATCCCCGGCCAGCCGCGTGACGGCATCGACCCACTCGTCGGGAGTCGTGGCGAGAATCCCGGTCTCGCCGGCCCGAATCAGCTCACGGTTCGACCCGACCGGATTGGCGAGGACCGGTAGCCCCGCCGCGTGGTACTGCAGGACCTTCAGTCCGCACTTGCCGCGGCTCCACAGGTCATCGGGCAGCCAGCTCACCCCGATGTCTCCCGCCGCGAGCTCGCGCGCTTCCGTTTGCTCATTCCAGACGATCGGAACCACCGGGACGGGAAACGCCTCGGGAAATCGATCGCAGATGACTCGGAGCCTCAGTTGCGGGAGCGCTTCCGCCAGCCTTTCCCAGATCGGTCGTGATTGCTCCACTCCCTGGAGCGTGCTCGCCGACCCAATCCAGACGAGGTCGACCGTCCCGGCCGAATACGAATGATCGTGCCGCGCGGTGGAGTAGCCGCGAGTGTCCACGCAAGTGGGAATCACATGGACTCGTTCGACCCTGGCCCCGGATCGGAGTGCGCAGTCCGCCAGGAAATCGTTGCCCGCGACGATCGTATCGGCCATGCACACCGTCTGCGCAAAGCGCCGGGAACGCCAGCGGCTGTGATGACCGCGCCGATCGTACGAATCGCGATACTGGACCGCGTCGTCGAAATCGAAGACGAGGTGGCGCGAAGCTCGGCGCAGGGCACTCAACTGCCAGCTCGGTAACAGCTTGCGCTGCAAGATTACCGCGTCGTATTGCGACGCTCGGCGAAGCTGGAAGGGCCGCACGAAAGCCCCTCGATCCAGCCCCTCTAAACTCAAGGACCAATCCGCGTCCTCGAGCGCCCTTGCAAAAGCCCGGACCCGGTAACGACAACAGACGTGGTCAGGCGATTCGACCAGAGCGAGTAATTTCATCCCGTCCTCCGTGACGGCCGGCAGTCATCCTGGTGGGCCGGAGTACGCTGCCCGTTCCCTCATCGTCACGATCATAACCATGGAACTCCGAATTTCCAAGAGCGACTGACCGGGCGCGCGGCCGCCGGCCGATCGAAGTCGAAGTCGGATTGTCGCTCCGGTCCAATCATGGTACACACTGTACCGCCCGAGCATCGGAGTTCACCTACGAATGCCGATGACGCATGGAAGCTCTCTGGGTCTCCCCATCCGCGACATCCCTCGCACATGATAAACTTCGTCCGCCTGGTCAAATTTGCTTGGCGCTACCGGGTTCGGTTCGGGCTTTCCATCGGCTGCGCGGCGATGGTCGCCCTCCTCTTCTTCACCGAGCTGGGCGCCGTCTACCCACTGCTCCATATCCTCTTCGACAGCCAGAATCCGCAGCGCTGGGTTTCGGAAAAGATCGCCACGATCGAGGGCGAAATCGTCGTGCTCAAGGCTCGTGAGTCCGAAGCTCATGGTGTCCTTGACGTTGCGCGGAATCGTCCGCGCGATCTCGACGAGCTTGGGCGACGCTTCCTGGCGCTCAACCAAGATTTTGAACAGAAGGAAAGGGCACTGCGTACGCAGGAGCGCCTGGTGGGCGAGACCGACCTCAAGGGACTCTCCGCTGGCCCGGGCAGGAACGAATCAGCCCAGCTCGAAAAGCTGCGCCGCGACTACCGGGTGGCGGAATCGCGGCTGAATGAGCTGAAGGAGTGCAGCAGCTTACTCAAGAAGAACGATGTCGCCAGGCTGGAACGCCGCCTGCACGACATCCATAAAGAGACAGCGGGCGA